>JADYXQ010000087.1 GCA_021772135.1 Candidatus Obscuribacter sp.
GCTTGCCACTATCCTCAATCCAACATCAGGCAGCGCTCACTTGGGCGACATCGATATTTTTCGCGATCCTGATGCAGCCCGGGCCGCTCTTGGTTTTCTTTCATCATCCACTGGGCTTTACGAAAGGCTTTCACCGAGAGAAATTTTGACTTATTTCGGCCATCTCAATGGTGTACCCGAAGCGGCCTTAAAAGTAAAAATCGAACAGTTGTTTAGCGCGCTGGAATTCAAACAGTTTGCCGACGTACGCTGCGGTAAGCTTTCCCAGGGCACCAGGCAGAAAGTTTCTATTGCCCGGTCGATTATTCACGACCCTAAATTGATGATTTTAGACGAGCCGTCCAATGGGCTTGATGTGGTGGCCACCCAGGCGATGCATGCTTTTATCAGACAAGCAAAGGCTGATGGTAAATGTATTGTTTTCAGTACGCATATCATGTCTGAAGCCGAAAAGCTTTGCGATCGCATTGGTATCATCAATGATGGCAAGCTTCTGGCTCAAGGCACCATAGATGAGCTGAAAGAACTTTCCGGTGCCAGTGTCCTGGAGGAAGTATTTATGTCACTGGTGAGTCGCTATGACTCAGCAAAATAGAACTTTTGACTGGCAGCAAGTGATGGTTGTCTTTGTTAAAGAGATGACCGAAGGCATACGCGACTTGAGGTCTCTGGTGCCTATGGTCGTCTTCAGCCTTTTCATCGGGCCGCTTGTCACCATCGGTTTGCCTTTGATAGCTGCTCGCGAAGTGAGGCAGGCACTGCAGGAACATTATCGAGTGGCCGACATTTCACCTGGCGGCAATACCCTGGGGTTTTTGCAAAAGTATGATTTTAAGGTGGTGTCCCTAGCCGGCGAGAGCAAAGAGTTGGCACTGGCTGGCGCTCGAGTTGACGCTGTCGTGGAAGCGTCGCCCGACTTTTCGCAAAATCTTGACCTGGTGCCTCTGGCGGGCAAAATGCCATCGGTGACGGTTTACTATGACGGCAAATTAGCGCGCTCGGCTAACTCGGCCGCCAAGCTCGGTCAAATTCTCAACAGCTACAAAGATTATTTTGTCAAAAAACGACTTGACCACGCCGGTATCAACCTGCAAAAGCCAGAATCTGTTATGGCAACTCTTGTCTCGCCTGTGGATGCTATGTGGGCTGCCAGTCCCTTTATTCAAAGCATGCTGGTCCTGATTCTAATTTTCCAGGCATTTGTCGGAGTGATTTATCCATCTCTTGATGCCATCACCGGTGAGCGCGAGCGCGGCACGTTGGAGGCGCTTTTAACCACCACCGTCAAGCGCTTCAATTTATTTCTTGGCAAGCTCGCCGCCATCACTGTCAGCTCATATGCTGTGGTGCTCTCCACTTTGACCGGATTTTACCTGGCTCAATTTGTGCAGACAAATATTTTTAGTTTTTTGCCCCCTTCTATGGCTTCGATTTTGAGTCATCCTCTGGCTGTGAAATTGCCGCTGCCCTGTGTGCTGGTACTGGCTCTTTCGATGCTCCCCCTCTGTCTCTCTATGGCGGCTTCAGCCATGGCGCTGGCGACTTTTGCCCGTACGGTGCAACAGGCACAGGCTTACATGCTGCCCTTAATGGTGCTGATGACCATTCCCCTCTCGGTCATGGCCATGGGAGATATTCATCTGGATGGGCCGGTGGCTCTGGTGCCTTTTTTAAACTCGACTATTGGCATGAACGACATTCTTTCCGGGCGCCTGGCGCTTCCGTACATGTTGCTCTCCGCGGTAGTTTCGCTGCTTTATTCAATCTTGTTGGTTTCAGCGGTGGCACCAGTTGTAGATAGAGAAGACATTCTTTTTGGCATCGAAGAGTCTCCCCAGAGGCGCTTGCAAGAACAAAATTTTGGTCGCGAATTATTCTTGCTTTACAGCACCATATTTTTATTGATGTTCTATGTCTCGCAAAGCCTGGTTGCAAAGCATCACGTTTATGGCATCGCCCTGACTCAGATCTTTGTGGTTTTGGTTCCTGGTCTTTTTCTTGCATTCTTCTGGTTCAAACTCAGCGCCAGGCAGGTCTTGCTGCTGAGCATGCCTCGGGGAGGCGTACTTACCCTTGTTGGTGCGCTGCTATTGGCACCACTGACGGTGTCGATTGCCAGTTTGTTTGCGATGCTCTTTGCCAAATTAGTGCCTGCCAGTGAAGCTGTCAGCAAGCTAATGGCAGAATATATTGGCCTCAATAGCCAGCCTCTCTGGCTGCTTTTGCTTGTTATCGGTTTAATGCCCGCGGTTTGTGAAGAACTTTTATTTCGCGGTGTAATTCTCTCTCTTATGCCCAGGCGTTTTTCCACTACCCGTTTGGTTTTGACTGTAGGATTACTGTTCGGCGCTTTTCACATGAGTTTAATGCGCTTTTTGCCTACGGGCGCATTAGGTTGTGCGCTTACATATTTAGCTTTGCGCTCGCGTTCCATATTTCCCTGCATGTTGCTGCATGCCGGCCATAACATGCTTTCGGTGGTCATCGCTGTAGTGCTCAAAGAACATCTTCAACCCTGGCATTTCGCTGCCGGAATTACTTGCGGTCTTATTGGTCTTGGTCTTTTAATTTTCGCTTTGCGCTTACCTGAAGGCGAAAAAATTTGAGCAAAATAAAAATATCTCTCTATCTGCTAGCGGCATTTTTCGGCTTCGCCGGTGTGATGCATTTTGTCAATCCTCTTTTATTCGTCAGGGCCGTGCCTTCTTATTTGCCATGGCCCATGGCTCTGGTGCTGATTTCTGGATTTTTTGAAATATTGGGGGCGCTGGGCGTGCTCTGGCCGCGCACTCGTAAGGCTGCCGGTTATGGCTTGATTGCTCTTTTAATTGCCGTATTTCCGGCCAACCTGAATATGGCACTGCACCATGAGCTGTTCTCCGATATTCCTCTTTACGTTTTGTGGCTGCGTCTGCCGCTTCAGCTTTTTCTGATCTATTGGGTAAAACGAGCAGCCTGTTAAGCGTCTGAAAAGCCTTTTGACTAGTACAATAAGAGAGTCTAATCGGTCGATTCTGGGTTGAAGACTTTGTCTCATCTTAAGCAAGCTAACACTGATAAACGCGTGCCATTGGCGCCCGCTGGTGGGTTCGTCAACGGTTCAATCGTCGGTGATACCTACCGCGTCATCGACTTCATCGGGGCCGGCGGTATGGGCCTTGTGTATAAGGTCGAACACACAATTATGCACAAAGTGCTGGCCCTCAAAGTACTTAGAATGGAGTATCTTTCCGAATCAGTCTGGCAGCGCTTTCGCATTGAAGCGCAGGCCATTGCCCGGTTGAATCATGACAATGTCGTCAAGATTTACGATATGAATCAGACTGCAGATGGTCGGCCGTTTTATACCATGGATCTGATTGACGGCGATTCGCTGGCCGATTATTTGCAGGAGCATCAGCGTTTGCCGGTAGAAGTCGCTCTGCCGCTTTTTCGCCAGGTCTGTGCCGGTCTGGCTTATGCTCACGACCACGGCATCATTCACCGCGACATCAAACCCGGCAACATTATGCTTGTTGCTGACGGTGATTTAGGTAAGGTAAAAATCGTCGATTTTGGTATTGCCAAAATGACAGATGATGGCAGGCAGACAATGCAGGGCCTGACGCGGCCGGGAGAGGTTTTTGGCAGTCCGCTCTATATGAGCCCCGAGCAATGCCTGGGTGAAAAATTAGACTTGCGCTCCGACCTTTATTCGGTTGGTGTTACGTTCTTTCAGGCATTGACTGGTAAGCCACCGTTTCTTGGCCGCTCAGCCATGGAAACCACAACCTTGCACTTGTCGCAAGAGCCGCCTGCTCTCGGTGCCGTTGCTCAAGAATTAAAATTTGATGCGCGTTTAGAAGAACTTGTAGCAACCATGTTGGCGAAAGCACCGGCTGACCGCTATTCATCTTTGAGTGAAGTGGCAGCTTTATTGTTGGCCATCGAAAAAGGGGATGGACACACTTCGGCCACCAAGCAAATTTCTGGTGCACGGCCGGCTCTTCGCCGTACAGTGTCGCCTGCTTTTTCTAATGTCACTACAGAACTTGACCTCGAAATTGATAAAGAGAAGGTTAATTCGGCGTCGGCTAAAGGCCCAGCGGTATTACTATTGGTGGCAGCCCCTGTTTTACTTTTGACTGTGTTGGCGCTGGTGGCACTCAACAGCAAATGGTTCGTACCCAAACCCCTGGTCGCTCAAGTAAAGGCCGTGCCCCGAATTGCGCCCATTGTTACCAGTAGAATGGATAACGATGAAATCTTCATCATGGGCGACCGCCTTGATTCGGCTTTAAAAAAAGAGGCCGAGACCTTTGCTGCAACAAGAAGCAAACCGTATTCATCTATTAAAAAAATCGATGGTACTGCAATGCGGGTATTTAGTTTCCCTGTTAAATTTTCCATCGGCGGTATTGTTTGCACCGTTGGCCGTGTGCAGGAAAAAGTCAAGGCACAGGGAAAAGTAGTTTGTCTTGAGCCTGATCGGATTGGCTTTGAAGCCAATCCGACCACTGCAGCAGTGCCGGAATTAATCAAGTTTTTCCAGCCTCATGAACTCAACTCAGTGATGATTAAGAACGTCAAGCCACGTGATGCGCTGCTGTCTACGTGGCTTGCCCGCCTCACCTCGCTCACCACCTTGAACGTGGAAAATAGTGCTTTCACTAATCAAGATCTGGCAATATTTGAAACACTGCCTGAACTTCGTGAGCTGCATATAAACCATTCCGGCATAAGCGGCCAAGCTCTGGCCACAAGTAAATTATTGCCGAAATTAGAAAAATTGGCTATCGCCGGTATCGACAATTGTGCACCGGTACTGGTGGCACTAACACGTTCTACGAATATCAAAATGCTTAATGTCGATGGCTGCAAGCTTACGCAATCAGACATCGCCAATATTGGCAAGCTCAAAGACCTGCAGCAACTTTCGCTCAAGTACACAGGCCTGAAAGACCGGGATCTGGAAAAACTGACCGTGCTTAAAAATCTGACTCACATCAATATCGCCGGCAACGAGATCACCGCCCGCAGTCAGCTATCCTTAAATAAATTCCCAATCTTGCAAGATAGACTTCTGCCCACAATTAAAAAAGGCGAAGCCGATTGGACCAGTACAGATATTGGCTCGCTCAAAATGTAGGTTCAAAATGACGTTAAGAGAACTATTGCGGCATTTTTTTCGCTGTATCCGGCACAAGAAACAAACCATAGCCCACACCGTGCACATTGCGAACTACAGAAGGCTGTCCGGGTAAATCGAGCTTCTGTCTGAGCCTTTTTATACATGTAGTCAGCGCTTCTGATGTGGCTTCCGACTCGCTTGACCAAACGCGCAAAAGCAATTCGTCAGCAACAAACAACCTTTTTGGATTGCGCATCATAAACTGTAGCAGGGCAAATTCTTTAGGTAACAAGCGCACTTCTTCGCCGCTGCGTCTGACTACAAAATTATCAGGATCAAGTTCGATGTCGCCGTGTGTGAGAACTGTGGGCACAAGAGCTTGAGGTCGCCTCAACAGAGCTTTCACACGGGCCGATAGTTCTTTGCCGTGAAAAGGTTTGGTGAGAAAATCATCGGCGCCGGTTTCAAAGCCTTCGAGCTTGTCTTCCATGGCACGTTTGCCGGTTAGTATCAGAACCGGTGTCATGGCACCCTGAGCGCGAAACGATCGCAAAATATCCATGCCGGACATGCCCGGCAGTCCTAAATCTAGAATCACTAGTTCATATTCGAAGACTTGCAGCCTTTCCAGGCCTTCTGTACCGGTTGGCACCACTTCTACCGTGTGGTGATCAAAAGAAAGCCACTCTTCAATGACTGCGGCAAATTCGGCATCATCTTCAACTACTAGAATTTTCGCCATTTAGACCCTGCCTGTCATTAATGCTCGCACGGAGCCGTTGGTATTGTTCCACGCTGGCCGGTAGGGAAAACCAGAATGTGCTGCCCTGACCGACGGTTGAAACAACACCAATTTTACCGCCATTGAGTTCGATGATACTTTTGCATATGGCCAGCCCGAGACCCGAGCCTGTGCCCCGGGCGCCGTCTTCTCTGTTAACCTGCTTGAAACGTTCGAAGACCGTCTCTACTCGGTCAGCTGGAATGCCGCGGCCCTGATCCACAATTCCGAAAAGCACGTCGCCGCCTCGCCGTTCGGCCTTAACGATCAGTTTTTTACCTGGCTCTGAAAATTTGATGGCATTAGAAAGCAAATTCACCATTGTTTGAATCAGACGCTCTCTATCGGTGAATGCCATGAGCGATGATTCTTTAACAGCAATTTCAAGCTGTAACTCTTTTTTGCTCAATAGAGCCGCTACTGCGGCAAGGCTGTCTTCGACCATTGCTAGCACAGGCACAATCTCAAGATAGAGTTCTAGTTGTCCTGATTCAATTTTTTCTAAATCGAGCAGGTCGTTAACCAGATTCATCAATCTTTTAATGCTTTCTGAAGCCCGCCGCATGCCTCGCAAGCCCGCTTCATTGAGTTCGCCGTATCGACCATCTTCCAGCAGTTCATGAGTCATCATCAGTGAAGTTAGCGGTGTGCGCAAATCGTGGCTGACCATAGCCATAAATTCTTTCTTCATCCGCTCAACTTCATGCTTCTTGGTTACGTCTTCCACAAAAATGGCAAATAATTGATCAGGCGGCGTGCCGAAGGGGCGCACGGTTACAACCGCGGGAAATTCTTTGCCATCAAGCTTTTTGGCCTTTGCTGTGACTGATTCGCTCACTGTTTCTTGCAGCGCCGGGATGGTAAATAGCTCGCCATGACTGATGACGAAATCGGTAATTTTTCTACCACGATAATCGCCGTACTGACCGCCAAATGTAGTCAGGCACTGGGGATTGGCAGCCTCAATTGTTCCGCCCTCAGTGATGAGAAAGAGGCCCACCGGCATGGCGTCTACAAGAGTGCGAATGCGCTGAGAGCTGAGCTCTATACGCAGCTCGAGCGAATTGACTTTCGCTTCTAATTGGTGATTGGAACTACTCATAGCCCCATACTTTAGCAGATCGAGCTCGGCCGTCTGCTAACATGGAACAACTGGCGGTAAAGGCATTTTTGACATGTTCGAAAACCGAAGAAGTAGGATTTTCTTAGCCTTGTGTCTCACTGCCGGCACTCTTGCTTCGGCATTGTCGTGCACCGCTCAATCTACTAAACACTCCACTTTAATTCCGGCCTTGAAGTTGACGCAAACTCATTTTTATTTTGGTGATACCGAAACCATAGTCTCAATGAAGGGAGTGCGTATCAACAACCATGGTCGAATGAAATTTGTTCTGGTGGCTAAAAGCCCTGATTGGGTAGTGAATGTTTTTCGCACTGACTGTTTTTCGCACTGAC
>JADYXQ010000088.1 GCA_021772135.1 Candidatus Obscuribacter sp.
GATGCTTGGCAATTTCAGCTTTGGTGATTATTTCAAGAAAGAGGTAATTCCATGGGCCTGGGAATTTGTCACAAAAGAGCTGGCTCTAGAGCCAGATAAGCTCTACGTTACTGTTTTCAAGGGTGACGAGCAAAACCCTGCCGATGACGAAGCGGCAGACATCTGGCACGAGAAAGTGGGCGTACCCCTCGATCGCATATTCAGAATGTCGCGAAAAGATAACTTCTGGGGTCCGCCAGGTCCCACCGGCCCCTGCGGACCTTGCTCAGAAATATTCTATGACCGAGGCGAGCAATACGGGCCCGAAAGCTTTGAAGATTATTGTTACAAGGGAGTGGAAGGCGACCGTTATATAGAGATCTGGAATCTGGTCTTTATGGAGCTTTTCAAAGACGAAAACGGCATATTCACCCCTTTAGACAAAAAGAACGTTGATACCGGCGCCGGTTTAGAACGCATCGCCCTGGTCAAACAACAGAAAAACAATACCTTCGAAACCGACCTGTTTATGCCCATTCTGGACAAAGTTTGCCAGATGTCCGGCAAACAATACACAGGCGGAGTGATGGTCGGCATTGTCGGCACCGGTGCAGATGTGCCTGCTGCCGTCAAACAAGACAGCTATCTAAAAATCATTGCCGACCACGCCCGCTGCGTTAGTTTTCTGGTGGCCGACGGCGTGCGCACAAGCAATGTGGGCCGTGGTTATGTATTGCGATTTATCATTCGCCGGGCAGCGCGTTTTGGCCGGCTGCTTGGACTGACCGAACCTTTCATTTACAAACTGGTGCCGGTTATTCTCGAAATCTATGGCAAGGTGTACACCGAGCTTGTTGGCCAGCAAGAACAAATTGTGCGGGTAATCAGAGAAGAAGAAGAACGCTTTTCAAAAACCATCGACCGCGGCTCGGCTTTACTGGAAGAAATTCTCGGCGGTAAAGATGAAGTGGTGGCAGGCGAAGAAGCTTTCAATCTCTATGCCACTTATGGTTTCCCCCTGGAACTCACCGCTGAAATCGCCCTTGAGCGCGGCAAAAAAGTCGACATGGAAGGCTTTGCCACTGCCAGAAGTAAACACGAAGAAGTATCGTCGGTAAATAAATTCAATGTGGTTATGACCGGTGACAATGCTTTTGGTGAACTGACTAAAAAACATGGCACCACCAAATTTAGTGGCTACACTAAAAAAGAAGACGAGAGCTCCATTCTCGCCATATTTAAGGACGGCAAACTTATTGCTTCAGCCAATGAAGGCGATGAAGTCGATGTCATCCTCGACATGACTCCGTTTTACGGCGAGTCTGGCGGTCAGCTTGGTGATGCCGGAGTAATCGAAAGCCCCGACGCACGCTTGCAAGTGCTGGACACGAAAAAGCACGAAGGCCTTCACCTGCACCGCGTCCGCACCATATCTGGTACTGTCGAAGCCGGGCAGAAAATGCATAGTGTAGTAGACAGCGCCCGGCGTCTGGCTACAATTTTGCACCACTCCACCGCCCACGTCTTTCATGCCGCTATTCGCGAAATATTTGGCAAGCAAGTGGTACAGGCCGGCTCTCAGGTCGGCCCTAACGCCATGCGCTTCGACTTTACCTTGGACAAGCAGCCGGGGCGTGAAGATATTGCCCGAGTAGAATCACTGATGAATGAGTGGGTTCGCAGCAATAGCGAAGTGGTCACTCAAGAAATGTCTATCGATGAAGCTAAGGCTACAGGCGCCATTGCCATGTTCGGCGAAAAATACGGCGACGTGGTGCGGGTAGTGAAAATGGGCGACTTCTCCTTAGAATTTTGCGGCGGCACACATGTGTCGAACACTTCTGAAATCGGCCAGATTAAAATTATCTCAGAAGGTAGCGTAGCTCAGGGAACAAGGCGCATTGAGGCACTGTCCGGGCCACGGGCCTGGAATTATATTGCCGACCAGCTGAAATATTTGGGCGACGCCACTGAAAAACTGAAAGTCAAGCCATCAGATATGGTTGCCCAGATTGAACGCTTGCAGTTTGATTTAAAGCAAAAAGAAAAAGCCATGCAAGCAATGGAAGAAAAGCTGGCGCTAAGTCGCGTAGCCGAAATTGTCGGCAAAGCTGAAAAGATTGGCCAAACTTCGGTAATTGCCGCATTGATACCAGATTTGAGCGGCCAGTCACTGAAATTAATCGCAGAGAATATCAAGGCCAATCACACCAACATCACTTGTTTGCTGGTTTCCACCCAGGGCCCGATGGTGTCCCTCGTTGTCGCCGCTTCAGGCGATATGGTGAAAGGCGGCTTCAACAGCGGCAAAATGGTAGGTGAAATTGCCACCATTCTCGGTGGCAAGGGCGGCGGCAGGCCTGACATCGCCTCCGCGGGCGGTAAGGAAGTCGGTAAAATCGACGAAGCTCTAATTAGCTTTAAGAAATTAGTCTCGGTAGAACTGGGAGAGGGCCAAAAAAAATGACAGAGGCAGAGATTAGTTTGGCCGAAGCCGGCCGCAAGGGCGCTACTGTAGCCGTAATTTTTGCCGATGGCGGCTCACGCGGTAACCCCGGCCCGTCCGGGTGCGGCGCTGTAATTAAAGCCGGCACTGAAAGCGGTGAGATACTCGCTAATATTTCTCAATTTGTCGGCATCACCACTAATAATGTGGCCGAATATACAGGCTTGCTTATCGGTCTGGAAAAGGCGCTGGCTATGGGCTTTTCTGAAGTAGAAGTGCGAATGGACTCGGAGCTCATTGTCAAACAAATAAAGGGTCTCTATCGTTGTAAAAACGAAGGGCTGATACCACTCTTTAATGAAGCGAAAAGATTGCAAAGGCAATTTAAAAAATTCAACATCGAACATGTTCGCCGCGAATATAACAAGGAAGCCGATCGTTTAGCCAATCAAGCCATGGATAAGGGCGCTTAAGGAGAATATATACAAATGAGATACCTGGAGCAATACCTGGTTAAAATGCTTTTGCTGACTGCCGCGCTGATTGGCAGCTGCGCCTCCTCAATAACGTCGGTCTGGGCTGCCCCACCTGTGCGCATCGCCGTAGTCTCGGCCAGCGGCAGCGGTATTGAGCAAGAAGTGGTGGATAGAATCAGCAATTCCCTCAATAATATCGGCGACGTTGCCGTGAGCACCGTTAACCCTGACTGGTATATCGTCTGTAATATCACTGAGCAACTCGACCCTAATTCAGGCTCGATTCGCTACAACGGTTCGGTGATTACCAAAACAGCCGGTGGTCAGATTCTCAACACAGTGGCCGTACAAAAATACAATCAAGATTTTTCAGTAGGCGGCCCGGCACAGCTCAATAAGAAGCTGGTAGACAATGCCGCCCGTGACGTCATCAACTCGGCTTCACAAAGAGTAGTGGGCCCATTGCAAAATGCCATCATGATCGAAATGCAAACCAGAGAGCGCATCATTCGCGCCCAGACTCTGGCCGACGGCGGTCAATTCGATGAAGCAATCGGCCTTCTACGACCGATCACTCCAGACACACCGCACTTTAAAGATGTGCGCCGTCTAATAGATGAGTTTGAAGCGAGAGCAGCGCGCGCCGCCAGAACTGGCCGGCCCAAAGCAAAGGCCAAGACCACGGTTAAGCATCGCTAAGATGTCAGCAGGGCCAGCTTAAGCCGCAGATTAGTCAAAAATAAATAGTTGAATGATCCCTATTATTTAGAGGAAGGGCGTTAATCCAGTAGACTCTAAGCAGAGATTTAGAGCCACGCAGCACGTATAGCCAATCGGCTTAGTTTACAGAAGGAGTTATGGATGAAGTTCCGAAAGACAGCAGCGCTGGCAATGGCGCTATTAATTGCAGTTGCCGGCAATGTCGCCAACATATCGCAGGCGCAGGCTGCCACTAAAAGACGTATCGCTATCATGCCTTTTGATTACGGCGCAGTCACTCAGTACTCAAATAACTATGACGTGGGCAAAGGTATCGTTAGCTTGCTCACCACCAAACTCGTTAATGACGGCACTTATTCAGTCGTCGACAGAGCCATGCTCGATAACATTTTGAAAGAACAGAACCTTTCAGTGTCAGATCGCGCTGACCCAGCCACTGCCTGCAAAATCGGTAAAATTCTCAGCGTTGATGCCATCATTACCGGAACCGTCACACAATTTGGTTATGAAACCAAAACAGTGAGCACCAGTGGTCTACCTACCGGTTACATTCCCGGTGTTCCTTATGTAGGTGGTCTCGGTGGTATGCTCGGCAGCTTCAAATCAAGCAAGAGCAAGGTTAAAGTTGCAGTAGACGCCAAAATCATCGACATCAACACTACTGAAATCCTCGCTGCGGTGCACGGCTCTGGTGAGTCTAAGCGCTCAAGCTCCGGTGCTTTCGGTGTCAACATGGATTCATCTGATTTCGCCTCATCTATTGCCGGCGAAGCGACCTTGCAATCAGTAGAAGAAATGGGCGGTCAATTGATTGCTGCCGCCAACAAAGTGCCTGATGGTCAATCTCTTGCTGCAGCCAACGTAGAAGGAAAAATTGCCGACGTTACCGGTACTCAAATCACCATTAACGTAGGCAAAATCAACGGTCTGGCCGTGGGCGATAAACTGCAAGTGCTTCGTCCTTACAAAACCATCAATGATCCTGATACAGGCAAAGTAATTAAGACATTGACCAACACCATTGCTGTGCTCAATGTTGACGCTGTCGATAAAGATTCGTCCACAGGCAGCATCGTCAAAGGTTCTGGTGCCAGAGTTGGCGACGCAGTGAAAAAAGTGAGCATGGAAGTTTCGGCTATCGTTGTTTCACCAGTTCCCGGCGGCGCGCCCAGCTCGGTCAGCAGAAGTCTGAATGCTTCAGGCACTATCCTCAAAAGCAAATAAAGTAGAGATCTAACCGATGAACAAATTGTTTAATTCGGCATTGCTTATGTCAGCGCTGGTATTGTCCGCAGTGGCAATACCAGCTGCTCTGGCGAAAAGTGATCCTAACTGGGATGTGGTGCTTAAAGACGCCAATCACCTTTTAGCCATGGGTGAGTCAGAAAAAGCAGCGGCGATTTTTGACAGTAAAATGAAAAAATTTCCTAACTCCGGCGCCTGTCATACGGGCCTGGGTCGCTCTTTTAAGCGTCTGGGAAAACTTGACCAGGCCAAAACCGAATTTCTGCGCTCAACAGAAGTAGAACCTGATTACGCTGATGGTTTTTATGAACTGGGAGTCTTGCAGGAAAGCGATAAAGAGTGGCAAGAAGCGGCAAACTCATTTAAACGTTATGTTGAACTGAGACCTGATTCGGCACAGAGAAAAACTGTTGAAGACCGAATTTTGTACTGCAAAGGCCAATCGCAATAATTCAAAGGAGCCGCGGTGACTGAACCAAAGACGTACGCATTCTTCCAGGGCAATATCGTACCAATAGAAGATGCCAAAATCAGCATCATGAATCACTCTTTCATGTATGGCACGGCCGTTTTCGAAGGCATTCGCGGTTATTGGAACGAAGAAGAAGAAGAAATGTACCTCTTCCGCCTGCGAGAGCATTTCGAGCGCATGGTGGACAGCATGAAAATCATGTACCTGCAAGTGCCTCAATCTGTGGACGAACTTTGCAAAATCGTAGTCGAACTGATGAAAAAGAATCAGCCCCGAACAGACACCTATATCCGCCCTACTGCTTACAAAACAGTGCATCGAGTCGGACCCAGTTTAGATAACAATCCATCAGATATGTGTATTTTCACGGTGCCATTTGGTGATTATTTCCATGGCGCTCCCGGCTTAAAAGTTCAGGTCTCGAGCTGGAGAAGAGTGGAAGACAACGCTATCCCTGCCAGAGCAAAAATAGTAGGCGCCTACGCAAACACTGCTCTTGCTAAAACCGATGCAGTTATGGCCGGCTTCGATGATTGTATTGTTTTGACCGAAAGCGGGCACGTATCTGAAGGTTCTGCTATGAATGTATTCATGGTTAAGAACGGCAGATTGATTACGACACCATCATATGAAAATATTTTGGAAGGCGTCACCCGCCGCACCATTATGGAAATGGCCGAAGAAGAGCTCGGACTCAAAGCCGAATCCCGTGCAATCGATAGAAGCGAACTTTATATTGCCGATGAATTATTCTTCTGCGGCACCGGCGCTCAAATCGCCCCAATTATCGAAATCGACAAAAGGCCTGTAGGAGCCGGCGTTGCCGGGCCGATTACAACAATTATCAAAGACAGATATATCAAAATTTGTCGTGGCGAAGTGGAGCAATATCGCCACTGGTTGACACCGGTTTATTCGCGCAAAGATAGTTCTCGTAAAAACAATTCGCTGGCTTCGAGCCGTTAATGACCATAAAGGACAGTCAATGAATCAGTCAATGAATCAGTCAA
>JADYXQ010000009.1 GCA_021772135.1 Candidatus Obscuribacter sp.
AGCTGTCGTGGGCCTCGGCGATAGCACGCTTGACGCGCATGTAGACCTGGTCGCTGCTGCCTTCGCAGTAGTAGCTCACAGGCGAACTGTAGCCGGGCTCAAGCTTTTCATCAAGCCGGTGAGAAGCGGCATGCGCATTCGCGAAATCAATTGCGGCATGCGTGTGGGCGGAGATCAGGTCAACGACTACCCCGGCTTCCAGGAGTTTGCTCACGGCCTCTTCGCCGAAATGGGCATTCCCACTGGTTCTTCCAAACCCTAAACCGAGCGCTCGCGCTCAAGGAGAAATATCATGTCAAAACTTCGCATCGATATCTTGAGCGCGAGCGAACTCTATCAGCGCACTCGCACCGAGCCGGCCAACCGCGACCTCTTCAAAGAGCGTGAGCTCAGCGCCTCGGTGAAAACCGCCCGCCGACTGCACTACCTCTCGGTGAGCGAATATCAACACCAGGTCAATGTCACCCTTTCGCTGGGCACGCGCATCGTCGGCATCGCCGGCCTGCAAGTCAACCCGTCTGAACAAGACATGCTCTGGGTCCAGCATGTCTCAGTGGAAGACAAACACCGGGGCAAAGGTTACGCTCGCATGCTGATTGAGGCGGTGTACATCTACGCCGTGGAGCAAGGCAAAGTGGTTTCGCCCAGCAGCTTTTCGGCTCTGGGTCAGCGATTGAAGCCGCTCTTTCGCCGCCTCAACGAGCAGTATCCGCAAGCCGACGCCCACGAGGCTTTTCGCGACCACCTCTGCTGAACTGAGACCAGAAAGGGACCTCGACTATGCAATGTTTAACTGACCCTGCGGTCGACGCCTGGGCCCTAAGTGCTGAGGTGCAAGCCGCTGCCCGGGCTCATCTGCTATCTGTGCTGAAAGACGGCGAGCAGCTGCTGAACAAATTTGACGCGCCTGTCTTTGGTACGCGTCTGATGAATTTCAGGGTGCTCGATGCCACGAATCAGCTTTTCTGGAGCTGCGAACGGCTTGACGCGTTTGCAAACAACGTCGGCAGTCGCAGCGACTTCAACGCACTGGCCACCATGCCACAGCCGCAGTGCCTCAGGGCCCTGCCGCTGCTGGCGCTCACCGTCGGTTTTCGTCCTGAGGGCGAACTATCGGCTCCCCGCCAGATATTGGCGATACCGTTGCCCGGCCGCTGATGGCGATGAGCTAACCACTCTCGCTGCACGCCAGGCACCACATATGACACCGCGCCTGGCGCGCTGCACTGAAAGGAGGGTTAAAGCTTATGAACACACTAGAACTAGATGCGGACGGCACCCTTGTGGTGGTGGACATGCAGGAGTTTTTCGTCAAGGACTGCGAGAACAAAGCACTCGTGGAAAACGTCATTGCCGAAGTCAAACTGGCGATGAGCAAAGGCTGGGCGATCGTTCTGCTCGAGTGCGACCCCATGCGCATTGGTGGCACGCTGAACGAAATTCTGGCGGTGGTGGCACGCTATCCACGCTTCGTGCGGCAAACCAAAGTCAAGCCTGATGGCTCGAAAGAAGTGATGGCGGCGTGTCGCATGAACGACTATTGCGATTACAACTTTCGCGTAGTCGGGGTCTGGGTTGATGCTTGCGTCGAACAGACCGCTGTTTCCCTGGTGGAGCGCATTGCTTACTGCGTGGTCAACGTGGTTAAGCAAGCCTGTTCTACCAACTGGGATGAGAAGGGCGCCTGGGAAGCTTTCCGCAAGCGCTCTCGCCTGCTGGTGGTGGCTGCATAACGATATAAAACAATAACCGAGGACTCTAATATGTCAGCAGTAGCCTCAATCTTCATGGTTGTTTTCGCCATTGTCACGGCCATCAGGCTGGAGCGTCAAGGTGTCACCCGCGATACCGACCCTCTTCTTTTCGGCGTCTGTTCCAGCCTGGCCAGGCATTACGACCTGTCTGTATTTTGGGTGCGTTTGATCGCGGTGGCACTGATTGGTCACCCGGCAGGCACCTTATGCTATCTGGTTTTCGTCTCGCTTCTTCCTACCGGCAAGAAGGCCTGACTAGCAGCGAAAAACTTGAAGTTGCAGAGAACATGGATTTGACCTTCAGGGTCACTCCAGTTTTCTGCAGCTTTTTGTTTTTGCTTCTCTATGCTTTCATATAGTATAAAAGTAAAAGCAGTCACAAACTAGTAACAACTGGCACGTAGACTTGGTTTCAAAATCACGAAATTACACTAGGCCGAGATTGGAGTAAATTCATTCGGTCCACTTCCATTTGTTATGCCACCATATACGGTTTCACAGCTAGCGCAGCTGGTGTTTGGTATCCCGGCTCGCAAAGCGACTCTCTGATTAAATCGCACGCCAAAGCGACATGGCAGAAAGATTGTCTAGAAAAATGCTTGCTTCTGCAAATTGGCTTGGCCTAGTTTTGACTCGTTACCTTTCTTTCCTCAACCCCAGAGCTTCCCCGACAACCTTCCAACTCCGTGACTTAATCGATGAACTTACCGACACATGCGTGTCGTCTGGTTTGTCGTGATCACGGTCGCATTGTCGCAACCCTAGAGAAAGAGAGAAAAACCATGGACAGCTATGTCGTTCAGTTTCACGATGCCTTCGGCCACCGCGAAGTGCGCAAGGTATCGCGCAGCCTCGCTGGTGCTCAGAACCACATCTACATGGCCCTCGCCACCACTGAGGCCAGCAATATTGTGTGGGAGTCTGACCGCACCTTCTGCTCGGCCTTCGCTCGCTGCCGTGGCCCACACGCCGGCTTCGAACTGATCTCGTTCTCCATCGAGCGGCACGAGATCATCGACTAGTCTGCCACGTGCCTGAACACCATCACCCCACAGAAGGACCACAAACATGAAGCGCCATCTCGCAATCTTCGGCCTGCTGGGCCTCTTTTTCGTCACCGGCTGTGCTGGCATGCCCGGCACCAATACTGGTGCTCTGGTCGGTGGAGTCGCCGGCGCTGTGCTGAGCCGAGATAACCCCATTGCCGGTGCCCTTATCGGTGGTGTTGGTGGCGCTCTGCTCGGCAACATCATCGACAACAGCGACCGCAATGACCACGAATATCGCAGCAATCGCGGCCACCAGCGCGGAGACTCGTTCTACCACGACCGCGCCTACTACGAGCGCCTCGAGCGTCAGCGCGCCTATGAGCGTCAGCGTGTCTATGAGGAGCAGATGGAGTGGCGTCGCCAGCAGCAGCGTCACTGGGAGCGGCAGCGCTTTGAGAATCGCCACTGCTCGCGCTGCTAATTCATCTTCACGAAGCTTTAGATGAGCTTGCCTAAAAGCAGCGTGAGCTTGCGCCCACGCTGCTCGCCTAGATATGCTCGCTTCCAGTGAGAATTTCGAGAGGTTCGAGATGTTAAAGACGATTGTAAAGTTGATCACTCTGCCGTCAGAAGCTTCGCGTCAAGCCGATGCGGCTGCCGCTCTTGTCACCGCTTTGCGCGTCAATGGCTTCAGACCAATAAATTGGGGCTTATCGAACCGCCATGACCCGCCAGTGGCATCACCCTGCGATTCGCGACTCTCGGCTGCGGCTGTTGACACAAAGAAAAGGAACTACCCATGAATACAGTCATACTTTTTGCCGCAGTTGCGCATGGAATACGGAAGCATGGTACCAGGTTCGGTGCCTGCCGGTGACCTCGTTTTCTTGATCGACGATCCGGACCTGCAAAACACCGATTTCTAGACCGCCACCATGCGCGAAGCCGGCACCGTGATGCAGCAATTCAACATCAAGTAAGTCTGGCTCTTTCTAGACAGATTTCTGGCCACGCTTGGGCAAGAGAGCAATTAGTGACATGAAAACGCCATGCTTTAAAGCTTATTTCTTTCTGTTTTGGTTATGCTCTCATATAGTATCTATGGACGAGGGCAACACAGCTGTTAATATGTGTTGAATGTCCGACAAATCACAAATTCAACCAGCGCTTTCAGAGCGTCGCAAATTCACTGAAGTAATTATGTCAGTGGCTATGCTGCTGTCGCTTTTGGTTTATGGCGGCCTCCTCAGCCAATGGTTGTGGCCAGGTGACTTACTTTGCCACTTTCGCATTCAGTACATCATTGCTCTGGCGCCATTTTTGATTTTTGCCCTGGCTGCCCACCGCTTTAAAAATGCGGCCATTATTTTCTCGGCGTTTATGGTCAATGCGGTAGTAGTGGCACCACTTTTCTGCAACAAGTCAGTGCCACCACTTTCCACCAGACAAAATCACGAACTGACGGTCATACAGCTTAACCTGAACGGCGCCAACAATCAGTTTGAAGCAGTACGCTCCTGTATCGAAAAAAATGAAGCCGACGTCGTTTGTCTGCAAGAAGTAACAGCCGAATGGCAAAAATATTTGCACGACAATTTAAAAAATTATCCTCATCAATTTGTCCTTTCGCGGCCTGATCCGTTTGGTGTAGCTATTCTCAGTCGGTCACCATTGACTGAAACCACCGTTCAGAGTTTCGGCCAATCAAGCCTTTATCCAACCCTTACAGCAAATTTAACCGTTGGCGAAGAAACTGTGACTGTAATTTGCACGCATCCTTATCCGCCCATCAGCCCAGCCGGATATAACCAGCGCAATCGGCAGCTTGAGCAGATCGCCTCATTTACCGCCAATTTAAAAAATACGATTTTGCTCTGCGGCGATCTCAATGCTACAAGATGGTCAGCATCAATGTCGCAGTTGCTTGATCAAGGCAATCTGCTTGATACCAGCAACGGCTTCGGTGTGCAACCTACATGGCCAGCCAATTGTTTTGTACTATGGATACCGATTGACCAGATTATTGTCAGTAAAAATGTTGCCACTCTCGAACGTAAAATATTGCCTGATGTAGGCTCTGACCACTATCCGGTGTTGGCGCGACTGGTTTTTCCGCAAAAAGCTAAACCAGTTTTATGAAAAGGAATAGCCAGGCCAGAGTCGCTCAAGAAGCGGCACAATTTATGGTTGATGGGGTTGAAAGCGAATATTTGCACGCCAAAGAGCGCGCCATGATGATGCTCGGCCTGACCAATATGGATCGCATGCCCAGCAATCGTGAAGTGCGCCAGTGGATCGGTCGTCTGGCCAAACTCGAAATCGGCGAAGAAGAAGTTAAACGCAGAGTGCGGGCCATGCGCGAAATTGCCGCAGCAATTATGGCCGAACTTGATGATTTCGATCCATTTTTAATCGGCAGTACACTTTCAGGCGAAATTCGCGAAAATTCTGATATCGATCTTCATGTTTATGCGGACAATTTTGCAAGCATCAAAGATGTGCTGGAATCGGCCGGGTATGAAGAGATTGAAGAAGAGCACATTGAAAATCGCAAGGGTCATTTTGTGCATTTAAAATGGTATGAAGGTGCTTATCCCGTGGAAATTACAATTATTCCAGTCAGCGAGCGGGCTGTGATACCAATGTCGTCAGTCACTAATAAACCGATGAAGCGAGCCGATTTAACTGCGGTGCAAAGGTTGCTAACTACCACACTTTTGACGCTCCTGTTTGCCCTCTCAGTTTCCAGCCAGTTGACGCTCCCAGCTCTCGCCGCCAACCTCTTCACTGAAGGTGTCAGCGCTTTTGGTGAGAAGAACTATGCGCTGGCTCTGACCAAGCTGGCTCTCTATTTAAAAACAAACCCCGGCGACGCCAATGCTCATTATTATTTGGCCAGCACTTACCATCACCTCAATCGCATTGAAGAAGCGAAGCGGCAGTACACTTACATTCTTACTGCATTTCCTGGCACGCAAGCTTCGACCTATTCGGCGGAAGGCCTTACAAGACTAAGCACCGCCCCTCTAAGAACTGCAGCTGTGGCCGTAGCTAATAATTATCAGGATCCTGATGAAGATCGAGTAACTTTGAGACGAGTGCACAACCACCTTATTGTTGCCACCAAAATTAATGGCAAAAATCTCGATATGGCATTCGACACCGGTGCCGAGACCACTTGTGTGACTCTCGACGCCTGGCGTCGACTCGGCTATCCAGCGCCTACAGACAAACCCAGCGGTATGTCGAGCGGCATAGGCGGATTAAGCCCCATGTGGAGTCGTGAAGCCGAGGTCACGGTGGGAAAATTCAAGCGAACTTTGCCACTAAACATACTGAAAGACATGCCGGTAGATGGGCTTATTGGTCAGAATTTTTTTCAAGACTTACAATACAACCTGAGCGGCAATGCCGACTACATTCATATCTTCGCCAAGGGCTCACAACGCGCGTCGCGCTCTGTGCCGATGAACACCATCGATATTCCTTTCACCAAATCTGGCAACAATATGCTTGTCACCGTAAAAATCAATGGCATGCCCTGCGAAATGTTTTTTGATACAGGTGCTTCATTTACACTATTAGACCCGATGGTGTTTAGACAGATGCATTTGAAGCCAACCGGCGACGTTTACGACATGAAAATGAGTGGGGCAGGTGGAGGTAGTACCGGTATCGCCTTCAAGATAGAATCTATCTCCCTTGGCGATGTCGTCAAACGCGATTTTATGCTCACAGTAGGCGGCCCTGGTATCAGCCTGCTGGGACAAGACTTTTTCAAAGACCACCGATATGTCATCGACAACGAAAAGCGATACATTCGATTTTTCCGCTAAGTTTAGCGCACCGTATTCGGTGCCTCGAATGCGGGATCAATCTCAATTTTACTACATAGATTAGTAGCAAAAGTAAAAGAAAAAACGGGCCGATAGCGACATGCAGGAATATCCTGATGCAGCTACCGACCCGCTTTTCTCACAAGGTCAGAACTTGACCTTAGTTACCGCCGGCTCAATCGACGTCGGTTTTGCTTTTTCCGAACGGCAGCCAGTCGTAGATCTGGTAGAGGCCGAGACCGGCGTAGAGCAGGTACAGACCCCAGATCGCCAGACGCAGCCAGCCATACATGGGCGTGATGAACGGTGCGGCCATTGCCATCACCGAAATCACGATGACGATGAAAGCGCCCTTCTTGATTGCGGCATCGTTGTCGAACATCTTGCTCAGCAAGTGCACGACGAAGAGCCACACCTTGCGTGCGCCCAGCATGACGATGGTGGTGAAGATCAGACCGATGATCCCGAATGTGTACATGGAGGTTCCTTTTAAATTGGCTTAGCAAGCGCGTAGCGCTTAAGCCCAGGCAGAGAAGAGACTGAGGAAGGCGCTCTGGTTGAAGAGCACCCAGGCAAGCGCGCCGGCCAGAGCCAGATACGCCGTGAGGATGGTGATTTTGGTACCAGGTGTGAGGGCGAAGTAACTCGGCGTGTTGGCACGCTGAGCGTTTCTCGCTATCAACGACTGGTAGGCCTGGTAACCAATCAGGCCGAAGATCATGAGGTTGAACATGTTCGGCCCGAAGATGAAGAGAGCGAGTGCAAAAAGCGCCACGCCCGGAATCCAGAACCAACGGTTGACCGCCTGCGTAATTCCGCCACCATCCATGGGGTCAAGCGGAATCAAGTTGAAGAGGTTGAGAACGACGCCGTAAACGCCAACCGTAATCACCAGCTGAAGACCAAGCACGTAGCCGGCCACCATGGTAATCACGCTTGCCAATCCGCCAATAAGCGGACCGGCCATCTTGACGTAGGCATCTTCCGAGGCCGAACGCGTACGTTCGGTGATCACGTAAGCGCCGAATGGTGTGAACGAGGGCATGCTCACAGCCAGGCCTTTGCGCTTGGCGGCGATGACGTGGCCCATTTCGTGCACGAAAAGCAAGCCGAAGACTCCGAGAGCCATGGCCAGCGAACCGAGCAGCATCCACCAGACTGCCACGCTCAAGGCGAGCATGAACAACTGGTTCATAGGGATTTTTTGATTCATTTCTTTTACTCCGATGTTAGTTTCTAAAGGAAATAACTGCAGCAAAACGGTGAGCGGACCATCAGGCCGAAGCCGTCAGATCCGCTCACCATATGCGGTGTCAGACTACAGGCCCTGCTTTTTCAAGCTCGCCTGCATCTGGCCGAGGGCCATGACCACCATCGACTGCGTCCACGCCAGCGGCTCGTTAGCGTCGAGCACCCATTCACGGGTGTTGACGTCAACAATCCAGGCTTCGTGGATGAACCCGCTCTGCGGCACAGATGCCAGAGTGCGGTTGAAGTGGAACAACTGCTTCTCGAAATACTTCGCTTCGCCGGTGCGCAGAAACAGCTCACCATAGATGTACGACATCTGCGGCGAACCGTGGTTCCACTGAGCCTCTTCGTTCGGGCCGAGGTCGTAGCGGTTGATGCGACCGTCCCAAACGTCCTTGCTGTAACGACGAATGCCCAGGTGACCCATCAGCTCACGCTCGATGTTCTCGAGCACTGCCACCGTGTTCTCGTCGTCGAGAACCGGCTTCCCTGCCACCGCCGCCAGCAGCAACGGATTGATCTGAGCCAGGTCGGCGCTGCGCACATCGCCGTTGTCCGACGACGTGAACTCGCGGGTACCGAGCTCACGCAGCTTGGCTTCGCACTTCTCAATAAGCTCCTTGACGCCGTGGTCACGAACCCAGTAGTCGACGCCGTCCTTGTTGTGACGCAGAGCGCCATTGGGGAAGAGCACTTCGTACTGTTCACGCAGACTGACCAGCGCGCAGGCGATGGAAGACCAGTGCTGAGCGACCTTGTCTTCCCAGGCGCCGAGATCCTGATCTTCCCAGACATGGATAGTCCAGAAGTAGGCGTGCAACAAGCAAGCGAATGCCGTTGCCTGCTGACCCACTTCATCGTTCCACTGCACACGGTTTGTCTTCAGTGCGTGGAAGAGCAGGAAGTTGATGAACGACAGCGAATCGTTCTGTCCATGCCCCCACGGATCGCCGACTTCGGAAAGCGAAATCGGGTTGTAGCGGATGTGCGGCCGCTTGAAGTAGTCCTTCGGATAGCCAGACGCCCGACCCTGGATGACGTCGAGGAAGCGGCCTTCACCCTTGCGGTGATGGGTGATGCTGGCAGCCAGACCGCGCTTCCAGTTGTTCTTGGGCACGTTGAGGCCGGCGTTGAGCTCGTCGTTTTCGGCGAGCATCAGTTCGGCCAGGCACTGCATGATGTTGTCGCGATCCCACATGAAGATCAGCAACCCATCGATGGAGTTCTCCAGCGTGTTGGCATCGAGAACGGTAACGGCCGAATGGCCACCGCTCTTGTAACGGCGCACCTCGAGGGTACGCATAGCAACCAGCGCCGCGCGAATGGCTTCGAAACTGGCGCTTGTGTAGCTCGGCTGAATCAGTTTGGCCAGTTCGGTGTTCTGGGGCTGAAGCTGAGCGGTCCGGGTGTCTGTGATGTTGTTTGACATGATAAGCCTCCTGGGCCCCCGCTGCTTGCAAACGCAGTGGCGGCGCGGTTTTAAGTACTTGAATAAACGACTAGCCTGGCCAGCGGGCTCAGGCTGCTAAGGGGATAAACGAGAGGGCCAAAAGCCTGCAAAGCAAGCTCAGCCCGTAGCAACACCGCCCCCCGGTCGATGGTGCTACGATCTCGTAGTAGAAAAAACGCTAACGAGGCAACTATGAATTCGAGTCACGAAGACCGCCCCTGGGGCAGTTTCGACGTTTTAGCCGACCAGGCGAACACCAAAGTCAAAAGACTGGTGGTCAATCCTGGCCAGAGACTCAGCCTCCAGAGCCACAAGTTGCGTGACGAACACTGGGTTATCGTGCAGGGCACGGCCAATGTGACGCTCGACGAAAACACATTCGAGCTCAGTTACGGACAGCACATCTTCATCAAACGCGGTACTAAACATCGTGTCGCTTGCGGTAGTGATGTTCCTGTAGAAATCATCGAAGTGCAGGTTGGTGACGGCTTCCCTGAAGAAGACATCACTCGCTACGCTGATGATTACCACAGGGCCGACGGCTAGGCCACCCGCAGAAGCAGTGTGATGACAATCACACTGTTATTGAGCACGTGCGCAATGATAGGCACCACAAGTGTGCCCGAACGCCTGTAAGATTCTGCGTAAACAGCACCGAGCACCATGTAGAACGGCAGCGCGGCAATGTTCATGTGCATCAGACCAAAGACTGCAGCACTGCCGAGGACAGCAATGAGATTGGCTGCGGTTGCGCTGGTCAGGCGCGACGTAGCGTGCTTGGCCATGATGTTGTAGAGAAAGCCACGGAAGATTACTTCTTCCACAAACGGTCCCATCATAGCTAGTGCCATCATCAAGTACAGAGCGTTGCCACCCAGAGTCTTGATAAAGTCTGCGGTTGGGTCGGTGCTGGGCACGGTGTAGATTTGACCGACCAGTTGTTCAGCGAAAAGGGCCAGCAAGTAAGTGGCGACACCCAATCCAAATGCTTTCAACCAGGAGCCGTTGAGACTCTTGAGATTGAGCGAAAGGAGGTCGCGCAGTCTGCGATTTTCGCGGTGAACGGCCTGTCGAATGCAAAACAGTTGCATACCAAAGCCGCAGACGAAAGTGCTCACAGAAAGAATCACCAACACGAGGCCTTCTGAGTTCTCCGCGAGGATGAAATCGCGAAAAAAGACAGAGTTCTCAGGAATGAGTCTCAGTGCGCCAAGGAAGAGCCCGATTGGCAAAAGCGAACCGACTAGGAAGTAAAGCAAACTCTTGCCATAAAGCTTGAGAGAGCGGCCGAGACTGAAGGGGAAATCCGAATTCAGTCGAACAGTTGGGTTGGACAGGGCCTTCCACAGGTTTTTAGCTAGTTTCTGAATCATGTTAACCTCCATCTCCGGTTGAACCGAAGATGCAAATGCCTGACTGCAAAATTCCTTTCTTTGCATGCTCAGGCGTGACGGGGCCTCAGATAGAATCTGGGGGCGAAAGAACGGTGTGACTGGTGCAGATTTAGTTTTGAATGTTTTTTCTTAGGAAATAGGTGAATTTGAAATGTTCTTAAGAACTAACTCAAGAGCTCATCCTAAAGCAAGCTTGCCAAGGGGCTCCTTGAAAAATACTAATAGCTCAGAATTGACCATGTTATAGGCGTTAAGTAGAGATGTCGAGATAAGAGCCCAGGCCGACCTGAAATTTAGATTTTTGACACCTGGCCGAAGGGCGGCAACGTAACACTTAGCGCAGGCAGAGCCAAGGCCGAAGCGGCGCACTTCGGCCGGTCAGAATTTTTCAAAGCGAAAAATTCACTCAACCGTTCACGGTACAGTGAAAAATTGCCCAAAAGGCTGATGGGGCGGAAGCTTTTGATCTTGGCATAACTGCGCCACCTATAGCGAAGGGCCGGGGCAGCAAATGTCTGGCTTTGGGAGAAATAAGTAATACAAATGCTCTTGTTCTTGAAAGCCAGATATTACTAAGTTCACCTAGTCATTCAGCAACCATAACCATCACAAAACACTTTCTCTTCTTCACCAACCAAAGCTCTCTACATTCATCAAGACTTATTCAAGACATATCAGTGTCCCAGCAGCTGCGGGATAGATGGTCTGTTTTGGCTTGGTCAATTTGAAAAAGAGCTATAAACTCGTAAAGGACAACTCTTATGACACACAGTCACAATCAATCTGAATCTGGTCACCTTGGTGTTAACCTCAGCGAACATGCTTCTTGCTGCGGTCACATGCACTGGTGGCGTCACCTCTCTAACACCAGCGCAGGCGCCGCCGCCCGCAAGCCCTTCGCTCTGCCCGGCACCGCACGCCAGTACGCTCCCGACATGACCGCCATGGTCAGTCACACCAAGCTCGTTATCTCTGTTGATCCCATGGCCAAGACTCTGGTAGGCAACTGCCTCACCTCCCTGTCACCCATCGACAAACCAATCGACAGCATTTTCTTCGAAGCCACCGATTTGCACATTGCTTCCGTCTCTGACCAGTCGGGCGCAGCGCTCAATTTCGAGTTGCACGACAAGGGTTTTCTCGTCCATCTCGCCTGCGTCCTCAACAAGGGCGAAGAGATAGTGATCGACGTCAAATACCACACCCTCTCGCCAAAACTCGGAATCTACTTCACCGGGCCCACTTCGCTTTACCCGAACAAGCCCTACCAGGTCTGGACCCAGAGCCAGGATGACGACGCGCACCACTGGTTCCCTGTGGCCGAAGCCGACCATCCCAGCCACCGCATGACCTCCGAAGTGATTGCCACCGTCCCCAGTGGCTTCACCGCTCTTTCCAACGGCCGTCTACTTTCCGAAACTGAGACTGCAAAAGCCGCCGGCGATGCCGAGGCTGTTGGCAGCAAAACCTTCCACTGGCTCCACGACAAAGCGCACGTCACCTACCTGATGGCGCTTGTAGTGGGCGAATTCGCCAAGCTGGAAGAGAAGTACGATGACCTTCCGGTGGAAGCTTACGTGCATCCGAGCATGCTCGAGCGGGCACGCGAGTATTTCAAAGGCACCGCCGAACTAGTTAAGCTCTATTCCGACCTCTACGGCGTCAAGTATCCGTGGCCCGGCAAGTACGCCCAGGTCTTCGTGCAAGACTTCATCTTCGGCGGTATGGAAAACACCACCATCACCGTGATGACCGATCGCATCCTGGCCGATTTCGGCACTCGCGACGAACAGCGTTTGCAGGAAGTGCGACTGAACGCACACGAACTCAATCACCACTGGAATGGTGACCTGGTCACTTGCCGCGACTGGTCGCACGCCTGGCTGAACGAGGGTGGTGCCACCTTCGGCGAAGTGGAAGCGGTGGAACACCTCTATGGTGAGAAAGCGCGCGACTACTATGCCCTTGGTCTGGCCAAGGTCTACTTCGGCGAAGATCGTCGCTATCGCCGGCCGCTGGTTTGCAACACTTTCCGCGAACCAATCGACCTTTTCGACCGTCACCTTTACCAGAAGGGTGGCCTGGTGCGGCACATGCTGCGTCACCTGCTCGGTCGTGAAGCTTACTATGCGTCTATTAAGACCTACTACGAAGACAACAAGTTTCAGCCGGTTGAAACCATCGACCTGATCAAGGCGATCGAAAAGACCACCGGCCGCAATATGCGTCAGTTGTTCGACCAGTGGGTTTTCGGAGCCGGCTATCCTGAGTTCAAGGTGGTCTACAGCTTCGACGACAAGCAAAAGCTGGCCACCGTCAAAGTCAGTCAGGTGCAGAAGCTCGAGGAGGCCACCGGTCTCTTTTCGGTGCCCATCGCCCTGAGCTTCGACTTCGCCGACGGCAGCCGCAAGGAAGTCTCTATCTCCGTTTCGGAAGCAGAGCACTCCTTCAGTTTCTCGCTGGAGAAGAAGCCGGTGATGTTCCGCTTCGACCCGCACAACTTCATATTGAAGAAGGTCGAACTGAGCGTGCCCAGGGGTATGCTCATTCACCAGCTGGCCAACGACTCCACCGTCATGGGTCGCATTTACGCCGCTGAAACTCTCACCAAGCTCGGTGGCGACGACATCGTTGCTCACCTGGCCAAGGCAGTGGAAGACCCGTTCTTCTACGGAGTGGGCATCGAATGCGCCACTCTCCTTGGTGGCATCAATACGCCGGCCTCTCGCGAAGCGCTCAAGAATTTGATCAAAGTCGACCACCCCAAAGTGCGTCGCTCGGTGGTCAATGCCCTGGGCAACTTCAAAGAAGCGTCTGTGGCAAAGGTGCTGGCCGGGCTGATCAGCTCCGGTAAGGAAGTCAGTCAGTTTGTCCTCGCCGACGCTTGCGTCGCTCTGGGTAAAACCAAAGACAAGAGCGCCCTCAAAGTGCTGACCAAGGCCAGCACCATCGACTCGTGGAACGAAATCGTGCGCATCGGCGCCCTGAACGGCCTGGCCGAGCTGGGCGACGTCAAAGGCGTGGCTGTGGCTGCGGATCTCGCTGGTCCCGGCAAGCCTTTCCACGCGCGTCCGGCTGCCATCAGCTGCCTCGGTTCACTGGCCAAGCTTTCGAGCAAAGCCAGAGAGGCGCTGCACAAGCTGGCCGAGATGGAAGACAGCGCTCAGTTCACTCTGCGTATGTCTCTCGTCAACGCTATCGCCACAGGCAACCACACAGACTCGCTGCCGGTGCTGAGTGAGCTTTCGAAGAGCTCTTTCGACGGGCGCATCAAGCGTCTAATTTCCGAGACTTCCACCAGTATCGCCGACGCCACCAAAGCCAAGTCCAAGAATTTGGCCGGCAGCGACGGAGAAGAGAACAAGGGCGGTCATGGAGAAAAGCTCACCAAGCTCGAAGGTCAGGTGCAAACCTTGACCGACGAGTTGGCCGAACTGCGCAAGAACAAGCGCAAGACGGCAGGCAAAGCCAAGCCGCGTAAACGCGCTTAAGCTCTGCTTTTTTACTGCAAGTTCGAAAAATCAACAAGAGCTGGTGCTGCCCTTAAAAGCAGCGTCAGCTTTTGTATAAGAGGAATTTCTCTATGGCAACAAAATCTAAAAACGAGGTGAAAAAGCCTCGTGCCCGCAAAGGCAAAACTTCACCTGAATCGGCTCCCCCGTCGGCCTCGACTGATACAAATGTCGATGCCAAAGTCGAAGCCAACGCCGAAGTCGGTGAGCGCAGCTACACCATGATTGTGCGAGCAAAGTTGCTGCGCAACGGTCGTGGTGCACTGGCTGCATTTACCGCGGCTGTATCTAACGCCGGCGGCGACACCGGTGATATCGATGTTGTGCAGTCGACCGCAGGCTACATGCTGCGTGACTTCAACATTGGTGCTCGCGACGTCAAACACGGCGAAGCGATTATCGAAGAACTGAAGAAGCTGAGCGATGTGGAAATCGTGCAAGTTTCTGATGTGGTTTTTCTCAAGCATCTGGGTGGAAAGATTTCTATCCAGCCCACCAGCGAAGTGAAGACCCGCATCGATCTCTGTCAGGTCTACACACCTGAAGTTGCTCGCGTTTGCGAAGCGATCAAAAACGATCCGGAAAAAGCTTTCAATCTCACCATCAAAGGCAAGATGGTGGCGGTGATTTCGGATGGTTCGCGTGTGCTTTCCCTGGGCAACATCGGCCCTCTGGCGGCTCTTCCCGTAATGGAAGGAAAGGCCATGCTCTTCAAGCGATTCGCCAATGTCGATGCCTTCCCCATCTGTCTCAACACGCAGAATGTGGACGAAATCGTAGCGGCGGTGATTGCTATCTCGCCCAACTTCGGCGCCATCAATCTGGAAGACATCCAGTCGCCTCAGTGTTATGAAGTGGAACGCCGCCTGCGTGCCGCTCTCGACATTCCAGTCTTCCACGACGACCAGCACGGCACTGCCATCGTTGTTGGTGCCGCCGCCATAAATGCCGCCAAGTTCATCAAGAAGCCTCTGGCTAATTTGAAAGTGGTGGCAGTGGGAACAGGTGCAGCGGGCATGGCTTGCATCAAGATGCTCATCGATCTTGGTGTGCGTGACATCATTGCTTTCAACAAAGATGGTGCCGTCTACAAGGGCGCCAGGGGCCTGACCGAAACCGAAACTTGGCTGGCAGACAATTCGAACCAGGGCGGCTTCAAGGGCACCTACAAAGAAGCGCTCAAAGGTCGCGACATGTTCCTCGGTCTTTCTGTGGGCGGTCTGCTCACAGGCGCCGACGTTTCTGTGATGAACAAGAAGGCGATTGTTTTTGCCCTGGCCAACCCCAGAGCAGAAATCGCCCCGGAAGAAGTGCCTGCCAATGTGGCTGTCATGGCTACCGGCAGCTCCAAATATCCCAACCAGATCAATAACGCGCTGGCTTTCCCTGGTATCTTCCGCGGTGCCCTGGAAGCGCGCATTCCTCAGATAACCGAGGAAATGTCAATCAATGCCGCCCGCGCTCTGGCCGGCCTGATTGCCTCCAAAGAGCTGGATCACGACTACATCATTCCCACGGTTTTCGACCCGCGCGTAGCCAAGGCTGTCGCCGAAGCCGTGAAAACAACCGCCACAAAGAACGGCACGGCCAAGCGGGCGCTGCGCTAAACAATGAGGAGTTCACCCATGCCAGTAAGCAGCAAAGACTGGGTAAACAAATTTCCTACAAGCATAAGCGTCGATGATCTCGACACACCATTTCGCACCAATGTGAAAAAGTTTCTGGCCGCGCTTGCCGCAGCCGGAGCCACTGTTCTCATCCGTGCGACCTACCGGCCGAAAGAACGGGCCTACCTCATGCACTATGCTTTTCGCATCGCGCGTGAAGGCTTGAGCCCCGTAGGCATTCCCACTCGCGTCAATATTGATATCGAGTGGGCGCACAAAGATGCCGAAGGTAAAGTCGATCTCGTGGCTTCGCGCAATGCTGCCGAAGACATGGTCGAAGCCTACGGCATCGCCTATCGGCCCGCCCTGCGTTCCAATCACACGGCGCGCCTGGCTATCGATATGACCATCAGCTGGGAAGGGGATCTAAAAATTCTCGATGCCCGTAAAAAGACGGTGACCATAGGCTCGCCGCGCAGTGGACAGAACAGTGCTTTGATTCAAGTGGGTGCTACCTACAAAGTGATCAAGCTCATTTCAGACCCTCCGCACTGGTCTTTCGACGGCAAGTAGAAATTGTTTACCAATTTCAGGAGAGCACCCGGTTGGGTGCCCTCCTTTTTTTCTCCAAATACTATATGTAGCCATAGAATAGAGAAAAAATTTTAAGTCCTGGAATACGGCGGGGTACGGCGTACCACCGCGCGATTGCTCGCGCGATGATACGTCGCATAGTCACTTGCTGAGCACGCCACAGAAAATTGCCCAGAACTGGAACCATTGTATGAAGGACGCTTGCTGCGGAAGCTTGATGTAGCCTCCCAGAGCGTAGACCACAGTGATAAGCGTACCGGCAATTATTCCGGCAGCGAAGTAAGGCCAGACGAAGTCGAAGAGACCATTAAGAAATCCTCTCATAAGATTTTTCCTTGTGTTAGAGATTACAGCTGAAGCCGCTAAGGGTCAGCTATTTATCGTGGCGGTTGCGACGCTTGACCAGGGTGTTCGTCGGTGCATTGACTGAATAGCCTTCGTGAACTGCCTTCATGCGCATCATGTCGACCTTGGTCGAGACCCGCATGCCGTGAAATTCTTTGGGAAGTGCATGGGCTTCCTGACAGTCGAAATGCGGGTCGATATTGACCTCGATATAGACAGGCTTACCCGGCTTGTGACGCAGGCGCGCACCGAGAATACCAGCTTCGATATCAATGTGCTCGACAACGAAGTCTTTGATGACTTGTTCCAGGTGGGCATTGTTCGAGGTGTCGGTGTCACCGGCGATGCTGCCTTTAGTATTGTTTTCGGTCATGAATTCCCTTTCCGAGGTTGCAATTTTCTCTTCATTTCTTAAACACACCAATGTCAAAACAGACCAGACTAGAGCGCCAACCGCATGGTTACAATAAAATGGTGCGATGGGGAATGTCGGTGACTAGGGCTGTGGTACCGGTAAAGTTGTAAGAGATAAAGAGATCTCTAACTTAGTCAGAGAGAATAGTAGTGGACAACAGTAATTACTGATTTTTAGAGATCTTCGCAAAACGTAATTGAATTTGACCCTGTGCGCTAGCTTAGCAAGCCTCGCGGCACCGCTTGGCATCCGCACGGACAGAAGGTTTCACGACAGTTTCACCTACCTAAATGTCGAGGCAAGCTCCAGCTCAACGAAAAGGGGAAAGCAAAAACTGAGGCAAAAGGCTGAGAACATGCCATTACTCTGCCAGGAAAACATTATTGACGATGAAAAACCAACAATCAAACGCCACCACAGGCAGTGCGCAATCTTTTTCGCGATTCAACCATCACTGGACTACATTTTTACTAATCTTGCCCCGTCGGTGATACCATAGCAACGTCTTTACCATCTACCGGTCTGCTACTTCCACTTGAAATTACAGAAGGCAAGAATGAACCAATTACCAACATCAGTGGTCCCGTCATATCCATCGAACGACTTAAATTTTTGGCGAGACTGGTTTGCTTCATTCAACATCGTCATCCAATCACTGATTTCTACGCCTCTATGGACCGGGGTGATTGTCGCATCAATAGTTTTGCAAGCCTTTCAAATTCCTTTTGTCGGCAGTTTTGTCAGCCTGGTGCAAATGATTGCCGGGCTCTTTATTCTAGCTATTATCATCAGGAACACTTATTGCACCATCGTGCCGGGAGCTGCAGGTCGCACTGAATTATTCCCCCAGAGTGTTGAGCTAAAAATGTTTGGCGTAAACTTCCTCATCGGTTTGGGCACCATGTTTCTCTTCTGGTTCTTTATTATCCCCGCCATCTGGTTTGCTGTTATTCACGCCCTTGCCCTCGAATTTGTCGTGCTGGAAAACTGTGGCGTGATGGAAGCCATGTCGAAAAGCAGACAGCTGATGAAAGGTAACATCTGGCGTTTAATCGGCTATACCTGGGCCTGGCCTATAGCAATTAATATCGGTATCCTCATCGTTTTTGGCATTATCGGCGCCACTGCTTATTTCACAATGGGCATAGATAAAAGCGAGGCAGCTCAAAGCCTCTTCAAAAATATTTTCATGGCCGGCCTCATGGCCGTCTGTTTACCGCTCGGTTACACAATACGTTCACTAGCGGCCAGAGCGTTCGTTGCGTTTATGCACGACGCCGGCCAGACAACCGCGGTTGAGCAGCAAATGCAGTCCATTAAATCGACTGATTTTTAGATCACCCGCCCAGGCGCTCATTTCTGTTAACTGAACAATTCTAGGTCTGCACCTGCCTGTGCAGACCTAGCGCTACATGAGCTAATGTTCATTTAGCTAAATCTCTTACTAAAAACTGTTTAGTGCCACAGAAAGCTTGTACTTATAGCCTTAAACCTGGTAGTCAAGAGATATATTCTCTCTCCTCTAAATTAAGCGGCTTTCCCACCCTAATTCATCCACTACACCACCTCGCATTTTTTCAACCAACAACAGCGTTGTTGATTGACTGCCGCGTCCAGAGAATTACCCTCATTGTTTAAGAGCTCCCCGCCTTAACAATTCCTCAACCGTCACTGGCGCTAACTTAGCGCTGTTCTTTCAACACCGCCACATCAAGCACCACAAGCAATTTCGCCTGTGGCTTTTTGCGCGCGTATTTCATCAACCAAAAAAGGAAACCGATTATGAAATGCTTTACTGCAAACGCTGGCGTGGTCACGGAAGGCATCCGTCTGACCAGGGAAATTCCCGCCTCAGCTGAAGGGAAAACTCGTTTCTTCGTTCACGTCAATCCGGATCACTTCGGCGAAGTGCAATCGGTGGACGCTCTTCTGAGCACCGGCTGCGCCCATCTCGATGGTGATGATGTCATCGTTGACCGCTGCACCTACGTCAATGGCGACCTGCAGCCGGAAGTTTCTTGCGATGGCAAGGCTCTCGTTCTCGGCAGCATCGACCATACCCTGGCGGCCTTCACCGCTACTGCCGGCAAACCCAACACCTACCGCACTGCCATCGGCCCCAACGTCTGCTTCCACGCCGTGGTCAGTCGACACCTCAACAGGGAAATGGGTCGTACCACTGGTCATGAGCAGTTCGTGTTCCTCGGCATCTTCGAAGAAGGCGACTGCATCAAAGCCAACATCATCTTCCAGGACGAAGCTGGCTCAGCCATCGACCTCTGGGCAGACGGTGTGCTTCTCAGCTTTGTCGCCGGCGACCTTCGCTACCACGAAGTGTCGGTCGTGACCAGAGCCGAACGGTTCAAGCAGCGCTAAGCTCTATTTTTCCGCAGGGCGGAAAGCAAGTCATAGTGCTAAACGCACTCTGATTTGCTTTCTTTTTAATCGCATCTACCATAACATATCATATTAATTAAAGGCGCACCGCCAGTAGTACCGGTAGCGGGCGTCAAAAAAAATCAGCCTCTGATGATAGTGGGCGAGGATAAACGCGGAACATTCTGTGCAGATAAACTGGTTTTCCTATCAAGGAGCAAAGCAAATCATGGGCCTTCATTTCTTCGGCGGCAAGAAACAGATTGTGGAAAAGATTAAGGAACACCTGGGCGGTGATCCGGCTACTTATCCAATTCTTTCCGAAGAATTCGAAATCTGGAACCATCCCAATTTGCACCTCGCCTTAGAGTCGTATACAGGCAGCCCCGGGCGCTCGGCCAAGCTGCTCGGTATTCAGGGCGGCATTTTAAATTTTGGTGGAATTAGCCTGGCTGAAATCGTCACCCCGAAAACCATGGCTGGTTTTGCCGGCCTCGGCGGTGCCAAAGAGGGGCCGGTGCAGTACATGAATGTGGACCTGGCAGACGGCAAAAAATTAGCCTGCGTGCAAGGGGCACTTTATCTGGTCAGTGGCGATCCTAAACTGGTATTTCTCATGCGTCCTCAGGGACTCAAACTTGGTGGTGGCAGCGCCACTGTACTGGACGTTTTAACTCCTGATAAAGCCGCTGGTGAACAGGCTCTTGCTGACATTCGCAAAGCGGTCAATGAACACAATATTTATCGCGGCAAAATATTATCTATGACTAAACAAGAAGGAGTGGCTTCAGGCGGCATCAAATTTCATGCAGTACCGCCCATAGAACGAGACAAAATTATTTTGCCAGAAGGCTTACTAAAACCCATCGAAAGGCAAACTATTGATGCGCGGCATTTTGTTGCACGGCAAACCCGGTACGGGAAAGACACTGACAGCCATGTATCTGGCTTCAGCCATAGCCGATCGCACGGTCTTACTGATGACCGGCAATGGCCTCGGTCTGATTGAAAGTTCGTGCAATCTGGCCCGCTGGTTGCAACCTTCTATGGTCATTATCGAAGATGTTGATCTGATTGCAGAAGAAAGAACGCACACCACATCTGGTGGCCACGCATTGATGTTTGAATTGCTCAACCAGATGGACGGCCTCAATGATGATGCCGATGTGCTCTTTTTGCTCACCACAAATCGCCCGGAAGTGCTTGAGCCTGCACTGGCTTCTAGACCAGGCCGCATCGACCAGGCTTACGAAGTGCCGCTGCCCGACGCCGAATGCCGCAAACGACTTTTTGATTTATATGCAGATGGTATGAGTGTGGAACTGGAGCATTTAGATACATATATAAGAAGAACAGCCGGCGCCAGCGGAGCATTTATCAGCGAGCTGATGCGCAAAGCCGCTCTTTTTGCCGCCCCTGATGGTGACCCGATTGTGGTCAAAGATCAGCATCTGGACGAAGCCATGCACGAACTGGTGATTGTCGGCGGCACGCTGACAAAAAGTTTGCTCGGCTTTAAAGAAATAGGCTTTTCACTGGGTGATAACCCCCACTAGTGGCCAATTGCCGGAGTGTCTTCACAATTAGTGAACAATTCGTCAAATTTGATTGACTTTGTTTTTCACTCGGTCATAATAGTGCGCATGTTTACACGTCACATGCGCCGCCATTGTTGTCATTCTGTCAATCGACAGGGGGGAATGCGCACACGCATTTGAGTAAGTAAACAAACTTGCTGCAGAGCACAAAGCTCCCCTTCAATGAACCGAAGGGGGGCGTTTTTTTAGCAATAAAGTGGCTTGGGAGGCTCGTTCTCGCAGGTACGGCTAAAGGCAACCAATTACAAAAAAAAGTCCGAAAAATACAAAACAAACACACAAAAACCTGGAGAAATAAAATGAGCACAACAACAACCAACACCGCTGACAAAACCGAAACCAAACAAGTGATCAAGGCTGATTGGCAATCAACCAAACTACAAAACGAAGTGCTGAAAACAGTAGCTACTCTCTACAGTTCACTAGGCAATATCCTTTCCAAAGAAGATGCCAAAGTAATAGCTGAAGTCAACAAAACAATTTTGATTAACAAAGAGTATTACGCCGGCCTTGATATTAAAAGCCCAGTCGATTTGGCCAATGCCATTGCTCAATACACCACAAACGTTCTGGGCATCAAAGTCACAACAGTGACCACCCCGACGAAAGCGACCATTGTTTTTGAAGGCGGATCACTCGTAACCAAACTGACGACAATCAATAATCTTCAAACAGATGCTGCTGAAAAATTGATTGAAGCATACAAGAACGGCCTGGCAGATCTAGGCGCCGTCTACGGTTTCGTCACTGAAGTGACCAGTGCGCAGCCAGACTTTATTGTTTCTTTCAGCAAGGAAAAATAGTCTCAAGGGAGCCGTTTAAATAACAGCAGGCAAACCGGGTTCTTTTAAAGATCCCGGCTTTGCCTTTTTTTGTTGCCGCCGTCTGGACGTAAAACCGTTGCAAAGCTTCTGAAGCGCAGGGCATGAACTTGCAGTTACAGTCGATAGTAGGAGAACTAATTTAAAAAATGACGTGTGCGCTTTTTGAGCCCACACGTCATTAGTTTTTAATTTAGCGCCAGAAACTTTTCCAGAGCCCAGTCAAACGCTGCCAGAACGTTAGTGATGGAATGGCATGTTCAACCAGGTGTCGATACTGTGCCACTAGAGGCGTCTCATGCCGCTCCATAGTTACGCCCTCAAGTGCGACATCCCAAAGTCCTAAGTGCAGCAGGTGTTTCTCCACCGGCTCAAGGGTGGTGCGATAGTCCCAGGCAATCATAGAAAAAGCCGGAAACCAGGTATAGCCGACAACGGGAATACCGGCGGCCATAGATGATTTCACGGCATCGGTGGTTTCAGTCATCCACGAGCTGCGCCGGTAATCAGCAGCGCTGGTTTCGCTGATAAAAATGGGCAGGCCGGAATGTTTATGACAGTCGCGAATGATGTCGGCCAACATGCGACCGTCGGCGTAAGCAGGTTCAATGCGACTCTGATCGCCTTGGTGACTGACGTGAAAAGCAGCCCACGGATAAAAGTTGAGGCCGAAAATATGGAAGTAAGCCGGCCTCTGCCGCAGCTGCTTCAGCTCTTCTGCCGTGGCACCATTGTCGAGCAACCACTGATAGAGCAAATGTTCAGTGCTGACTTTCCCTTGCACCAGGTCAAAACAAAGGAGATCAGCCAGGAAGGCTTTTTCGGCGTTGCTTTCGTCTGCCTGCGAAAGCGGACGATAATGGTGCATCGCTTCCACCGCTACAAAAACGGCTTTGGCGTCATTGGTGGCAATTGCACGCATGCTCGCTTGCATACCTCTGGCCAGCTGTAGCAGCACTTGCACATAACCGCTTTCGCCAGTTAAGTACGGGGGCCATTGGCCGTTGCGACCGCAAAATTCGGCGTTGACGGTGGGTTCGTTTAGAGGCGTGTAGTAAGTGACGAGATGGCGATAGCGAGTGGCGAAGGCCGCTTCGAAAGCTGTAACGCTCTCAACGTAACGCTCATCGACAAAACTGTTTTCCATCCAGAGAGGCGTGCCGTAATGAATCAGATCGATAATCGGATCGATTTTCAACTCGCAAATCATGTACTGCAAAACTTCGTCTACCCAGCGCCAATCGTATTCGCCTTGCCTGGCTTCCACCAGATACCAGGGTACGCCCCAGCGAACCACCCTGACGCCAAGCTCGGCTGCTCGTCGTAAATCTTCGCGCCACTGGCTGTAGTGTTGCATCAGCTCGTACTCTTCCAGCGGGCGCAAACCAGGACGAGACTGGGGAACAAATGTGTTTTCAAAACCAACGGCCCAGGCGAATGGCACCGGTTTATTTCCATGTTTATACATAATGTGTACCTTTCAACATAGCAGTCGGTTACACCAGATGTGGTGCCGCCGCGAGAAACTAGAAAAATTTTGAATGTCGAAATATCTCTGCGTCCGTCTGGAGCAAAGAGTCAAAAGAGCCAACGGCATGCATTGTTATAAATATTCGAGTCGTTTAGAAGTTGCTTGAATCTACGTAGAGCTGCATAAAAAATTAGGTAATTGAAAATAGAATTCAAGATAGAGCAGGCTGGGCCTTTCCTTCAAGTGGCACCACGGCCGAACCGACTACTGATTTTTGTTCCTGACCAATCTTTCTTGCGAAACATTGTTGCTAACTAGTAAAGCTTGGCAACAAATTTCTTTTGACAACTGGGCAAGAAGGCCGCAGTACAGCAATTTGTTAACTATCACAGCTAGTAAATAAGTGGTTTTGAAAATAAGACCGACCAGCGGCACCCTTTATAGAGTGTGCTGGTCGGCCCCAAATTCAAATCAAGTCAGCCGCTCCTTTTGGATTGGCTGCTTGAAGTATTGTCTGCTTACGAAATCCGATACTTGATCGTGTACGTGACGGTGGTCTTGCCGCCGGCGGGCACGCTCACAGTGTACTGACCCTGCGAATGCACCTTCTTGAACGACTTGGCGCCGTCGATTTCCTTGATGAACTGCAGCTCGTTGTTGGGCAAGCTGTCGGTCACCTGAACTTCCACTGCGCGGTCCTTGAAGTTTTCGATCACGAGCTCGCGATCTTCTTCAGCGTAACGCGGCTTCACCACAGGCTTCTTGTCGACCTTCTTGGCGGTGGCGGCAGGAGCCATGGAAGTCACAGCCGGAGATGATTCGGTGCCTTCGAGGCCGCCTTCTTCCACATGGTTCTCTTCCACGATCACCACGGGGTCTACCACCTGGCGGGTGAGGCGACGAGTAGCCTTGATGTCCTTGGACGGCGTACCGAGCTGCAGCGTGAAGCCCTCACCAGCAGCAACGTGGCTGTTCAGGTTGCTCGAATCGGTACGCTGCAAGGCGCCGGAGCTGTCGGGCTCGAAAATGTTCACCGAGCCGGAAGGCAGGGCGAAGCCGAGGTTGTTCTTCTTGTCGTTGGCCACCTTGAGGTGAACGTAGATGGGCAGCTTGTTGTCGGCGGCCTGAGCGAGCGTCAGCTCAGCGTAGTAGCCGTCGTGCAGGAAGTATTCCGACTTGACCGGAACGCCTTCGGCCAGAACCAGAATGGTCTGCTTGGTCTCGCCATTGGCGAGCGCAAGACTGTCCGGCAGGGTGTAGAGCTTCTGCTCGCCCACGGTTTCCACTTCGGCATTGTCAGCCATCATGGGAGCAGCAGCCGATTCCAGGCCGAAGCTCTGAGCCGAGGCCATGCGCGCACCCCCGCCCTTGGCACCACGGCTGCGATACTGGTTCGGCTGCTCGTAGCCATTGTTGTGGCCGGCGATCAGCTTGAATTTGGTATCGCTGATGGCGGCGCCGCTGTTGTTGGTGAGGTCGATCCAGCAGGCGAAACGCAGCATCTTCTCGGTCTTGGAGTCGTAGAAGATTTCGAAGCGACGCGCCCAGGTGAGACCTTCAGCGGCATACATGATGCCGATGCCATACTTGCCGGCCTTCGAAACCGAAGGCTCCATCACAAGCGAGGCCAGACTGGTGAGACCAGCGAGAACGGACGGATCGACGGAGTAGCGATTGCCGAGGGGCAGAATCAGCAGTTTGCCGTCGCCGCCTTCGAGAATGGCCTGGTTGTGCACCAGGTTAATGAGCTTGCCGCTGGTGCTCTTGTCGCCTTCAATCAAAGTCACTGCAGTGCCGATCGCCTTGGCGAGAATGGCCTGAACAGAGAGGTTGGCCGGGCGGTAGCTGAATGGGCCGAGCTTGAAAGTGCCTTCGCCATCGACGTGGGTGATGGTAATCGAGTTGGGCACCAGTTGTTCCGGGAGGCCGGCCAGGGAGACTTCGCTCTTGCCTTCGACCAGCTCCACTTCACGCCGTTCGCGAACCAATGCGGGTCCACCGGAGTAGACGGTAACTTCAGACGACGCCGGGGAGTCGGAGGTGACGGACGGGTTGTTCTTGTTGCTCATGATAATGTTTTTCCTTGGTTGCTCTGTTTGAGAGCGCGATTCACTGCGCGTTTCAGCGCGACGTAAGTGCATCAAAATTATTAGCGGTGCACTATGACTTGGAATAGGAACGTCCATTCCAGAACTGAGCTTTTCTTCACAGGCAAATCCAAACGGCGTTCAATCTCCACAGACAAAGTAAGTGACGATTGGTGGGAAATTGACTACTGCTTGGATTTTGAAAAGTTTGGCTGAATTTGGTGAAGAAAAGGGAATTGGGTGGACTATCAGCACTCTATGAGCTGCAGCCTGTTGATTTCTAGCGAAAAGCGGCACTGTTAAGGATGTTCAACCATTCACGAGCTTAAAAGCCTCTTTGGTGCGCTAGCTGCGTTAACTAACGTGATCAAAATGGCTACCATGTCATGGGCTTCCTGGAATATCTCAAACCATTAACCACGTAGGAGCGATGGCTTTCTTGACATCCGAGAGCTTATAGTCCAATTACATATCTCCTTCCACACCAACCTTCGTGCGCCAACCAAGCTAGCTTCTCACTTAATTCTTAAAACGCACGAACTGCCAGGCAGCGGGTATGACATCTCTTTCAATAACAACTGGAGAACCACTCAGTATGTTCAACGCAATTTCTCGCATTCCCATTTTCGAAACCGGCTAGAGCCCCCGTCACACGATGGGAGTTCTCCATAAAAGGAAAATCCCATGACCACGCAAATCAGAAATCCGCAGACGCTTTCACAAGCGCAAGTTCTGCCCTGGTATGCACTCTGGTGCATTCAGGCCCATGGCACGCAAATGTATGGCAGAAAGCCTTACCGTGCCCACCTCGAAGCTGTAGCCAAACTGGCTGTTCGCTACGGTTTTACCGCCGAACAGATCATCATGGTCTGCTGGCTTCATGACGTTCTCGAAGATTGCCCTGACCAGTCTGTGCAAACTTTGCTCGCTGCAGGCTTTCCGCCTGAAGTTGTGGCAGCTGCTTATGCACTCAAAGACGAAGACGGTGCAACCAGAGACGAAAAGAAAGCAAAGACACTGCCGAAAATTGCCGCCAACCGCATGGCTCTGATCGTCAAACTTTGCGACGCATCGCCAACGTGCTTTTCAGCCGCCGCAACAATCCGCGCAAGTTCAAGCGTTACCAGTATGAGCAGATCGCTTTCAAGGCCGCCCTCTATCAGCAAGACGACCTCGAGCTTCTGCCCATGTGGCAGCGTCTGGAACGCCTGCTGGTGGACAAAAAGAAGTAAGCCTATGAAACCAACTCTCAAAGGTGCTTTGCACCGACGGAAGTCTCTGCCTAAAAGCAGCTGACTTCCGTTTTTTTGTGCCAATTAACACTACGCTATATAGTTGAACTTCGATCTTTTTTTTAAATACCGCAGACAACTTACCTGTGCTTTCAAAAGAAAGAACGAGTAAATTGCCTGACGGTATTAATTGGTTTTGACTAGTTTTGTTGCCTTGAGCGACGATCAAGCAAGAGCTAATTCAGCACCAGATTCGGTGTCTGACTCAGCCTCGTCGGTGCTTATTTGCATCACAGGCAGCGCTTTTGCTCGGCCGTCGTAAAGCTCTTCAAAACGAGTAGCCAGAATGGTTTTCTCCTGCAAAAGTCCTTTAGCCACGCGCACAACTGATTCGGTATGTTTCTCAATCAGAGAACGAGTTGCGCTCATGCACTCTTCAAGAATTTTGCGACATTCGTTGTCTATTTCGTTTAGATACTGCTGCCCCAGTGCCAGCGAGCCGCCTTGAGAAGCGGTAATCACTACACCCATGGCAGACATGCCCCAATCAACAACCATAGCCCTGGCCAGTTTAGCTGCTTGCTCAAAGTCGCTGGACGCACCGGTATCCTTGGTGTTGAGATATTTTTCCTGCGCCACCCTGCCGGCCAACAACACCTTGATGTGGTTACGACACTGCTGATCGGTCATGCCATAACTATCGGTCAATGAGTGCGACTGCATCATGCCGAGGCTCTTGCTGCGCGGAACAATGGTGATTTTGGTCACCGGACTCGCGCCTTCCGCTTGCAACGTTTTTTGCACCACAGCGTGTCCAGCTTCGTGATAAGCGGTGTTTTCATGGTCTTCTTCGGTCATAGCCGCCGCCCGAGCCAGCAATGGGTCGCCAAACTGCACAAAATCGATTGCTTCATCAAAATCGATTAGTGTAATAGTGCGATCAACTAACACCAGTTGTTCTGCTGTTTTACCAGCATGCAGTTTTTCGCTGCGTTCAGCGGCAATCACTGCAGCTTCAGTACATACATGAGCAATTTGGGCACCGCTAAAACCGGGAGTGCGTCTGGCCAATTCATGCAAATCTACATCTTCGGCAATTTTCAGCTTCAAGCTGTGCACTTGAAAAACTTTGACGCGGCCTGTTATACCGGGCAAATCTACAACAGCCTGATAGTCAAAGCGGCCAGGACGCAAAAGAGCCGGATCAAGCACTTTCGGTAAATTGGTCGCACCTACGACAATGATGTTGGTGTTCTTGCTGAAACCATCCATTTGCACCAGCATCTCATTGATGGTTTGCGCGTATTCTGAACCGCTGTTGCTTTCATCAGTGGTACGTTTGCGACCAATAGCATCAAATTCGTCAATGAAGATTATCGAATGCTTGTTGTTCTGAGCCGCCGCTTGTGCCGCCTGGGTAAACAGCTTACGCATTCTTTGGGCACCTACGCCGACGTACATCTGCACAAATTCAGAGCCTGATACATAAAAGAAATTCGAGTCGGTTTCACCAGCTAAGGCGCGAGCAAGCAAGGTTTTACCGGTGCCGGGAGGGCCCACCAGAAGTACGCCGTTGGCGCGTTGTGCACCAAAACTGACAAACCAATCTGGGCTTTTGATAAAACGCACTACTCTTGCCAGTTTTGCTACAGCTTCATCGCAACCGGCCACATCGGCAAAAGTTTTCTTGTCGTTGCCGGCGATGTGTTGCATCGGTGCCCAGTTGTCGTCGGTCTTGTTGTTTTTGCTGCTGAACCACGAATCGGGTTTGCTTTTTGGTGCAGATGCATTGTTAGGCTTTTCACCAGTTGACTGAGATTCAGGCACACCGGGCGTTTTCTTTTCGCTTTTTCCAACCAGGCCAACTACCCAGCGGCAAAAGAAAATCCAGCCTACAACTCCGAGGGTGCCCAGAGTGTACATAAAAATGCGATTGATGATGCTGTCGTCTGCTGCGACGCTGGCGCTAACTAGTTTGAAGATGCCTTCTACAAGCCAGAAGATGCCGATTACGATAGATGCGAGGATAAGAAAATACCGCAGGTAATCTCTGCCGGTAACTTCGTTTTCGTTTTCTCTGTCCATGTCATACGATTTTTAAGTTAAAAGAAAATGGTTGATACTTGTGCCGGTCTTAGATAAGAAGCACGCTTCAAAGGGTGAGGGCAAAAATAGAAGCAATTGTTTGTGTCTTGTTGTTTTTTTGAAATGAAGAAATAGTGAAAATAGACTTTCAAACTAACAGCTTTATCAAGTACGGCAAAACTAAAAAGCACAGCGCAACATCAGTGATGGGGGATATCACCATGAGCGCGGCCAATGTAAACTAACTCAGTGGCCTGGCCTGGTTTATTTTGCCTTTTCGGAAGAGGCTTCCGCCTCTTTTTTCATGGGCATAATTTCAAAGCTGTATTTCGAGACGGCCACGTCGGCGGCAACTTCTTCGCGACTGGCTTTAACCGGGTCCACCGAGACCCCGTTTTTCAATGCCAGAACATAGGTCTTATTCGGATTACTTGATTTGAACATCTTGCCTTCGCTGTCGTAACCGCGAATGAAAAAGGCGCTGGGAGCTTCGCCCACTTTGCCTTCAACTCCGGCTGCCGGTACAATCGCCATACATTCAATTTGACCGGGCAGTGGGCTGGCGGAATCGTCCACGGCAAACAGCGGTTTCATTTCTCTCAGTTCTTTGAGGGTCTTAAGAAAGACATCTTCAAATTGACCCGCTTCATATTCTTTGCTTTCTACTACTGGAATATTGACGTGCTCGGAAAGAGGATTGACCCAATCGAATCTGGTACTACCAGCGGTATTATTCTTTACTGACGTAGGATAAAGATGATCGTGGCTGGCATAATAAAAAGTGCCGAAATTAGCCGCGCCTTGAATTTTAGCGAGGATGCGGCGTTCTTTAGAATTTTCGTCATAAAGCATTGTGCCGTCCGAAACTGACATCCCGGCTGGGGATTCAGTCAAAGTCAGTTTTCTAGCGCCACTGTTGAACAAACCTGTGAGCGATGAGCTTTCAGGTTCGCCGCTGACGTGATAGGCACCGGGTATGGTATCGCCGGCTATGACATATTCGCAATCGGTCGAAGTGACGAAACGCAATTTTTTCTGACCGTCAGCGGCCAGGAACTCTTTACCGGCCAGGTTAAGGCCGCTTTTGAGCGGCTTGTTCACTACTCTTGAAGCGGCCGACGTTTTTGTCCACTCATGAGCAACATAAACTGAACCAATGACAATACCAATCATCGCCATTACACCAATGGCAGGTAGCGGATTGAACGGTCTTCTGTCGGTATTGGCTCGTTTGACACTACGGGCCATGCGTTCTTGACTGTCAGGTCCGTGACGAATTGGCTCCAACACCACTGGTGGCGGCACCGGCGCTGCAGGCACTACCGCTGCGGTCATACCTACTTCTGACTGGTCACCCATGCGAGGCTTGCGTTTAAACATATCGGTGTTGAGACGCACCTGCAAATGCTTGTCCGGGCCGATTAAGGACTCTTCGTCAAGATTACTGAAGTCGTGATCGGTCCAGGCTTTGAGAGTTTGCCGCAGCTCCTCTGATGTCTGGGTCAACACGGCATGACCACCGGGCAACTCGCTATAGCGGGCCATGATTTCGCTGTCACTGAGCTGATTAGGCAGTGCATTCCAGACGCCCGATTTGCTTACGGCAAAACCAAACTCTTCGCGTTTGATATTTAAATTCTGCAAGCGGTTTTCGCGCTCATCCGGATTATCAACATGTCGAAGCACAAGAGTTTCAAAGGAATCGAAAATCACGCCAAAAAGGGCATGGCCGGAGGGAATAGTGGTCTCGGCCAGTTCCAAAATCAAATCGAAACTATTGATGGCATCGGGAATTTCGTGCAGTTTTTCCTGACAGGAAGCCAATTTGAGTAGAGCAACGACCACTTGAGCATCGGTGCTGTGGTCATTTTTTAAACGGGCCACCGAAAGGCGCTCGTAATAACCTTTAGCTTCAAAATAGCGGTGCAAGTGATAATAATTATCAGCCAGATAACCAAGACACTGAAAATAGTCTTGCCGGTCGAGCACACCATTTAATTCGAAAGCGTCCAAGGCTTTCAATAAGAGCGGTTCAGCCAGGGTGAAATTGCCGTTATCGTAAGCCGATTGACCAGTGCGCAGAGCAATGCCGGCCTCTTTCAGGGCCTTTTCGTTGCCTGCCGGCACCACGTTTTCCGCTTCATTATCGCTATCGGACACTTAAGCCTCAATTGTCTTTAACCAAAGTGTAGCACCACTACAAAGCAGGGCCGTGACCGCCATAAGTAGACCGGTCGATTGCACATACAAAAATCTGCCTATCACTTTAGCAAAGCTCGGGTTTAGCTTTTAATTAATGGGGTATGTTAACTATAGCATACAGTGTTTTTTCAGCTAAGCTCAGGAGGTAGAAATGGAAACGCTTCCAACAACTATTCTAGAATTCGAAAAACGCTTTCGTGAGGAAGAGGATTGCGTAGTATATTTACGGCGAGTTCGTTGGCCCAATGGTTTCATCTGCCCGAAATGCGGACATGTTGAATGCTATGAATTAAATTTGCGTCTCTAT
>JADYXQ010000089.1 GCA_021772135.1 Candidatus Obscuribacter sp.
GGTATGCCAGGCTGCTCTACTCTCGGCATTCCAGGCAGATCGCCTTTCGGTATGCCTGGCTGCTCTACTCTCGGCATTCCAGGCAGATCGCCTTTCGGTTGGTCGCCACGGGGGAAACCCGGCTGATCAACTCTAGGCAGCCCTGGCTGGTCGCCCTTCGCTATACCAACACCCGGGAGATCGGTTCTCGGTACTGGCACCTGCGCACCGGGCTGTATACCGGGCTGAATGACTTGACCAGGCTTGAGCACTTCCACCGCCACCTGGCCTGGTTCGACTTCAACAGCAGGCAGCTTTACTTCGATGCGAGGCTCGATGGGCTTTACCTCAGAAGGCTTGATGTCGGTTCTCACCTCATTAGTTGGAGGCAGTCTATTTTCAGGCTTAACGGGTTGGCCGTCGCTATCGCGATCAAATCTTCCTCGCCCTTCTCTTGCCTTCATCGGCTCAAGCACCGGCTGGCCGTCGTCGTTGCGATTGACCGAATAGCGCCGCGGTTGATCACCTTCTCTGGTAAAAAACATTTCTTGCCCGTTGGCATTGGTGAGTCTGCCGTTCACCGGCTTGCCGTCAATCTCCATGGTTACCTGATTACGCGGTAGCCGGCCATTATCATTGACAACCGGTTGATCGCCTCTAACAGTGCCTGGTTTGACGTCTGGATTAGTTACCGTCTGGTCACCTCTGATGGTGGCTGGTCTGACATCCGGATTAGCTACAGTCTGATCGCCTCTGATTCTGCCTGGTCTTACTTCAGTATTCACTTCCGGCTTAACTTCAGGCCTGTTATTAAGTCGGCCATCGTTAGTAGGTCGGCCGTCATTAACCTGCCTGCCTTCACCATCGTTTCCGTTTCCGTTTCCGTTACGGCGGCCAGGCGTTTCGACTTCGTTACGTTGAACTTTTCTGTAAGGCTCAAGAGTTGGAGCGCCGTCATCATTGCGCGTCACCGTATATTTGCGGCGCTGATCACCTTCGGTAGCGACAAAAACTTCTTGACCCTCTCGGGTATAACTTTTACCGGCAACGGGCTTGCCGTCTATATCCATAGTGCTCGGACGTACTCGTACCGGGCCGCCTGAGGTGGCATCATTCTCAAATTGGCGTGCGCTCGTATTCACATTTCCCGGCTTGGGCAAAACCTCTTTGCCGGAAGCGTCCATTAATAGTTCATGTGTTGTACTGCCGCTGCTTTCAACGGGCAATGTTTTATCAGCTACTGCAGCTCCGGCCGCTTTACGCAGGTTCGCATTATCGTCACCAGTAGTGACTTTTTTCTCTTCGGCCTGGTTAGTAGCGTCAGCAGCAGCAGCCGCATTTTTAGGCATCAAAAATATCCCTAGTAAGTCCCGCAGGCAAGATACATACCGCCTCACGGAAGCTTAAATATAAGGGTAGACAACCCGGATGTCAAGGTATGCGACCAGGGCTCAATAGCGACGGGAAAAAGGCCGATAAAAACGCGTTCGCATTTAATGTTTGCCGCTGTCGAGAAACCGTTCAGCCGGCATAGATACTCTCACGTTCAAACGCCCCAAACAAATTACCAGGAAAACATCGATGTCGAAAATGGCAGCACAAACGAGACGTACAGCAAACCCCGGTGCAAGAATTCGCCATACAGTAGAGGCAGGTCAGAGTCTGGCCAGCATCGCCTTAAAAGAATACGGCGACGCCCGCTTTGCCAAGTTGATTTTCACTATTAATAGAGGCGAGATTCCGATTCGCTGCGACGGCTTCAACACATTCGCCTTTGTGGCACCAAAACAAGCTTTGTTCTTGCCCACCGTGGAAGAAGCGTCAATCTACGAAGACCACTTCTTCACCGAGACCTCACGCACCAAATTCGACCTGGCACACTATGCTCGGCCGGCCATGCCGTCAGACAATCTTGAAATGGAAATCAATGACGCCACTAAGCGCGGTGGCACCGCAGATTCGAGCCATACAGTGGCAGTCGACATCAATGCTGCTACCCCAAATCAACCTGTTTTCCATAGTATTTCTGAGAACATGAAAGGCTTGCATAAAGTGGCGAAGGAACCACAATCGTACATTGAAGTGCCCCGCGTGCCTTCTGCCCCATTCCTTCATGTCGTGTCGGAAGAAAAAACCAGCAAACCGCAATCCACATTCGACATGACGCCACCAGCTCCGAAACGAGTGCCGACAAGACAGAATGTAGATAACAGTCTGCACCATATTGTCACTAAAGAAAAGCAAAGACAGGCTGAAATTGCCGACGATCATGAACTGTTCTTTTCGCAGGGTACTCTTGAAATCACCTCCCTGTCACACTATTGTCGGTTAATGAAATTTGAGTCTATGGAAAATGAATCGGACTTGATGATTAAACTGCAAGTATTCGATCAAAATAAATGGCAGACCATTGCATCTTACGTGGTGCGCAGAGAAGCTACACGCAGGCACGCTCACTATGCAGACGGCAGCAGCGCCACTGTTAATCTTGACCTGCCTAGAGATGTAGTGAAAGAGCTTTCAGTCAGTGATTTCAGCCGCAACTGGAAGAATTATAGTACCGTCTACTTTAACCATATCGAAAAAATTCGCCTTAACCAGATGAACGGCCAAACAAAAATGATGTTGCACGCCGTTTAAATACATGGTCAGTTAAAGCTTGTCATTGTCGGCATTTTCGCCTTCGACCACGAGAGTTACTTTGCTTTGATTAACATACTCTTCAAATTCACGCATCAATTGCGGATCTACCTGTACACCAATCGGCAGTGTGTCATCATCGTCAAAACTGGCGTCGGTAAATTGTTTGCAAGCGCCTATTGCTTGCCTGACTTTTTCCAGAACTTCAGGCAGCATAATTTTGCCCATGCACTCACCGGGCTGACCGGGTGCGGCCAGACGACAAGACTTTTCACCGATGCACTCGCAACATGCGCTTTGATCGAGCACCTGATCAAAGTAGCCGTATGGGCCGCTGCGCGCCGGATATGTAGCACCGTATAAACCGATAACCGATGTCCCTACCGCCACTGCCATATGGGCCGGCCCAGTATCGCCGCTCACAACCACATCACAGCATTTGAGAATTGCCGCCGTTTCATCTAGTTTGAGCTGCCCGCACAAATTGATGCACTTGGAGCCGGTTTCAACATTGATGCGCTGCGCCAACTCAAAATCTTCGGGCCCACCAACAAGCACCGGTATATGCGCATAGTGCTCTATTAGATGTCGTGCGAGGTAAATCCAGCCGTCAAGTATCCAGGCTCGCTGCGGGCGCAGGTTACCCACACCGGGAACGAGGCCGATGAGCGCACCTTCATAAAGTTTGGGGTGCTCGACTGCCAATTCAGGTATCAACCTTTCGGCTATAGCATCGGGGAAAATAGTTGGGAATAGTCGCTCTGGAGTTTCAGGACAAATTTCGCGAATGGTTTCTAAAAAGTTGCCGACAGCGTGTTGCTGATTAGCAGTCTCACTGCGATTCTTGGCGTAATGCAGCGACTTAATTTTAGTAAAGCCGCAGAGAAACTCGCCACGCATAGAGTTGGATAAATCTATAAGAAGGTCTGGGCGGAGCGAGATTAGCTGCTTGCGCAAAGCAAAAAATCCCATCTCTTTATTGAAGTCTATAAATTCATCGATGGAGGGGCAGAGGCTGAGAAGCAAAGGGCGGAGAGAACTGTGGCTCCAATATGTTATTTTTGCGCCGGGAAAATTTAGCCTTAAAGTAGCAGCAACAGGTGTAGCTAATACGGCATCCCCGATAGCGGCTGGATGAAATATCACTATATTGGCAAAAGATTGAATGTTTGAATCCATACTAACCATGGCCTTTATTGGCTACTCTTCACTAGACTTATTTCGAATTTGAATTATTATTAGCAGTGATGAACCAAGATTATTATTATGTTTTAGGTTGGGAGCAACCCTCGGGCAAAGTAGCGATACTTTGTCGCTCACGAGGCAATAACCCTGGGCCGGCTTACTGCTGGACAAAGCGCGAAGCCATTCAACTACGTACTCGCCTTGCTAACGACAGGCGCGGAGAGCAAAATCCATCAGCTCGTCGCATCATTCGTCAGCTTCTAGTATATAGATATCTCGTGCATCATCCACTACTGTGGAGACAGGGAGATCTATGGGTCTACGCTGACCCCAGTGAGCTTGAACCAGTTGAAGCCGGCGTGTCTACTCACGCTTATTGAACTCCTTAATCTCCCAAATATTTTTGGCCTTGATCAGGCTATAGTTCTGAACGACTTTTAAGGCTTGTTATTTAACGTCGTTAACACGTCCTTAACCCTCCACCTGCTAAAACGCAAGTAATCAGTCATATCAGGCTAACAAAGTAGATTATTGAGATGGAAACAGAAACAGTTATAGCAGTGCTGGCCATAGGCCTCGCCCTCGCCTTTGATTTTGTCAATGGTTTTCACGACACCGCCAATGCTGTAGCTACGGTTATTTACACCAAAGCGCTCAAGCCCGGCGTAGCCATCGTCATGAGCGGCATTCTCAACTTTCTGGGTGCTCTACTGGTCGGCACGGCTGTAGCGCAAGTGATCACCAAAATTATTCCAGAAGCGTCAGTGACACTACCTATGGTGGTGGCCGTTTTACTGGCGGCAGTAATCTGGAACTTGATTACATGGTGGTATGGCATCCCTGTCAGTTCTTCACACTGCTTGATTGGCAGCTTATTCGGCGCAGGCATCACCGCCGCCATTATGAAAGGTGCAGACTGGCGCGCAGGGGTCTCGTGGCACGAACTGGAAAAAGTGGTATTAGCACTGCTGATTTCACCTTTAATCGGCTTTGCCGCCGGATTCGTCACTACCTGGCTGACTTTGAAAATCTCGAAAGAGAAAGAGCGCGATGTCAATTCTGCTAAAACCGCAGAACAGCATGCGCTGATGCGTTGGCTGCATATTTTCTCCAGCGCTTCCGTCAGTTTCTCGCACGGCAGCAACGACGGGCAAAAAACCATGGGTCTGATTACTTTGATTTTGGCCACCCATTTTGCCGCTTATGGTTATCAAAGCAATCATGTGCCTGGCTGGGTAATGGCTTCAGCAGCACTGGCCATCGCCCTCGGCACCATCATCGGCGGCTGGCGAGTAATCCGCACCGTCGGCACAAAAATTAGCCGGGAAAAACTCAGTCACTCCCAGGGCTTCGGTGCTTCCATGAGTACTGCAGTAATCATTTTACTGGCCTCGCACATCGGCGCACCAATCAGTACAACTCACACACTGAGCTCTGCGGTAGCAGGCGGCACTATTCCTGTGCATGGCAGAGACAAACTCAATCCCAAGACAATGAAATTGATTTTGCTCGCTTGGGTATTAACTTTACCAGTGGCTGCGACACTTTCTGCCGTTTGCTACATCATTCTCAGGTTCATATGGCACGCATAGACAATGGAGGCTGGAAAACAAAATGATAATTGCAGTAGCATTCAGCTCTCCAAAACGCAGTGCCAGAACAGTTGAACTTGCAGCCAGACAAGCAAAAGCCCTTGGGGCGGAGATCGTGCTTTTGCGAATCGTGCCCGATCCAGAAAAAGTGGGCGTTGTGGCGCAACTGATTTCTTCAGACCGGCCTCAAGACAAAGCTCAACTGCAAATTGACATGACAGTAAAAATCTTGCAAGAGCAGGGCATCAAAGCTTCAGGGGTGGTGCGCGTGGGCGAAGTAGCGCGCGGCATCATTAAGACTGCCATAGAATCGAATGCCAATATTCTTTATGTGGGCACCACTAATGTTGGCGGCCGCCAGTTCTTTTTAATGAAGCGCGATCCGATCGTCCATTATCTGGTCGACCATTGCCCAATTACACTTTGCCTGGTGCGTCATGATGGCAGTGGAGCTGCCCTCGTCGGTGCTGAAACCGGTAGCCATGCCATCAGTCAAGCTGTCAGTGAAGTGGAAGGCGAATCAAGCGATGAAGTCGAGTCTTAGTTCGCCCGATTAACCGGCATAATCCCGGCCAAGATCTAAAAAATCTTCCATCACATGCGATGCCACTGTGGGTAACTCGCGGATAATTTTCATGGGCGGCAAACAATCGATAATCTTGCGACCATAATATTTTTTCGTCAGTCTTGAATCGAGAATAGCCACAAGACCACGATCTTTTCGGGTGCGAATCAGCCTGCCCACCCCTTGCTTCAAGCGCATAGTGGCATGAGGCAGAGCCAAATCGTTAAACCAGCTGCGACTGGTATCTTCTTTCATTTGCTCACAGCGTGCTTCGTAAACCGGGTCGTCAGGCACCTGAAAAGGAATGCGATCGATGATTACACAGCTTAATTGCTCGCCGTCGATACTGACCCCTTCCCAAAAACTAGAAGTCCCAAATAAAACTGCGTGAGGAGTAGCTTTAAACCACTCCACCAATTTCTGTCTGGGCATGTCGCCTTGTTTACGGCACTCATATGGAAGACGCGGTGACAGAGCCTGAAACGCGGCATTGAGAGCCGATCTGCTGGTGAACAAAACAAAAGCGCGCCCTTCAGTAAGTTCGACAATGCGCTCTATCTCTTCGAAAGCAGCGAAGAGAAAATCTTGATGATTTGGTTCGGGCAAATTGGGAGGCAAATACAAGAGCGCTTGATTTTTAAAGTCGAACGGGCTCGGTACTTGATCTTGAATCACGTAGCGATCAGCGCCAATTGAGCGTTTGAAGAAATTGAATGGGTCATCGCCGGCGGTGGCGAGGGTCGCCGACATCCAGACAGACGTTTCTAGACCAGCCTTATTAAGCAAGAGATCGGCTATGAAATGTGAAGGATCAAGCGGGGCTGCCGTCACTTCAATTTTTACTTCCTGGCGCTCTGTGCGCTCAAGCCACATCACCCATTCCTGACTTGGGGCAGCAATTAACTCCAAACAAGTGCAATAACCAGATATGGTGCTGATTAAACTTTTGGCTTTGAGCTGTGCTTTTTCGCGCAGAAGATCTACATCTAAAATATGCTCGAAAGTCTGATTTTCTAGCCAGTCGCGCAAGATTTTAAGCGCGATGATAAGTTCGATGGCGCCCTCAACGGGCTCACGCAGCCTCATCTTGGCTGAGCGGGCCATCAAATTGAGCCGCATAAATAGCTGGCCCGAACGGTGCTCAATATCATTGATCAAATTGTTGGGCGGATTGACACGCTTGATCGCTTTGCCCAACAAAATTCGGATGCCGCGGTTGCCTATTGAACGACTGAAGGCATCGGTGGCAATATTTGGTAAGTGATGAGCTTCGTCTACGATTAAGAGTTGATAGGGCGGCAAAATACTTCCGCCCGAGGCCGCGTCGGCCAAAAGCAGAGCGTGGTTGACCACAAGAATGTCGGCTCGCTCGGCCCGTTTTCTTGCCTCAAAATAGAAGCAGCTGCCGAAGCTGGGACACTTATTGCGCAGACAGTCATCAGAATCTGAGTTGATTTCGCCCCAGATGTCGTAAGGCGGCACAAAGTCTAGCTCTGACACATCACCATAAGGTGAGGTGTTGACCCAATCAACAAAGTCATCGTCGATATGCTGTTCAAGAATATGGTCGCGAAAGCGCCGAATGCCAAGATAATTGCCGCGTCCTTTAAGCAAAGCGGCGTTAATCTCGAAGGGAAAGATCTCCTTGAGAATCGGAATATCTTTATTCATGTACTGCTCTTGCAGAGCAATGGTGGCAGTGGAAACTACCACTTTTTTACCGGCGAGAAAAGCCGGCACTAGAGCAGCAAAGCTTTTGCCTACACCTGTCCCAGCCTCGAAAATGCCGGTTTTTTTCTGGGCAAACGAACGCTCAATCTGATGCGCCAAATCAAGCTGCGGATCGCGGATCTCGTAGTTATCGAGACTGGCGGCCAACAGTTCAAAGACGCGATCGACTGTGAAGTCACCGCGATTTTCAGGGCACAACGGTTTCTTTTCTGGCTTAGTCGGTGAAGACTTACCAGAAAGTGACGTTGCTGAAGACGAGCTATTTGTTGCTTCGGCAGACACAGGCAAATTCACAAGGGAATGCGCTTAGTGTACTTGAGAAGCAGCAGTAGCAGCAACTTGTGCGTTAGCTTGCGGAGCAGTCTGGGAGTTAGCGGTTTGTGCGCTTGATTGATAGTTAGGCAAATTGATGGTTTGACCCAAACTCAAGAAGTTTACGTTCTTCAATCCATTAGCTTTGCAAATTGCATCAAGCAATCGTGGGCTGGCGCGCTTGTATTCGCGAATAGCGATAGCTGCCATGGTATCGCCTGAAGCAACAACCACAGTGGCGTGCGCCGGTACCAGAACTGAATTAGGGTCGCTACCCTGAGGAACCACAGCTTGTGTAGCCTGAGCTGCAGGAGCACTGGCCACGGCTACAGTTGCGTGACCTGGTTGAGAGTTGCTGGCCACCAGACCCGACACTGCAGAATAACCCCAGATGCCGATCATGGATAGCACTGCGCCTGCCATGAAGCCCAGGCTCAAGTAGAAGCTGGGAGTGCGCTTGGGTGAGTACAAGAAATCTTGATGCACACCTGGCCAGAGAGCTTCGAGTTCATCGGCCTTAGGAGCGGCCACTTCGGCAGTAATTCTATTGAATGAACCTGTATCTCGTTGAGATTGCCAGTCAGATGTTGAGGCGGTACGTTGAGCTTCTCGCTCCGCTAATGAGCGGGTAGAGATCGATACAAACGCATCCCGAGTGGAGACATCGCTGTCACGCACATATTCGGGAAGGCCTTCTAGTTCCAGCTTTTCTTGATCGTAGTTGAGCACAATTGTCATCTCTTACAACGCCACTGGGGGTAACCAAGGCAGCATATTAGCCAACTTGTCACTAGAAAGTCAATTTTATCGAGTTCACCCGAAAAAACCGACAGGGCAAGGCTTTAGGAGGCTTCGTCAAATCTTCATAATGCCGCAATCGAGGCAAGACGCAGCGTTTAAGCCATATGCATTAAATAAATGACAACCTCGGCCAAGTTTACAATAGTTCCTTAAGTGGCCAAAACAGTGGCTCTACGAAGATTCGAGAGAAGACGAGCTAAAGATTGGCGAACAGCCTGCCACTTGACAGCCGGTGGCGGTACCACCGCATCGATAGGCCACGAATAGAGGATCAGATATAGGACGAGTCTGATCGATGTTAGCAAACGCTCATGTGCCACAAAGGCCTCCGCTTGACTACGATCTTTTTCTCAGATTAGCACTGCCTTATTTTTACTCTAATAATAAAAATCGCTATTTGGCACTTCCAGCAGGTGGCGAGGCACCGCCTCCAATACCGCTTTGGTCCTGGCGCAGGCCGTGTATTTGTTGAATCGCCTGCTTGGTGCCGGCAATTACAACAGTGGCCCTGTCTGGTTTAAAAGTGGTGCGCACAAATTGATTGACCTTATCCATGGTCGCTTCCCGAATACCTTGATGTATAGAAGGAAGCGGATCGCAGGCACCATTAAGCATGATTGACTCCAGGGCGGCCCGGGCAGCCAGCTGGCTGTTCGACATCCATTTCACAGGCAGGGCGCCATGAAGATAAAGTTTGACTTCGGCGAACTCTTCAGCGGTCAATCCGGTGCGGCCAAATTTCTTCAATTCTGTTTGAATAAACTTCACCGCTACAGGCATCGTATTTGATACCAAAGGTATATCCAGTGACCATACCGTCATTCCAGGGAGCGACTCTACATCAGAGGCCAGGTCTTCGAGACTTAGGCTGCTGGAGAGACTTTGCTCGCCGGAGATTTTCTGGGCAAAGCGTGAAAATATGGGATGGCTCGTCAGAGCGCAGTCGGCTAAAAGCAACAATGGATAGTCGGATTTTCCTAAGCCGCTGTCCACGAGTCTACCTATAGTAGCCATGGTGTCTTGCTTCTTGTCGATGGTCATAGAAGTCTTGAGGATACGTCTGGCATTAGGCTGCACCAGTACTTTTTTAGCGGTGTTTTTGCCTGTCCAGCCGTCAAAACTGCGCTCCGCCAGATCCACGGCTTGACTTAGCGAAATGTCACCAACAAAGACAATCGTGGTGGCATCAGGCCTTACGGCCTGCAAGTGAAAATCGCGCAGATCGCTGTCTTTGAGATTGCCCACAAAGCGAGCTTTATCCATCGGTTCAAGGGGGTAAAAACTTGTGTTGGGGGCAATCAGACTCTGCATCAAAGCTCGTTTAACGCGAGCTCTCACCGTGTCTTCGCTTTTTTTCACGCGGTCAATCACCAGTTGCTTGGCTCTCTCTACGTCAGTATCTTTTAAGAGTGGGTCACGCAGCTGGCTGGCTAAAATGCCCAAAATAGTGCCTGTATCACGGGTGAGACAGCGGCTTTGAAAACTAATCCACTGAGGCCCCGGTTCAAACTTGATCATGGCAGCAGGTTCGAGGCCTAGCTCATCTTGCAGGCTTACTGCCGATTGGCGGCTGTATTTAGGCGAGCCATCGACCATCAGTTGTGCCAACACTGCGGCAGCTCCGCGCTTGCCTGTAGGCTCATATGCCTCGCCGGCTTTGACGGCGCCAATGATTTGGACCGAGGGGCTGAGCTTGGTCTCAAGCACAGCTACCGTGATGCCATTTTTTAAGACAGCTTTTTTCAGATAAGGATTAGGCGACGTACTTTTACTAGCGCCGCCGTTATCCTTCTCAATGGTTTCGTCGCTGGCCTGCTTACTTGCTGGCGGAGCACCACCTACCGTTTGAGCATCATCGGCTTTGTAAGCACAAGCTTTGACACCGAAGCCACTGAAAATGTCTAATGCACTTGCTGAGGCGGTTTTATGATGTACTCCCGTTTTTGGTTTTTTCAGATCTTTCAATTTGTCTGATGGTTTTTTGCCGTCTTTTTTATCTGAGTCTTTTTTATCTGTGCTAGTGGCTTTGGCATCGGCCGGGGCGTCTTTAGGGGCGACCGGTTTAGGCGCAACAGATTTGTTGGCGGCACCGCTGAGCACACCAACGTATCTATTTTCGCGGGCGAAATAACGTTTAGCCACTCTCTGAATATCGGCCGATGACACGGCTCTTAGCTTGGTGAACCAGCTGTAGGCCCCTTTCCAACCATCAATCGATTCTGAATAGCCTAAATGGAAGGCAGTGCGATAAGGACCATCGCGTTCAGAAAGCAAGAAGAACTCGGCGTGATTGCGGGCGCGACGTAATTCGGTCTCGGGCACTGGATTATTGCGCAACTGCTCCATCACCGCCTCAAAAGACTCAATCATTTTGTGAGCACTGGTGCCGGGTGTAGAAACCAGATTGATAGTAAATAATCCAGGATCGCGTTTGACTTCAAAAGTGCATTTAGCACTACTGCAAACTTTTGCCTCAACCAGTTTGCTCTTTAACCGACCGCCCACACCGGAAGTCAAAAGCTTTTCTAAAACGGCGAGGGCCGGAGCATCGGCGTTGACGAACTCGCAGGTGTGATACGCCATGGCCACCACGTCTGAATTGCCGCCGTGTTTCAAATAAACGCGGCGCTCGGCAGTTTGCTGTGGTTCGACCACACGCACCGCTCTTGGTGGCTCAGCTTTGGGCAGGGGAGCAAAATATTTGTTGACCTGCTCCACCACTACCGCGCTGTTAAAATCGCCCACCAGAACAAGGGTGGCATTACTGGGTTGGTAATATTCGCGATAATGACGTCTGACGTCATCAACAGTCAATTTATGTACATCATTAGACCAGCCAATGGTGGGGTTGCGATACGGATGCTGCAAAAAAGCAGCAGAGCGCACTTCCTTATTGAGCAAATTGACAGGTTCTTTGGCTTCCTGACTGAGCTCTTTTTCCACCATTTTGATTTCGGCCTGCACATCTTCAGCTGTAAACGTTGCCGCATGCATGCGCTCTGACTCGATTTTCAAAGTGATAGGCAACTTGCTGGGGCTGACAGTTTCGAAAAATACAGTAAAATCGTCGCTGGTAAAACCATTGAACATGCCACCGTTGCGAGCGATGGTGGCACCCACTTCACCTTTGCGAAAATATCCCACTTTTTCAAAAAGCAAATGTTCAACCAGGTGGCTTAGTCCAGTTTCACCGAGGTTTTCATTACGTGAACCGACACGGTAAAAAACCATACTGGTAGCTACAGGAAAGGAATGTTCTTCCAACAAAAGCACCTTAAGACCATTGGCAAGAATAATTTCTTGCACGCCTTTTTCGCTCACTGCAGCAGAGTTACTCTCATTAGCAGCCCACACTTCCGGCGTCAAAATGCCACTGGTAGAAACCATCAGGCTCAAGGCTGCCAAGCAGACCGCTATTCTGCTCATACAATGCTGCTCGCTCTTAATCTTCAAATGCCTTCCTATTCTTCTCCACAATCCCTCAATGCCAACCCTGCCGGTTATTCCATATGTGCCATGGGCCCGGCTGCCGCTAAAACTTACCACAGTACTGATTAAGTCTCATGAGGCTTTGCTCAAAGGATATGCAACAGGCCCTCTTGTGTTGATAGACTTTCTCAATAAGACCCATCTATATTATTGATTATCAATCATGGCCTCCACCTCAAAATTGGCACGCAAAAGAAGCAGCAAGAACGCCGACTCGACGGATGACGAAAAGGCTCGGCGCAGCATCGTGCTGGTGGGCAATCCCAATGTGGGCAAATCAGTTATCTTCAATGCCCTGACCGGCTCTGACGCTGACGTCTCCAATTATCCCGGCACCACAATTGATATTGCCCGCGGTCACCTGGGTGACGACGAACTGGCTGATACGCCGGGCGTCTACGGTGTCTCGAGCTTTAACGATGAAGAACGTGCAGCGCGCAAAATGATAATCGCCGCCGATATTGTCATTAATGTTGTATCGGCATTGACGCTGGAGCGCGACCTTTTTCTCACAGTTCAGTTAGCTGAAATGGGGAAACCTATGATTTTAGTGATTAATCAGTTCGATGAAACAGTTCTGCGTGGCATCAAAATAAATTTGGGCGTTTTGAGTGATGAACTTGGCCTCGAAGTACTCACCTGCGTAGCCGTCAAAGAAGAAGGCATCGAAGAAATAAAGAAAGCCATTGCTCTGGCGCGACCGGGGAAAATCAGGCCGGAACTGCTTGAAATACTAAATGAGATTCGCAGTAAGTCTAGCGCCGACCACGCCATCGATCAGGCCGAAGCGCTTTTAATTGCCGAAGGCGACGAAGCTACCGCCACCGCCTGTGGTGTCAATGTAAGTATAGGCAATCAAAGAGCGGCCATCTATGCAACGCGCCGCACCTTCGTAAATGACTTAGCTGAAAGCACAGTCACCCAGGGGAGCGGCCCAAGGTCATTTTCCAATAAATTGGGCAAACTGCTTTTGCATCCAATCTGGGGATCGCTTATATCATTTGCAGTTTGCTATTTTATTTTCTATCAGGTTTTAGGCGTCTGGATTGCGGGCAATCTGGTAGACGTTACCGAAAAGAAAACCATGAAGGTCTACTATGAGCCAATGGTGCGCAGAGTAGCAGCCAATGTCTTTCCGTCGACAATTACTATCGGCGAGCGTACTTTTGATTTTCCTCAAGGTACTTTGAAAAACGAGGCCGAAAGTAAAGCTCTGGACGCTGCCATTAAAACTACTCCGGCCAATGAAATCGGCTTTAATTTCTGGTCTTACAAAAATTTGGCAGGGGCTCTGGGAAATATTTTTGTAGGCGAATATGGCCTGGCGACGCTGACAGTGACGTATTTGCTTGGTTTGCTGATGCCATTGGTGATTGGTTTTTATCTGGGCTTATCGTTGCTTGAAGACTCAGGTTATCTGCCGCGGCTAGCCGTACTGGTTGACCGTATGATGAACAAACTTGGTCTCAATGGCCGCGCCATAATTCCCCTTATACTTGGCCTGGGCTGTGTCACTATGGCGACAATTACCACCCGGCTTTTGACGACAAAGCGCGAAAAAATTATCGCTACGGCACTACTGGGAGTGGCAATACCATGCTCGGCACAATTAGGTGTAGTTTCAGGCACTCTGGCTAGAGCCGGTGGCGGCGCGGCCTGGGCCGTCTATCTTTTCGTGGTCATAGGCATTCTGGCGGCAACGGGCCTCTTGCTTAATGCGGTTATGCCGGGGCAGTCGCAGGGTTTGATGATCGATTTGCCGCCCATGCGCCTGCCCCGAGCCGACAATGTCTTGAGAAAAACCTGGAAAAAGTCCTGGAATTTTCTAACCGACGCTACACCCATGTTCTTTTTAGCCGGTTTTATGGTCACTCTGGCCCAGATGGTCGGTTTATTGGATTTGATTATTAAAGTCTTGCAGCCCATTGTTGTTCAATGGCTGTTTTTGCCCGACGACCCGCGCATTCCTACCACATTTATATTAGGTATTGTCAGGCGCGATTTTGCCGCCTTTGGCTTGACCGACGTAGCCTTAACGCCGGTTCAGGCTGTCACCGCTATGATCGTCATTACGCTTTTTGTGCCCTGTATCGCTACAGTGGGCGTGATGATCAAAGAGCGCGGCATGGCCATCGCCTTGTCTATCTGGTTCGGCTCGTGGGCCGCTGCATTTGTCATTGGCGGCTTTTTGGCCCGAATATTGCCTTTCGTCTTCAGCCCGCTGGGCATTAAGTAGTAGTTACAAAATATTCGTCTGCCAGCCTGCCGGTGAGCCAACGGCGGCGGACATGTTAGTATAAAATCGCACGATATGGCAGGTGTCGCCAAGTGGTTAAGGCTCCGGTTTGTGGTATCGGCACGCGCGGGTTCAAATCCCGTCATCTGCCCCATATTGAACGTTTGAAGGTCGCAATCGCTGTTGGTTGCGGCCTTTTGCGTTTTTGCAGTGCCTTGTGCTACCTCGAGCTCTACATGCGGCCAGCGAGTTTTTGATCTGAAACGTTAACGTTTCAGATCAAATCAGAGAATCAAGCCTACCAAAACCTAATTGCCCTTTTTTGGTATCAGATTTTCTAAACCCTGCTCTTTTAAATACTCGATGAAGTTGCTGCGGTAATTGTATTTATCATCTTGATCTACCACCTCAAAATCAGAGACTTTGCGCTCGATATAAGAAGTGCCTGACGGAATTTTGTAGAGTTTGAATCCATCAGCATCAAAGACTTCGCCGCTCTGGTTTGCGCCCTTAATAGCGCCATCGGGCAGTGGCGTAAATAGATGTTTTTCATCATTTTGTTGAGTTTCGACAATGCGGTGATTATCTTTCTTCTCGATAATGCGCAGACCGATATAATGCATCAAAACGCTCTGGTTGCTAATCTCCACCGGTTCTTCAGTCAGCAAAACAACATGCTCAACGGTTTCACCACGGTCGATGTCATAGCGCACCTGCCGCTGCGCTTCCCAGATGCTGCCTTTAGCATCGCGCTGTTTTCCCCGGGTACGCTCACGTTCATTGCGCACAGACACATTCGGTTTAATTTGAATTTTCTTTCTTATCTTAGTGCCGGCAAACCATGGTGGAATTTTGTACCACTTTTCGATTCTGTCTGAAGGCAAGTTGCGTTCGTCGTATTTGGAACCTTCATGCAATTCCGCTCGTAAGCGAAAAGGTTCCGCCTGAGCAGACGGAAGCCACAAAGTGAAAATGAGTATTAGAGATAGTGGTTTAAATGCAGTCATTGATCATTGCCTTCAACCAGTGGTGAAGATGCACAAAGTGGGCTTTTAGATTCTTCCACAAGTTCGCCTAAATTCGAACTGGCAAAGGCTTCTTCCACCTGTGCTGTCGCTGCCGACAGGCGTTTGTGCAATGGACAGAGGTTCATTCCGTGGGACTGGAAACCCAGGGGGCAAGACATTATTTTCTCTATCGGGTCAACAGAATTGATCACATCCAAAATTGAGATCTCCTGCGCGGCTTTTGACAAGACAAAGCCCCCGCCGATTCCACGCTGAGAATTAACCAATTTCCCTCTAACCAGCAGCTGCATAATTTTACTCAAATAGCCCGCGGGTACTTTGGTAGTTTGAGCAATTTCCTGCCCTGTAGCCGCTGAACTTTGCATAGCAAGGAAGACCATCGCTCTTAATGCGTATTCAGCCGTCTGGGAAATCATGGCGCTCCATTAAGAACAAGAATACCTTTTTATACAAAATACCACGGAATGGCACTTTGAAGGTTGACGGGGGAGTGACAACCCTAATTAAAAATTGGCTTGAGGCATCGCTGTTTCCGTTTATTCGCCAGCTTGACAGCGAAGACAAGATACACTCAGCACGATTCAAATTTAGTGCGCCTTAATGGTCGAGCTGGCTTAAGTGCGATTTTAAAGCAATGTCATAACGTTTTTTGGGGGGTTTTATGTCCTGGAGATGGAAGCTGTCAGTACTTTTTGTACTAATCGCAGGGTTTTCCACACTGATATTCATGGGGCACGAGGTCAGCGACCAGGCCCCACCTGTACCGGAGCGTGTCGTCAATACCAGAGGAGAGCTACTTTTTCAGGGCAGCGACATCATGGCCGGCCAGGCGGTTTTTCAAAAATATGGCTTAATGGATGTCGGTTCGTTTTTTGGTCATGGCGCCTATAACGGACCTGATTTTTCCGCCGACTACCTGCACCGCGAAGGCGAACTTTGTCTAGAGCGAATGGCGCAAAACAAATTCCAGAAAGCATACTCACTGCTAGATACCGGCGCCCAGGGCGATTTAAACAGCACCTTACAAAAAGAACTGAAAGTAAACCGTTACGACGGGCCAACAAAAACTCTCACACTCACTGACAACCAAGCACATGCTTACAGTCAGCTGGCGCCATATTATGATACCGAGTTTGGTGTGGGCAGAAAACTTCCGCTGCCGACCAATTATATTGCCGATGCCACTGAACGCTTGCAACTGAGCCGATTCTTCGCCTGGGGTGCCTGGGTCTGCGTCACTGAGAGACCCGGCAAAGACTACACTTTCACCAATAACTGGCCACCAGATAAATTGGTGGGAAATGGTCCAAACTGGCACATATTTTTCTGGAGCGCCATGAGTTTAATCATGCTCATCGGCGGCATTGGTTTGACTCAATTCTTGCTCAGCGCTTTTCCTGGTTTAGGCTGGATGCCTGATGGCAAGGGCATGACCGACAATGTCAAAAGCTATCAACCACTAAGGTCGCAAACATCGCTTTATCCTTACTTTGTAGTGGTGGTTTTGCTGTTCCTGTTCCAGACAATTTTTGGTGTGGTCACTGCTCACTATATAGTCGAACAAGGTTTTTATGGATTTGATATTCGCACTATTTTGCCTTACAGCGTCACTCGCAGCTGGCACTTACAGCTTTCGATTTTCTGGATTGCAACGGCCTGGTTGGCGGCAGGAATGTTTATGGCGCCGATGCTATCCAAAAACGAACCGAAAGGACAACACTGGCTGGTAAAAATCTTGTTTGTGGCAATTCTCATTGTTGCTGTAGGCAGCATCGGCGGAGAATGGCTCGGTGTTAAAAACATGCTCGGTAATCTCTGGTTCTGGTTCGGGCATCAAGGCTGGGAATACTTAGAACTGGGAAGATTCTGGCAAGCGCTACTGACACTAGGCATGGTGCTCTGGGCAGTAATTGTTTTTCGCAGTATCAGCCCACTACTCAAAGGCAAAGACCATGGCAGCCTGCCCTACATGCTGCTTTACGGCGTCATTGCCATCCCCTTATTTTTCAGCTTCGGCATGATGTATCATCCCGGTACCAATTTTGCCGTGGCTGATTTCTGGCGCTGGTGGGTGGTGCACCTCTGGGTGGAAGGTATCTTCGAGTTGTATACCACCATTATTGTGGCTTATTTCTTCTGCAGTCTGGGCATGGTTTCAGAAAAGTCGGCACTCTCTGTCATTTACATAGATATCATTCTTTATCTGGGCAGTGGCATTGTGGGCATCGGCCACCACTACTACTGGACAGCACAGCCGGCTATCAATATGGCTCTGGGTTCAATGATTTCTGCCTGGGAAGTCGTACCGCTGACACTTTTAACCATGGACGCCTGGAAATTTGTAGAGCTGGCAAAAGTGGACGGTTCAATTAAAAACTTCTCGCACTACTGGGCAATGATGTTTTTACTGGCGGTGGGCTTCTGGAATTTTCTTGGCGCGGGCGTATTTGGTTTTTTGGTCAACACTCCGATTGTTAGTTATTACGAGCATGCCACCTACCTCACCTCTAACCACGGACACGCGGCTTTGATGGGAGTTTACGGAATGCTTGGCGTGGCGGCAATTTTATTTTGTACTCGCTATTTAATGACTGATGATGCCTGGAGTAACAAACTGGCAGGCATATCATTCTGGGGTTTGAATGTTGGATTGATGCTGATGATTGTGCTCAACATTTTCCCTGCCGGAGTAATCCAGATGATTGCCAGCTACGAAAAAGGCTTCTGGTTTGCCCGCAGCTACGAGTTCATTCACTCAGATATTTTCCAGACCTTGACCTGGCTGCGTGTAGCCGGTGATATTACTTTCGTGCTGGTTGGAGTAATGCCTTTAGTTATTCTGGTTGTAAGAGGAATGTTTTACCGCAGGCACGCAATTAGCGATTTGCCGAAAGTCGTCGCCTGATGCATTAGCCACTACAATTGACGCTGGCACAAGGAGCAGCGTAAATTGGCAAGCATCTTTCAGAAAAATCGCCTCAACTTGGTCGCCTTTTCATTTGCTCTGGTCGGCTTCATTGCCGCCGATGAGGTAGCTTGCGCCGACACTCTGCAAGGTGGCGTGACCCAGATTGAAGCGGTATCTCCCTCACTGCTTCCTGGTTCGGTCTACAACCGGGCCAAAATTGCCAATCGCATTACTAACTGGTACCGAATACCTGTCTGGCTGGCGGGCACAAGAGAACGCAGCGAAATTAGAAGTAGTGTCGGCACAGTCAAAAACGTGCGTACCCGCGAACGCGGCAGACAACTTGATAGTGAAGGGCACATCTGGGAAGCCAGTCGCGAGCCAATATTTTATGACATCGATAGAGGAGAGCTGGTTTCTCACACTATTTTGACGAAAAGCGAGCCGCTTTACTTGACCAGAAATAAAGTAGTCTTGCGTCTGGGCGGCACCATGGTGGCAGCAAAAAAGAACGGCGATGTGATTATCGACGTGATGCAATGGGAAGAAATTCACACTCTTACACCCGGTCCGAATAACACTGTTGAAGGGCTGATTAGCGAAACCCGCAACTTTGATAAAAACGGCAAACTGACATTACTTAGCAGCGATGCGAAATACTATACCGAGCATCTGGTGGCAGAATTTCAAGCTGTTGATAAAGACCAGCGCTTCGATTATAAAAAACAGTTTTCCGAATTTTTGCATCAAGCCGGCAAAGATAATTTAATTCCACCATAACGCCTGATGTTGCACCAACCCCCCCAAGGGCCGATTATTTGACTAATGTTGAAACCACCATTGACCGGTGCGCTTGACAAGATTATTTTAAGTGTATGGATGCGCAGGTACGGTTTCCGATAAAACGCCCGACAGAAGAAGTTGACCCTCAGAAGCTGATAGCGGCCAAAGACGCCACTGTCACGCAAACTGCGGCTGGCGAAAGCAAAGGTCTGGGTGGTTGGGTCAGCGATAATGTCTGGACGCCGGTTAAAGGCAATGTCGTTAACCCGATGATTAACGGCACCGGTCTGGGCCAGATTTACAACACTTTTGCCGACAAAGACCACCAGGTCAAAGAGCTGAAAGTGGCCGAAGTGCACGGGGTCGTGCAGTGGGGAGTGCAGACGCTTTCTGAAGTTGCCGGAGCCCTTGTGCCGTATGCTCTTGCCGGCAAAATGGTTAACGGCGGCGGCCGTTTGTTGGGCGAAAAAATCGCTGCCTAGGGCACCCTGACCAAAGTATTAACCAGCGAAAGCGGCTCTCTGATTCTCGGCGCCGGCATCTATGATTTTGTCAAAAAACCTCACAAGGGCGAAACCAGAATAGCCAATTCGGCAGATACCATGGCCAGTTTCGCAGTCTTCGAAGGTGGCAACCGCCTGGTTAAAGCCGAAAGCATGACCATGCTCAGCCGCTTTGGTGTAAGAGCCGGTGTGGGCGCAGCCGGCGGAGTGGTCGGTTATGACACTTCCAAAATGGTGGCCGGCTGGACTGGCGCCAATTCGCAAACCAACTGGAGCGAAAGAGGCATGTCTATGGCCTCCGGTGCTTTCATCAACACCACACTGCCGGCAATTTCAAAAGGCATCACCAGAGCTTTTGATGCTGGTGTCAACGCCCAGCCCTGGGGCAAAGGCGTTCCCATCGAGCGCTATTTAAAATATGAAGGGCTGAAACATCCAGAACTTGTGGAAGCGGCCAAACAAAATCCGCTGGCCAGAGTGAAAGAGATAAAGACACCGGGCGCCGAGACCAGAGCCGACATTGCAAAAAATCTGGTCGACCTGAAGGCGCAAGATAATGCCGCCAAACTGGCTCACGAATTGACTCATCTGCGCCTGGCCAGGCAGATGGAGCCGCTTTATAAATTGCTCGAACCTATGAGCAAACTTAATCCTGAAAAAGCAGAGCAAGACTATTACAAACTGCGCGCTTTTGCTGAATCCACTGCTCGCTCTACCGAAAATAAAGTGCTGGTGCAAATGCAGGGGCCGAAGGCGCCCCAGGTGGTGGAACAGTTTTCACTGGTGGGCGAGCAGCTAGCCAAAGACGGCCGCAAGTACAAAGATATCTAGGTGGAAGAATGGAAGGTCAATGTTGGCCTGGACAAGCCGGACTTCAGACCTAAAGTTGAATTCCATGGGGTAGAGTCTGACGTTCCACCGGCTATGGGATCGCCTTCACCACTTGGTGCCACAGTAGTAGAAAAAGGTGTCAATTTTGCCGTGGCCTCCGAAAGTGCAAAACGAGTACAGTTGTTAATCTTCGACCAGCCTGAAGCCAAACAGCCGTCACGCACCGTTGATTTAACTCGCACCGATAATACCTGGCACGCATTCGTGGCTGACCTCGGACCCGGTGCTCAGTATCTATATCGGGTGCACGGTGACTACACTCCAGCTATTGACGGCTCGCGGGCCAATGAAAAAATGGCCCTGATTGATCCTTACAGCAAAGCGGTTACCGGCGGCACCAATGGCCCCCTTGCATTCGACAACAGTAACCCGGTCGATGCCAATCGGCACTTAAAAAAAGGCACCACCGATAGTGTGGAAGAAATGCCGCGCTCTATAGTTCTCAAAGCAGGAGAATTTGACTGGAAAGGGGACAAGCCACCGAATATTCATGTAGCCGACAGTGATGTGCTCGAAGTAAATTTGCGCGGTTTCACCGCTGGTGAAAAACATCTTGGTGTAAAAGCGGGCACATATCTAGGCCTTTACCGGTTGCGGCAACACCATGAACACCAACCACCCGCAAGTACGCAAAATGATTCTCGAGACTCTTCGCTATTGGAAAGAAGAGATGCATGTGGACGGCTTCCGCTTTGACCTTGCCACCATCTTTAATTATGACGTTGACGGCCACGACAAGCCAAAAACGCCAATCCTCAGAGAAATGGAAAACGATACTGTGCTCAAGGACGTCAAACTGATATCAGAACCATGGAGCACTGACCAATATAAACTGGGCCATTTCTCAGACGCACGCTGGGGAGAATGGAACGGTGATTTTAGAGATACCGTGCGCAAATTCATCAAAGGAGATTCAGGACAAACCGCCACCCTTGCTGAACGCATTAAGGGATCGCCCACCTGGTTCCGGCCGGATTCAGGCCGCTACTCAATTAATTTTGTCACCGCCCATGATGGCTACACTTTAAACGATCTGGTTTCATATCAACAAAAGCATAATCATGCCAACGGTGAAAACAACCGAGACGGCAGCAATGACAATTACAGCTGGAATCACGGTGTGGAAGGCCCGGTAGAGACTTCCGGCTTGCCCATAGCCGAACAGCATCGTATCGATCAGTTGCGAGTGCAGCAAATTAAAAATGCCCTCTCCCTGCTCTATCTGTCCAAAGGCACGCCGATGATGCTTTACGGTGATGAAATGCGCCGTACGCAAAACGGCAATAACAATGCCTGGCCACAAGATAAGCTCACTCACCTCGACTGGTCACTGGCCACTCGCAACGAAGCCATCAGGCGCTACACGCACATGATCACTAATTTGCGCAAAGAATTTAGCATCGGTCATGTGCCCGATAAAGACATGATCTGGCATGGCACTGAGCCTTACAGAGCTGATTTTTCTGACGGAGCGAAATTCATTGCCTGGCAAACTCTCAAACCGAATGATGCCAGTCGTTCCCTCTTCCAGGCTTTCAATGCTTATTGGGAGCCACTAACAATTCAGATACCTCCCGGCAACTGGAAACGCAGAGTTGATACAGGTCTGCCCGCCGGTCAGGATATTGTCAGCGGCGGCGAAGCCACACCTGTGGTTGGTACCTATGTGATTCAACCGCGCACAGGCATTGTCTTAGAGGGAAATACAAACTCGGTGCCTGACGTTCCCATAAAGTCAAAATAGACTTCATAATTGGATCAATTCTGTTACCGGTTGAGCTAGCGTGGAATAAGGAGTTGAGCCCTAGAATTTTGGTGCTGCGCTCATGGCTACGAAACTTACCAGTCTTCCTATCAATCTTATACTTGCGCTGGCCACTGCCATGGTGACTACATCTCACTTTGCCCAACCTGCTCATGGTCAAGCGTTTATGGAATACGGCGGGGTGCAGGCAGGCGCAGCTGGTCTGGGAGCGGGTTTGGCCGCCAGTCAGAATAACGGTGCTGCCGTAAGAAACACTTATGAGACGGCAGTGCAAGCGCAGCAAGCGCTGGTACAACAGAATAAAGCGATCGAACAATACCTGGCTATGGGCATTAAATACGAGACAAAAAAAGATTGGGCCTCGGCCGAAAAATGTTTCACTTATGTCTTGCAAGTGGTTAACCGGCGCGATGGGCCCGGCAGCGCTAGTGGTATTCCGGCCCTCAAGCATCTGGTCAATATCAAGGTGGCGCAAAATAAGATTGACGATGCCATCGGTTTTCAAAAAACTGTAGTGGCTTTTACGCAAGCGGCTAAAAATGCCGATCCGCAAAAAACACTGAAAACAAAAATGGATCTCTCCAATCTGTTTCTGAAAAAAGACGATTATTCCAGCGCCGAACCATATTTGCAACAATCAGCCGCCCTGGTGGAAGAGAACAAAGCAATCGCTCCAGAGCAAAAGCGCTCAACTCTACAAACTTACGGCAAAGTTTTACGCAAACTGAAAAAGAATACTGAAGCCGACGCTGTAGAAAACTCGCTGGCAAAATATGAAAGCGACAGCGCTACTACAATAGAAGAACCCGCAGCCGGCGCCAGGCCCTCTGTGGAAATAAAATAATAGATGGCAGTTGAAATTACAGAACCCGATCCGCTGCAAAACGAACTGCCTAAACAGTATACGGTTTTAGGCAAAATTAGAGCGGGCGGCATGGGAGCGATCTACAAAGTAGAAAATCGCTTCACCAAACAACTTTTTGCCATCAAAGTGATGAGACCGGAAGGTGCGCACGACGAGCAGCTACGCAAACGTTTCATAGTCGAAGCCAAGGCGGCAAGCCTGCTTAAACATCCAAACATCTGTCAGACAATCGACTTTGGTGTTAGTGAAAATCACACTCTCTTTCTGGTTATGCAATTTCTCGAAGGCATCAGCCTGGAACAGAAGGTCAACCGAGACGGCCCTCTGCCTGCCTCTGAAGCCATTTCTATTTTTCAGCAAGTAAGCGCGGCACTGAGCCATGCTCACGAGCAAAACGTGATTCATCGCGACTTAAAACCAGACAACATCATGCTCAGTCGCAATCACGCCGATGGCGGCACAATTGTGCACATCGTCGACTTTGGTATTGCAAAAGTACTCACCGCCCCCGGTGCCACTCCTTCTGGCGATGGCCTTACTCGCAATGGTGCACTTCTTGGTACTCCCATTTATATGAGTCCGGAGCAAGCGCTGACAGAAGTCGTAGATTGTCGCTCTGACATTTATTCGCTTGGTTGCGTCATGTATTTTGCTCTGACCGGTAAGCCGCCCTTTGCCGCGCCCACGGTAATGGACATTCTTTACCAGCATGTGCATAAACCGCCGCCAGAAATAGACGCCTCATACAAAGTAGCGCCGGCTATGAAATCGATCATCATGAAAGCGCTGGAAAAGAAACCGGCCGATCGTTACCAGACCATGCAGCACCTGGCCACGGATCTAAAAAAACTGACCAAAGGCGTGGCCATTGAGCATCGCCTGCTAGCCCGTGATCGCAAGAAAATTCGCCAGAATCTAATGCTGGTTATCACCTTTATACTGGGTTTTGCCGCCATGTCCATCGCTTCGCTGGCTGTCCAAAATCTCAAAACGATTTTGCCCAAAACACCGCCTAAATCCGCCTTAAAAAAATCAGATCACCGTGCCACCGCCAAACATGGCAATCAAGAGACTATACTGAAACATTGAGAACAGGAAACCTGATGCATCAGATAGACGAGCTGGGCGAAGATAGAACCCTCGAGCGAGCCACCGGACCGGAAAGAGTGCGGGCGACCTTTCGCGTCTATCACCCGGATCTCGAACCTGAAAAAATAACCGAGCTTCTTGAAATCAGCCCATCCGTGGCCTGGCGCTGCGGCGATGACGCTTACGGGTGGCGTAAGCGCCCCGGTCACAAGGCCCCTTCAGGAGGATGGCTGCTCAGTTCGCGCACGGTTATACGTGGCAACAATGCTATAACCCATATCGACTGGTTGCTTGATCAGTTAATCGGTAAAGCCGGCACAATCAAAGAATTGCAAGATAAAGGCTTCATGATAGACGTAGTGGTCGGCTGGCACGCCTCGTCATGGAATACCACACCGGCGCTTACTCCAGACATTATGCGTCGCCTTGGCAAGCTCAGTTTACCGATTTGGTTTGATGTTTATTTGTTTGGTTCAGAAGAAGGCGAGCTAATCTGACAAATGAACTTTGAAACTCAACCACAAGAAACCTACGCCACTTTACGCATTTATCATGCCGAGCTCGAGCCGGCTTCAATGACTGGGTTATTTGAAGTCAAGCCGACCAAGGCCTGGAAAATGGGCGAAGAAATTACTGTAGAGAATCACGGCAGTAGTGCCATATTCGAGGCGAAAACAGGCGGCTGGCTTTTATCGTCAAAACATGCCATACGCAGCACCGATGCTATGAAGCATATTGAATGGATGATGGACACCCTGGCCAATCACGGCAACACAATAAGCAAATTGCAAAAAGATGGTTATACGGTCGACCTGGTGGTGGCATGGTTTTCCAATTCGTGGAACACCTGTCCGGCACTCACTCCAGAGCTTATGACCAGAGTAGCCAATTTGCGCATTCCACTCTGGTTCGATGTTTACTTAGACCAGCCAATGGATCTATCTTTGCTTGACTGATGCCCAATATTTTTCATTTGTCTTCATTCACTCTAGCCATACTGGCACCGCTGGCAGTGTCAATCGCTCTGGTCGTAAGCGCGTTCAAGTCTAAGGGTTACAATTTTCCGAGGGCAATATTGGCTCTACAAGTTCGATTGTATCTTGCCTGCCTGATTCTCGTTAACTGTGCAGCAGCCTGGTGTTTTGTCCATAGCGGCTATGACCTTGCTCTGGCAACTGAAAATCAAGACCAGTTTCATCTACGATCGCTTATCTTTCTGCTTTCGAATTTACTACTAATATTAATTTGTTCAGTGCCGCTTTTCTCTCATTTGCAAGCACGTTTATTTCAACGCCAAATTTCTCTTATTCAAATTGAGGGTGTGGACCGCGGGCTATTCCTGGCGCTTAACTGTCTGTCTTTCGCTATTCTGACCGCTTTGCTTGCGCCTGTGGTGCAATATTTTCTTGTGCACCACGGCTGGTTGCGCGGCAATGACGCCACCCTCACAGCGCTCTTTCACATTGATTGTCTATTTTCGTTTGCCTGCCTTGTGCTGGCCGCTATCGCAATTTCTTGCGCCCGCGCTCCTGAAGCAGTGCGAACCATGCGCACATTGAGAGACGAGGATTTATTGCCTGATTACCTGGCTAAAAAAACAGACCGTGAACTCTACCCACTTATGGCGGCAGCCCAGGGCTTATTGCAGCTGAACCGCGCTGAGGCATTGAAAGCCATCGACGCTCTGACTCACAGGCCTGAGGCCGAAAAGCAAGAAACAGAACAAAAGCAAGGACAAGAGCAAAAGCAAGAACCAGACTAATAGGTTATCTGTAGCCGCCGCCGTATTGAACATTGGCAATCTTGACAAACTGTTTGGCATCCCAGAGATAAGTCCACGAATCAGAGGCACAGAGCAGGTATCTGCCGTCGGGGCTGAACATCGCTGCTCTGATGGGAAACTCATGAGCAATAGTACCGATTTCGGCACCATCGGCAGTTTTCCACAATTTGGCATTGACTCCATCTAGAGTTACCAGCTGCGTGCCATCAGGGTTGATGATCAATGAGGTGACTTGAGTGGCTTGCGGCATTTTTAAAGTCATCAGGCCCTGGGTGGCCGACCAGAGCTGGAAATTTTGCGAAGTAGTCACAGCGATGCACTGGCTATCTTGACTGAGTACCAATTGAAGAACATTGGCCTGATGATCAAACTGCTTTTTAAACTCGCCATTATGTGCACCCCAGGTACGCGAGTAGTCACCGCCACTGGTGACAATATAAGACCCATCGCGACTGTAGGCAATCCAGCGAATTACAGAGCCATGTTGCAAGGCCATAATTTCAGTGCCCCTGGCGGCATTCCACAAAGAGGCGGTCTGACCGGCGACGGTAACAAAAGTGTCACCGCTGGGGCTGTAGATAATCACTTTGGCACCGCTTATGAACGGCACCCGCGCGCTGAAATCTGCTGCAGTAGTACGAACAGGCATGCCGTTATTGGGATCGTCCATAAATCGAGCAACTTTCTTGCCAAAAACTACCGAATTAATCTGATTGACCTGTGCCCAGGCTGGCAATGCCATAAGAAAAGTCAAAGCGATCCAGCAGGTAATCGCGGCCAGAGCACTGTTTGTGAAAATTAAAGTATGCATGAGGCCTCATATTTATGAACGGCTATGTTAGCACCTGCCCGTGGCATAAAGAAGCAACGGTGGGAGACGATTATGAACGCAGATGGAAAGAAGAATAACCGGGTAAGCGCTACCCAGGTGGATGTAGAGGCTGTGGCAGTAGCCAACGGAGACCCGGCCGCTCATTCGAGTAACGGTAACTCGGGTAAAGTGAAAAAATTGGCAATCGCCAAAAGCGACAGCAAAATTACAGCCGAAGATCTAGCGCGTATCAATACGCAGAAAGGCTTACGTGCACTGCTGCAGGCAAAAGATATTAAGATCAAAGATGTCTTGACTGACCTGCAATACGAAGAAGAATTAGAGAATCTACAAGTTGAGCTGGTGAAGCTGCAGCGCTGGGTGCAAGAGAAAGGCATGCGCATTGCTATTTTGCTTGAGGGTCGAGACGCCGCCGGTAAAGGCGGTACAATCAGGCGATTCACCGAGCATTTAAATCCACGCTCCATGCGCGTTGTGGCGCTGCCAAAACCTACTCAGCAAGAAACTGGTCAGTGGTATTTTCAGCGCTATACGCTGCAATTACCCAATGCCGGCGAAATCGTTTTTTTCGATCGCAGTTGGTACAACCGAGCTGTGGTTGAGCCAGTTAATGGATTTTGCACCAAGCTGGAATATCAACGCTTCATTCAACAAGTACCTGAGTTTGAGCACATGCTTTATGAAGACGGCGTGATCATCATCAAATTTTGGTTCTCCATTTCAAAAGACGAACAGAAAAAACGTTTTGAATCCAGGCATACAAATCCGCTTAAGCAGTGGAAACTCAGCCCTATTGACGATCAGGCCCAAGCGCTGTGGCGAGAATACACAAGCCACAAGGAAGAAATGTTCAGCCGCACCCACATGTCTTACAGTCCATGGATTGTGGTCAGGGCCAACGACAAACGCATGGCGCGTTTAGAGAGCATTCGATATGTTTTGAGCTTGCTTGATTACGGCGGAAAAGCCGATGCCAGTGTGCGTCTCTTTCCAGATCCAAATATAGTCAGTCGCTATCATCGCAAAAGCGGCAACATCGACTAAGACCATAGTAAGAATTAAGGCAAACCTTAACCTGCAAATTCTTCAAGAAACGGCAAGTCAAGCACACTTTAACGCCCAAAATTTATACTCTATAGATATGACCTTTGAGTTTACAGCCGAGCAAGTATTAGAACTTGCGCCTGACTCTGCCGCGGCTAAAGCCGGGCGCGACTTGAGCACGGCTGCCAAATGGAAAAACCTGGGCAAAAGCGGCGACAGCAATTCTATCTGGGGGCATTGTCAGGGTTCTGGTTCGTCGCCCTACCAAACTCGCGCCGACTTGAGCGGGCCAGCCTTTAAGTGCAGCTGCCCGAGCCGCAAATTTCCTTGCAAGCACAGCCTCGCTTTAATTTTGCTGTACATTTCGCAAGGCTCGCTTTTTAGCGAAAGCGAGATACCCTCCTGGGTAGCAGAATGGTTAGCCACAAGAGCTATAACAGGTACAAGGCAAAAGCGCAAAGACGATGTTGATAAAACTTCCGAGCAATTAGAAGAACTACTGCAATCAAAAGACAAGCGCAAACGAGATCGGCTGAGCAAAGTGCAGGCTGGTATTGAAGAACTCGAACTATTTGTCATCGACTTAATGCGTCAGGGGATAGGCTCGGTTAAAAAGCAACCTTTCACATTCTGGAAAAATCGGGCAGCTCGCCTGGTAGACGCTCAGGCCCCAGGTCTGGCCAGGCTGATCAGTGAATGTGGTGAAATTTGCGCCCGTACTCATGACTGGGAAAACGCTTTAATCGACAAACTATCCACCATCAATTTAATCTGCCGCACTTTTCTCAAAATTGATCAACTTTCCCCCGAGCTAAAAGCAGACGTGCTCACGGCCATCGGTATCAATCAAAGCCAAGATGAGCTGCTTTCAGGTGCAGGAGAAAGCGTGCAAGACCTCTGGCTTGTGGTCGGTCAGTACAATTACACTCAAGACCGGCTAAGAGTGCAAAAAAGTTGGCTCTGGGGCAAGAAAGGTCAGTCGGCTCTGGTGCTCAGTTTTGCTCACGGTAACGCGCCATTTGACGTTATGCTGATTGCCGGGATTTTTTATCACGCCGAGTTAGTTTTTTATCAAGGATCACTGAGACAGCGTGCTTTAATCAAAACGAAAAACAGCGAACCTGCCGTAGCCCCCTTTCTGGAGGGCAGCTCAGTGGACCGGGCTCTGACCAGCTATGCCGAAGCCTTAGCAAAAACCCCATGGCTTGATACCATGCCCATGCTCTTGCAAGAAGTGATACCACACAAATCGAGCGATGGAAAATGGTGGCTAATCGACGACAATAAATCTGCACTGCCACTCATTGCTCGTGAAGAAATCGGTTGGCAATTAACAAGCTATTCGGGTGGTCAACCCTTATCACTCTTTGGCGAGTGGGACGGTACGACGCTCAAGCCCCTGTCAGCTTTAAAAGACGGCAGCTATTTAAAATTGCAGACGGTGGAAGTCTGATGAGACAGGCAAAGAATCCTTTTCATGAATTAATCGAGACCGCTATTCTCGGTACCGATAGAAAACCGCTCAACGTCATACTTTCAGGCGGCGACCTTGGCAACACTATAGCCGACATCGGCCGGCAAGAGTTGCCTTCAGAACGTTTATTGATTGACCAACTGACGGCCATCAGCATCGCAAAAAAAGCAGGACTTATCCCCGGCAGCTTTACCTGCGCGCCACCAGTCTGCCCAGCTGAAATCAAAGCAAAAGTAAGCGAATGCTCGCTTTCGCTTCTCATTCAAGTATTGACTTTAGAAGCTAAGGGCAGCGAACTCAAACATTTTAAAATCATCTCTGAATGGCTTGAGCTGTGTAACACGGCGCAGCAAAGACTACCGGAAGAATTTGTGCCCCGCCTTTTAGACTGGGGTAGAACTCTCACCGAGATGCATCAACTAATAGGCATTTGTTGTGGTCAGCATTTTGATTGGCTGCTGAGCCTGAACGAAGAATGGCGGGCAGCATATATTAGTAAACAAAATATCGACAAAGAAAATTTGATTGAGACTTTTGAGACAGGCGAACAAAAAGAAAGGCTGATGGCTTTTAGTGCCATTCGAAATACCTGGCCTGATGAGGGTCTCAGCCTACTGGCCCTATCTTTTGAAAAAGAATCATTCGAAAATAAAGTGGCTTTTCTTAAAATACTGAGCAAGACGCTACACTCCAATGACGAAGGTTTTCTGGAAAGCACTCTCAAAGATCGTCGCAAAGAAGTGAGGGCCCAGGCCGCCAACGCCCTCAGTGCATTGCCCAATTCAAAGTTGCAAATGCGCATGATTGAGCGGGCAGATCGCTTTCTTACTTATAAGCAAAACAAAATTATAGTCACCTTGCCCGAAGAATTAGATGATGAGATGCTGCGCGACGGCATAGTGGAAAATTCTCCAATTTATTTTGACTCGCGTCTGGGCACAAAGGCCAACTGGCTTTGCCAGATACTCAGCCTGGTGCCGCCGTCTCACTTTGAGCAAAAATTCAACTTAAGTGCTAAGGCACTGCTTGAAGCAGCTCTGGCCAATAGCGAATGGTCACTTGCCTTATCGCTGGCACTGATGGCAGCTGCGGCAAAATTTGGCGGGGCAATGCAGCAAGCATTACTGCAAAGCGAAGATTTGAATATTACTGATTCGCAAGCAGGTCTATTGCTGCTTAAAGCTTTACCGCAAGCAACTCTGGAAAACCTGATTTTACAAAAGCTGCCTACATGGTCGCAAGCGCGCACTATATCAAAAGCAGCGCCAAGACTAGATTTATGGTACTACCTTGAACAGGTCGATTTTAACTGGAGCGAACATTTCACTGGCGAAATCATGAAATTCATTATCAAGGAAAGCCGTGAGAAAGTGCCGGTATTCGGCCACACTTTTTACAGCAATGCCAGCAACTTTGCCCTGCGTATGCACATCGTCGCCGGCGAACTAACCGATCAAATCAATGTCGATGCCGACACTGCCGACATTTATCGCCGCAATGCACTTGAGCGGATGACTGACACCGTCAAGCTGCGCTATGAAATCTTTCAATCTTTCAATACCGTCAACCACAATGAACAAAAGGGGCCCATGCCATGACCGAAATTCTCGCTCAAGTATTGCGCGAACACGCAGAGTCGCAATACGCAGAAGAGCTGTCTGTGCTTTCAGAGATAGATAAGAAACAGAAGCCACCAAGCTGGAAATTGTCACCATGGGCGGTGATGCAATATTTGATGGGCGGTAAACTGGACAACGGTTTTGAAATCACGCCTAAATATATAGGCAACAAACGCATTATCGAAATCGCCATCGCCACTCTGACCACAGATAGAGCGCTATTGCTTCTAGGAGTGCCTGGCACGGCTAAAACCTGGGTATCGGAACATCTGGCGGCAGCCATCAGTTTAGATTCGACCCTGCTGGTGCAGGGCACGGCCGGCATGGCCGAAGAGCAAATTCGCTATGGCTGGAATTATGCCAGGCTGATTGCCGACGGCCCATCTATTAACGCTCTGGTATCAAGCCCGGTGATGCAAGCAATGCGCCACGGCAAAATCGCCCGCATTGAAGAATTGACTCGCATTCCTGCCGACGTGCAAGACTCGCTAATCACTATTTTGTCTGAAAAAACCTTGCCCATACCTGAACTGGGTGACGAAGTGCAGGCGGTCAAAGGCTTCAACGTCATTGCCACAGCCAACGATCGTGACAAAGGTGTCAATGATCTTTCCAGCGCCCTTAAAAGAAGATTCAACACTGTTGTCTTACCGGTGCCTGCCAGCATTGAAGAAGAAGTAGATATAGTCTCCCGGCGTACAGAAGCCCTGGGCAGGGCACTGGAACTACCGGCAGAACCTCCTGCTCTGGAAGAAATCAGAAGAGTGGTGACTATATTTAGAGAACTGCGCAACGGCATGACCCTTGACGGTAAAAACAAACTCAAGTCACCGAGCGGAAGCTTGAGCACTGCTGAAGCAATTTCAGTAATCAACAATGGCCTGGCCTTGGCCGGTCACTTTGGCGACGGCGTAATTAAAGCTGAAGATCTGGCAGCGAGCATCATTGGTGCTGTGGTTAAAGATCCGGTGCAAGATGCAGTGGTCTTTAGAGAATATCTCGAGACTGTAGTGAAAGAACGGGAAGGCTGGAAAGATTTTTACCGTGCACTGCGCAATATTTCCTAAATGACTGAAACAAAGATCTTCGGCATCAGGCATCACGGGCCTGGATCGGCTCACAGTCTTGTGGCGGCCCTGCACCGTTTTAAGCCCGACTGCGTGTTAATTGAAGGCCCACCGGAAGGCAACAACATTTTGCCGCTCGTAGCGGAAGCAGGTATGACACCACCCGTGGCACTGCTGGTTTACGCTCAAGATAATCCCAGGCAGGCCAGTTATTATCCTTTTGCCGAATTCTCTCCTGAATGGCAGGCGATTAAATATGCCCTCTCCAGCGGCATCACCTGCCGCTTTATGGATTTACCGCAAAGTAACTGGTTGGCTCTGAACACCGCTAAATTGAAAAAGATGCAAGCCACCGGTGTGGTTACTCCGGCACAATCGCAAGACTTTGAGTTAAGGTCAGCCCCTGCACTTCTTGAACAAGATGCAGAACAAGAGCCAGTTCAAGACGAAATTCATGAACTGGTTCAAGAGCAAAACAATCAAGATTTGCTGGACCTGATTGAAGAAGAAAAACAAACGCAAATAGTGCAGCAGCGTCAGGAATTACGAGAAAGAATTAAAGCCGACCCTATCGGCACCCTGGCTGAAGCTGCCGGCTTTAGCGACGGCGAGCGCTGGTGGGAGCAAATCGTCGAGCAGCGCCACGCAGGCGACAGTGATTCTGTTTTCGACGCCATTGCCGAAGCCATGCAAGTGTTACGTCTGGAGCTGGCACTGGAAGAAGATCCGGATGCCCGGGCCAAAACTGCCAAACTGGAAGTTTCTGATGATGGCAGCGAACGAATTATCTTTGACGAAGACATAGTGATGGAGCCACTGCGCGAAGCTCACATGCGTCAGACCATGCGCGCCGCCGCAAAAGATTTCAGTAAAATAGCCGTGGTCTGTGGTGCCTGGCACACACCAGCGCTGCTAAAAATGCCGCCGGCAAAAGAAGACGCTGCGCTCCTTAAAGGGCTCCCCAAGCAAAAAGCAGACGCTACCTGGATACCCTGGACCCATGGCCGTTTGTCTTTTACCAGTGGTTATGGCGCCGGTGTGCATTCACCCGGCTGGTATCAACACATTTTCACCAATCGTGAAAACCCGGTTTTGACATGGCTCGTTAAAGTCGCCCAGCTATTACGCGAAGAAGATCTTGATGCCTCCTCGGCTCAGGTAATAGATACCTTAAGGTTGGTAGAAGCGCTTTCCGCAATGCGTAACCTGGCGCATCCCGGCCTTGACGATTTGAACGAAGCCATAATCACAGTGATGTGCCACGGCAATAACACACCTCTGGCCTTAATTCGCAAAAAGTTGATTGTTGGTGAGAGTCTCGGTCAAGTGCCTGAGAACACTCCCGGCACTCCCCTTGAGCGCGACCTCAATCAGCTACAAAGTAAATTGCGCCTGAAACCCGAAGCTAACTCGAGAATTCTCGAGTTAGATTTGCGCAAACCGATTGATTTAAATCGCAGCGAACTTTTAAATCGACTTTTGATTCTCGACATCGACTGGGCAGAAAAGCAATATATTCGCGGCAAGAGCGGCACATTCCATGAAAATTGGGATCTCGAATGGTATCCGGAACTGAGCATCAGACTAATTGAAGCAGGCATCTGGGGCCGCACCATAGAACAAGCGGCAGCGGCCCGAGCGGCCGATGTGGCAGCGCGGACAAACAGTCTGGCCACACTTGTAGATTTGCTCGAAAAAATTCTAGAGGCCGACCTGCCTGATGCCTTAAATCAGGTGATGACTCGCATTAATAGTGAAGCGGCCATGGCCGGTGACGTTATCGAGCTGATGAAGGCAGTGCCGACGCTAGCACGGGTGGTGCGTTACGGTAATGTCAGAGGCACCGATATTGGTGCAGTCAAGTCAATTATCGATGGTCTCGTCACTCGTATTCTGGTGGGCCTGCCGACAGCCTGCCGCTCCCTGGATGACGAAGCCGCCGATTCGCTGCAGGCGCTAATTACCGAAGTTAATGCCGCATTACTTTTGCTCAATTCGGCCGCTGACCTCAAAGCCTATCGCAGCGTACTTTTAAAGCTGGCCGAAGACTCGGCATTGCACGGCCAGATTGCCGGTAAAGCAACGAGACTTTTATTTGAAAGTCGCACCGTCGATGAACTCGCCGCCGCCCGTTTGATGCAGTTTGCCCTTTCGCGAGGCTCAGAACCACTTTATGCCGGCAAATGGCTGGAAGGATTTTTATCTGGCAGCGCACTTGTGCTCATTCACGACAGCCGCCTCTGGCAACTACTAGACAGCTGGCTGCTCGGCCTCAATCAAGAAAGTTTTGCCGAGCTGCTGCCGCTGTTGCGCCGCACTTTCTCCACCTTTACCAGCCCTGAAAGGCGCCAAATAGGCGAAAGGGTGCGAGATACGCAACCTGTTGTCGGCGAAATATTGCCTACAGAAGAAATCGAAGAAAACCTCAATCTCGAGCGCATGCGCCCGCCACTGAATATGGTGCGCTTCTTGTTAGGCCTTGAGCCTTTGGCCTTGCTGCATGATGAAGGTTGTGCGCTATGAGCGACCAGGCACAACTAGAAGAAAGGCTGCGAAGATGGCGTCTATTGCTAGGCAGCCAGGACCGCGAAGGAATGCAGCACACCCTGGCTGGTGAAGACGCAGCTATTGATGCCACCCTATCAGCGCTCTATAATCCGCGTGAAGATGACGGCGGCGAACGCGGTGCCGACCTGGGTGGATCCAGCCCAAAAGTAGCGCGCTGGTTGGGGGATATTCGCAAATATTTCCCAACATCGGTTGTCACCATCATGCAAAAAGACGCCCTCGAAAAGCTCAATTTAAAACGCATGCTGCTTGAGCCCGAGCTTTTGTCATCTATGGTGCCTGACGTCAATTTGGTCGCCACACTGGCTGCTCTGGGCTCGGCTATGCCCAATAAAACCAAGGAGACGGCGCGCATGGTGGTGCGGCAAGTGGTCGACCAACTGATGGCCCGCCTGGCCAATCCTACGCGGCAGTCAATTATGGGTGCACTTAATCGCTCCATGAAAAATTTCCGCCCCAGGCATAATGAAATTAACTGGGCGCGTACCATCCAGATTAATCTCAAGCACTACCAACCAAATTTAAAAACGATCATTCCACAGAGATTGGTCGGCTATGGCCACAAACGCTCAAGCCTCAAAGATGTGATTTTGCTGGTTGATCAAAGCGGCTCGATGGCCACTTCAGTTGTCTATTCAAGTATCTTTGCCGCCGTGCTGGCATCGCTACCCTCGCTCTCTACGCGAATGGTTGTCTTTGATACATCGGTGGTTGACCTAACAGAAAAACTTGCCGACCCGGTAGAAGTTATTTTCGGCACGCAGTTGGGCGGTGGCACCGATATCAATCGAGCTATGGCATACGCACAGACTCTTGTGCGCCGGCCAACAGACACAGTACTGATTTTAATCAGCGATTTGTTCGAAGGCGGAAATGCCCAAGAGATGTTGAAGCGAGTCTACACTCTGGTGAACACCGGGGTAAAAGTGGTGGCACTGCTGGCACTGAGCGACCAGGGCGCACCGGCCTTCGATCACCGACACGCCGCCCAATTTTGCGAAATGGGCATCCCGGCTTTTGCCTGCACCCCTGATAAATTTCCTGAGCTCATGGCTGTGGCAATCAATAAGGGGGATGTGTCGGCCTGGGCCGCCGGTGAAGGTATAGTCACTGCCCGTGGTGAAAAAAAATGATAGCTGATTTTGGCAAGGTTTCTCTCAATCAATTAATTGTTCGCTCTATGGCCACAGCAGTAATTACAAGCATACTGCCTGGCGCAAATCTTGCCGCGCTGGCTGAAGAACACCAATTAGCCACTTCAAGCAGTGTCTATCTCAGGTAGCCAGGCAGAGAATTCCATGGATATTAGCTTCTGCACGGAAGCACTTGAGGTTGCTCTCGCGCAGGGCAACCAGACGGTGTCGTATGTGGTATCAATGACGCATTTGTCGTTTGATACGAAAGTGCATATGCTAAATAGAAATGTACAAGACTTTAAATCCGGAAAGGAAAATGACCTTGTAGATGTGAACAATAATTTGCATACATTTAGTCCGCTAATAAATTTTTCCATAAATTTGAAGGTTGGCATGCTTAACATAAAGGGCAGCCAATCCTTAAAGAATGAAACTGTCGCTGCCGACCACGGACCAAACATTCAAACTGTCGTTGAAAAAAGGCTGGTCTATTCCAGCTGAAATCCCTGGGATATCAAGTGGCAAATTTAAACTGTCGCAACCGCGGCAAAAAGCTTGACGCCAGGCACAAAGTCCCAGTTAAGCAGACAGTGTTTTTAGAGCTGTTGCTGCGGCAACGCAAAATCGGCCTAAACTCTGGGAACACCTCAGCTTTAGAATATCGCATACTTGACAGCACGCACTGTACGTACTAAGGTAAGTACAAGGCCTTTCTATTTGGAAAACAACTATGAGTTATAACGGTAAAATCAGCACCACAGGTAACTCCGAAGCTATTCGTTTGGACAAGAATTTGTTTAAACAACATCCAGAATTTAGACAGCAAGCTAATGTTAGAGCCGATGTAATAGGACCAGGAGTTATGCTACTTAAAGTTGTAGATAATGAAGAACTAGAATCAATAGAAGATCCGATGGTTAGTGCCTTTCTAGCATTCATCGAAAAAGATGCTTGCCAAAACGCTGCTAATTTGACACCTGTCTCTGCCGCACAAATGGTGCATATCGACACTCTCACGGCCGGTGTAGTGGTTGCTGCTGGCGATGACCTGGGTTAACTCCAGCCGATGGAAGTTAACGGCTGGAAATTGCTTCAGTACAAACTTTTTACAGATCAGCTCAATCAGCTAATTTCTGAAGTGGAAGCAATAAAGCTTTCACAACCGGACAAGGTCGCCGACCATCCGAAGACCAAACGACTGGTCCGAATTAAAAAGCTTATGATTGAAGAAATTCCAGCTGACCCCGCAAGTTCACAGTGGAATCAAGGCAACACGCTTGGGCGAGAGTTTCGAGGCTGGAAAAGAGCAAAATTTGGTCAGAACCGCTTCAGATTGTTTTTCCGCTATGACGAGGCTAGAACTGTAATTATTTTCGCTTGGGTGAATGATGAGAACACATTACGAAAAGAAGGCGACAAAAACGATCCATATGCGATCTTCGCAAAAAATTTGAGAAACGGAAACCCGCCAGATGATTTAGATGAGCTATTGAAACTTTGCGTTGCCACACAATAAGTCGTTGACTGTCGCTGATAATCAATGCCACTTCATGTGCTGCGCACGCTGCTAAACTTTGCCGCCTCAGAACGCTGGTGCCGGCAACTGGGCTCCTCTCGAAGGCTCCACCTAGCACTCCCGCCAAGCCAGCTGACCCCAAGCACCTTCCGTAAATCATCCTGCTTTACGGAAGGTGAGATTGTAGCGATAGGCTCCAGTCAGCTCGTGCAGCCCCAATGAAACAGAAATTATGGGCTGGCCAAAATCTTTCTCGTCCTTATCTTGGTGCAAAGTCATTTCTGCGCCAACCTCGTAGCGATTGATCAAACAGGCATCAGGTACAAAGTCAGCAAAGCCTCCGGCAAGCGCTGCACTGCGGGCCAGGGCCATGAAAGAATCGGGCATGGCTGGCCAGTTTTGACCACTTCCTGGACGCTACCGACATCTTAATGCCGCCAGGGGTGACCATGTGCCTCAAAGGCGCTTGCGCTATTACAGCTAACAAGTCTTCACTGAGCGAGTGCGAGCCGCACTCTGCCAGGTCTTGTTCTACCTGTTCTTTTTTTTATCCGCTCTTCTTTCTGGCAAAATTTGCGCAACACAACCGCGCCGGGGACTATAGCTTCTTGAAAGGCAAAGTTTTCAGCGGCCGCGAATAAACCCAATCTTTGGGCACCGATTTAATTGACCTCAACAATAGTCGAAGCTCTAACTTCACCGCGTTTCATAATGCCAACAACTCTGACAACATGCGCTTTATCGCGCTTTGTCGCTTGCATTACTTTTTTGGCAATCTGCGAGCTGCCATTGTCAAGATCAAGCCACTGCCCCTGGCTATAAATTGAAAAGCCGGCTTCGCAGCACGATGGCTCTAAGGAGCAGGCTTTGGTGTGTTCTTTAACACTTTTCATGGCATCTTTGTTATCGCCTTTGATGGCAGCAGCGCATGAACGGTCTACAAGATATCCGGTCCACGATTGCGAATGAGGAGCTTCAGCATTAGCATTAGCGGCAGGCTTTGTTGGAGCAGCGGCGGCGGCAGCGTCAGCTTTAGCCGGAATAGGCTTAGCTTTGGCTGAGTTAGTGGCTGCGTTTTTCAAGGTTGAAGCAGGCGCGGCGCTGGCGGGGAGCAAGCCGGCAAGAGACGAAAGAGCAACTAGTGCTACCAGCGCTTTCAAATTTGTTATAGAAATCAGTTTATCTAACATTGCCGACCCTTGTTTATTGCTTAATATAGATATGGTTTAGACAAACATGGTAGCAGAAGCTTGCCTCAAGAAAACCGGTAAATTGTTAGAGATGGGCGTTGAAGAACTGGCCGAGAGCCTGATCAAAATCACCTCACGCCTTCCTGAAAAAGAAGCCGAGCAAATTCGCCAGCACATTTCTTCAACCAGGGTCAAAACTCTCGGCCTGATTACAAATGCCGCGCAAGATTTGAATAATTCGAACTCGCAGCCCCAAATTTTTACCCAGGGAATAATTGGTGGCGCACCGCTCTTGCCACCATTTTACAAGTGGCCTGACGACCGCTACAACCAGCCCATGATCTTCTTGGCACAGTTTGATCTTACCTCCCTGCCTGCGGTGCATCAAGGGGCTCCAGAAGATGGGCTGATTACAATTTTTCGATCGGCGGCGGCCGCTTCGCTCAATAGTAAAGATCGCAAGGGTTTTGCCATCACTTACATAAAAGAAAGTGATCGCAAAACTGCAACGCGAGTCAGTCATCCTGATAACGTGCATCTGCCGGCCACTGCCTTTAGCGGCGGAGTGACTTGGACAATCGAAAAAACTCTCAACGGTCTTAAATCAAATTTAGAGCTGCCATTTGATTTGCAAAAAGAACTTGACGATTGGATTAGCTCTTTCAATGCGCTCTCAAAATGTTCGGCCCAGCTATTCGGCAGCAATGTATCGGGTCTTCAGCAACTGCAAGAAACTTGTGCCTTTGCCTTCAACGGCATCTCGTACAATAGCGCTCGGGCTGCCGATCCCCATTATGCTCACTTACTTACAGATGCCAGAGAATGGCTTTTGTTAGCTCGTATTGGTGAAAAAACTCTTTTCGGTGCAAGCCATCCGGTCAGTGAAACTTTGGTGTTGATTAGAGAGCAAGATTTGCAAGAGCGCCTCTTTGAGCGCGCCTGGATGATCGTGCGCACCGCGGCACAATAACGACTAGAACCAGTTAGGGGTTTTGAGTGATGCCGCCAGGCTGCTCAAAATGTCAACCATTGACTTTTTCACCGGCGTGTTAATGCTGGCAGGCCCCAAAGTTGGCTCTAGGCCGGCCAGATAATTGCCGGTGCTTTTGTGATCGAAAGCCCTGCGCAAAAACATTTTTGGATCGTTAAGAGCTTCCATACCAGTGGGTACTTGATTGCGGTCAAGACTAACAGTTAGTTTGCCTGATTTAATTGGAATTGTAGTGCCGGGCCAGACCATGTCGGATGCCAGTGCCTTGCCATCAAGAGCCAGGGGCTCGACGACGATTGAGCGACTGTGTGGCTCATACTGGCTGCGCAATATCAACTCTTGAATATTGCTTTTGTCGACAATTGGCACTCGAGTAATTTTAGAATGGAAGAAAGCGGAGCTACCATCCAACCGTTTTTCCAATGGAAAAATTTTCTCAATATTTCTAGCGGCCGCCTCTCCATCGGCAATTTCATAGCGCTGTCTGGTCACTACCGCTGGTGTGGTAACAAAAGGCTTAATAGCGCCTTTAGTGCCGCCTAAAAGGGCCTCCACTCTTTCAGCTGGAGTCATCAAAGTGATGTTGCTGCTATTGCGGTCGCCTTGCTTGAGCACGCCCACAAGACCACCACTGGCATCTAGAATTGGGCCCCCTGAATTGCCGTTTTCTGTATGCATCATAATTTTCGTGTCCAGTGGACGTACATGAGCCACTTGCATGGTCTCACCCGGTGAAAGAAATGGTTTCTGCCAACCGTTGGGATACCCTACAGCGTAGAGCGGCTCACCGGCGAGGTTGTTTTTAACCGCGGTAGATCCTGAAATTGGCACGGCATCAAAATGTGCGGCAGCTTTTGGATCTCTAAGCTGAAGCAAAGCCAGATCATCAAAATCAGACGTTTTCACTACATCGGCTTTGTGAGCGCGACCAAAACGATCAAAGACCGTCAACTCTAAAGCATCTTTTACAACGTGATAATTAGTGACCATCTTTCCGTCTTTACCGACAGCAAAAGCAGTGCCGAATTGGCCTGACAAAGCGTCATGCTTCATTGCCAGAGCTTCCACCCGACCGACTTTATCGATGGCGCCCTTATAGAGTTGGGCCACTTCACTGTGTTTCGGTAAAATCAATTTGTTGCCGACGGCAGCTTCTCCACCAATACCCATGAACGGAATTTCTACTTTAGCGTTAGCCTGCCGAATGAAATATGACTTGGAGCCGATGGCACCGGCACTTCCGGCCGCACCCATCAAAGTGGTATCAAATAGAAAAGCACCAGCGGAGCTGCCTACAATTTTTTTGTTTGCTTCTTGGTCAGTCCCTGATTGCCAGCTTGAGCGAACTGCCTGACTGACATCGGCGCCGTGAGTAAGCACTTCGGTGCCGAATGCGACTCCACCAGCCAGACCAAAACTTTTAGCGGCCAGGCCGACCATGCCCGGCTTCCGTGTGACGATTGCCAGACCAAAACCCAATGCGGCAGAACCGGCCACCTTCAAAGTAGTCTCGCCTGGATTTTCCACCGCTTTTTTGGCTTCGTGGACAAAACCGGAGCCTGCGCCTGCCAGTAAATCGAGCTCTCTCAGCACTTTGTCGCCGAAAGAATTTGCCTCAGCCTGAACTACAGCACCCACAGGCTCAACGCCCTCTGGTTTTTTTGATTCAGGTGAAGGAGAGTCTAGAGGCATTAGTAACCTTATCTTTAGGCTTATCTTTAAGCCTATATAGACATAATAAGGCCGTTCTAAACCAACATCAGTGGGGAAAATACGTACTTAGCTAAATTGGCGGAAAATCACACGGCGATTTCTGGCCCGATTAACCTCGTTAGTATTGGGTTTTTCCGGTCTGGTGAAACCAAAGCCAACAGATTTGAGACGGGCAGCTGACATGCCGCAGTTCTGCACTAAATAGCGAGTGACTGACTCTGCCCGCCTTTGCGACAAACTCATGTTGTAGTTAGAGCTGCCGATGGTGCATGTGTGCCCTTCCACCTGCAATTTTAACTTCGGCTCGCCGGTAATGTAGTGGCTGAGCGATCGCAATATTGCTTTTGACGAATCGCGCAGCTGAGCTGAATCAAAATCAAACAAAATCAAATAAGAAGTGGCTACACCACCGTCTTTGAGCTGATCAAAAATATGTTTAGCTTCTTTGGTGGCGTCGCTTTCGCCATAAGCGTGAGTCAGTGAAGTGACCCAGCGAAAAGGGGCATTGCCCTGGACCATGAGCGGAAATCGCGGATTATCCAGCACCCAGTAGTTCCAACCATTGTCGCAAGTGGCCTTAATGCAGCGCACCGGCTCATCTTTGCCTTCAATGCGCATGTTGATGGTTTCTTCTCCATCACCCTTGATGTAATGGGGCACCGGCACTGACTCTTGATGCAAAATCATCACACTTTCAGGGCCGTCCAGTGAAAATTCAGAGCGCCGCCCTGCTTTCAAATCTTTGAAAAGTGCGTCCGAAATTCTGATGGCATTGGTATAGCCAACCAGAGTGGTAGTCTCGTGTTTGGGATAAAATAGGCTGACTTTGCGCGACTGATGCACGTCGCCTGGTTCTACTCGACGAGATCCCGAAGCATCGGCCGGTTCTCCCATTTGCCAATCGTAGATAAAGCCGTCGCGGCCGGCTTCTTCAATTCGCGCTACAAAATCATAGTTGCCGACAAGCTTCCACTGAGTATCGAGGCCGTCAAAAATATGAAAAGTCACTTCCAGCCCCGGGGCAAGCACTACCTGAGTGGTGGGATCGGTTATTACTTTGCCGCCACCGGCCGGCGCCGCTTTATCCGACGGATCATCGATGATCGTCTTTTTAGGCGGTAACTTTGACGCCACCTGCGCCTCTGCGCTTGTGAAAAAAAGCAAAGCGGCCAGTACGGTCAGCAGCAGAAGTTTATACACTGTAATCACGGTAGAGTTTCCAATTGGACCTATACTCCAAATTGTCGCAGAGCTGAGCGCTATTTATGAAATTAGGCCAAAGATGATTAAAGAAAACTAGAGTTTTGGCATATTGAGCTGTCAGTTCAATAGTCTGACATTAGAGGGCTCCCGGTTTTTCTGGGAGCGCCAAACTATGAGAATTATGGTCAAACAACGGAGTTAAGAGCTATGGGCAAGGCAGTAGGAATCGACTTAGGCACCACCAACTCAGTTGTAGCGGTTATGGAAGGCGGCCAGCCCACCGTAATTGCCAATACTGAGGGAGCCCGCACTACCCCATCGGTAGTTGCCATAAGCAAAGGTGGAGAGAGACTGGTGGGGCAATTGGCCCGTCGGCAGGCAGTTGTCAATCCACAAAACACTGTTTATTCAATCAAACGCTTCATGGGTAGGCACTATTCTGAAGTGGCCTCTGAATTGCAAAATATTTCATACAAAGTCAAAGAAGGCCCAGAAGGCGGCTGCAAAGTTGTATTAGGCGGCAAAGACTATAGCCCTGAAGAAATTTCAGCCATGATTTTGCGGAAATTGAAAGAAGATGCCGAAAAATATTTAGGTGAAAAAGTAACCGGAGCGGTGATTACCGTGCCCGCATACTTTAACGATTCACAGCGTCAGGCAACGAAAAATGCCGGGCAAATTGCCGGCCTCGAAGTACTGCGCATTATTAACGAACCCACCGCAGCCGCTCTGGCTTACGGCCTCGAGCGCAAAAAGAACGAAACTATCTTAGTCTTCGACTTGGGTGGTGGCACATTCGACGTTTCTGTTTTAGAAGTAGGCGACGGCTTATTTGAAGTCAAATCTACATCTGGTGATACTCACCTTGGTGGCGACGACTTCGACCACATGGTGGTGGAATGGTTGGCGACTGAATTTAAAGCTGCCGAAGGCGTTGACCTGCGCAAAGATCCACAAGCTTTGCAAAGACTGATGGAAGCCGCTGAGAAAGCCAAAATCGAATTGTCATCGGTGACTGAGACAAGCATTTCTCTGCCATTCGTTACCGCCAACGAAACCGGTCCAAAGCACCTAGATATGAAGTTGACCAGAGCGCGTTTCAATGACCTCACTAGAGACCTTGTGCAACGTTGCAAGATGCCAGTAGAGCAAGCTCTGGCCGATGCGAAGTTGACGTACGAGCAGATTGAAGAAGTGGTGCTGGTAGGCGGCTCTACTCGTATTCCGGCCGTGAAAGATCTGGTCAAGAGTTTGACCGGTGGTAAAGAACCAAACCAGAGCGTTAACCCTGACGAAGTAGTAGCCATTGGTGCTGCTGTGCAAGCAGGAGTTCTAGCCGGTGAAGTGAAAGAGATCGTCTTGCTCGACGTCACTCCACTATCGCTTGGTATTGAAACCATGGGCGGTGTCTTCACCAAACTGGTGGAAAAGAACACCACCATTCCTACTCACAAATCGCAGATCTTTTCCACCGCCGAGGACAATCAACCAAACGTTGATGTTCAGGTCTTTCAGGGCGAACGTGCCATGGCCCGCGATAACAAAATGCTAGGCAATTTTATTCTCGACGGCATAGCTGCCGGTCGCCGCGGTCAGGCCAAAATCGAAGTTTCATTCGACATCGACGCCAACGGTATCGTCTCAGTAACCGCCAAAGATCAAACCACCGGCAAAGAGCAGAAGATCACCATTACTGCCACCACTAACTTGACTAAAGAAGACATCGACCGCATGGTCAAAGAAGCCGAATCGCACGTTAAAGAAGATGAGCTTTTCAAAGAAAAAGCCGAAATGCGCAACGACGCAGACGCCCTTACTTACGCCGTTGAAAAACACATTGCCGACAACGGCAGTGCCAATAGCGATGAGAACAAAGAAAAAGCGACCAAGCTCATTGCCGATGTGCGTCAGAAAGTAAAAGACAATGTCGACAACGATTCGCTGAAAAAAGCAATTGAAGAATTGCGCAATCAGTTTGTTGCGATTCAGCAAGAAGCAGAAGCAAAAAATAGAGAACCGGTTGGCGCCACCGCCGGCGGTTCATCTACCGGCTCGTCAGGCGGCTCATCAGGTGGTTCCGGCGCATCAAGCTCATCATCTAACTCCAGTTCCGGCTCAAGTTCGAGCAACTCTGGTGATGATGTCGTTGACGCCGAAGTAGTTTAGCAAGGTGACGGAAATGGAGATGGAGATGGAGACGGAGATGGAGAAAGCTACTTTTGGCGCCGGTTGTTTCTGGGGAGTGGAAGAAAACTTCCGCCAGTTGAAAGGCGTCAGCGAAACGAAAGTGGGATACAGCGGTGGTCATACCGAAAACCCAACTTATGAGCAAGTCTGTGGAAAAAACACAGGCCATGCCGAAGTGGTAGAAGTGATTTTTGACCCTGCCGTGATTACATATAAAGAACTTGTACAGAAGTTTTTTGAAATGCATGATCCGACAACACTGAACCGCCAAGGCCCGGACCACGGTAGCCAGTACCGCTCAGCTATTTATTTTCACTCGCAGGACCAAGAGAAAATGGCGACCGAAACTAAAGCCGAACTGGATAAAAAAGGGTTTTTCCAAAGCCCTATAGTGACTGAAATAACCGCTGCTAAGCCTTTTTATGATGCTGAAGAATATCATCAGAAGTATTTGGCCAAGCGCGGCATTAACGTCTGCCACTAAATAAAATCAAAAACCAACAAACAACCGTACCAGGCTAAACCAGGTGCGGTTGTTTCATTTTTGTCTGGTAAAAAGCGTAGTGACGTTTTCACCTGGTTTGATTTGCATCAGAGCAATCAATACATAGATGCTCATGGCAATATTACCGAGAGCAAAAATGGCAATGAACCAGAGAATTTTTGCCGCAACTGATTTTTCGCGATAGCAAACCCAGACAAAGAAAGACAGAAAAGCTAAATAGCAATCAACTAGAGTGGCTTGAAACCAGGGATCACCCTTCACCACTGGTGGTATCGCCAGAATACTCTCGTGCATGGCTGCCGAAATCACAGTGGTGGTCATTACTATAAGGATTGCGCCGTAAAGGAGCTTCAAGAGGTTGATCATATTCGTCTGCCACTGGCCGGATCTAAAACTATAGTGCAGAAAAAGAGCCTTTTCCCCAGATTTTGAAATGCCCGAAACTGGCCAGCAAATGGCTATTCGTTCATCAAGCTGGACCGTGCGAACAAGAGTTAATAAAACTTTTGCCAATTCATTGAACTTTTTGCCGCCGAATTACGTTAACAGTAATGTACCTCGCCAGAAGTTTAAACGACGAAGCGACGGTGCCTACCGAATCGATGTAAATGAGAATAAGGAATTTAAGCAATGAAAAAATCAATTGCCTTCAGCACACTGTGTCTATCGTTAGCTACAGCCATTTTGCCAGCACTTGCTCAGGCCAGCGATACAACTATTGCTGAAACCAAAGTGCAAACAGAATCAAAAGAATGTAAGAGTGGTAGCAAACACCACGGATGGAAAGGTGGAAAAGGCAGGGGCGGTAAAGGCGGCCGTATGCAAGCTTTGAACCTGACCGAACAGCAAAAAACCGCCATGGATTCTTTAAAAACCAAATTTAAAGCATCTGTCAGCCCGAAAAAAGAAGAGTTGATGTCTCATCGCAAAGCGCTCCGTGAACTGTTAAGCAACGACAAAATTGATCGTAGCGCAGTGCAACAAGAGCAAGACAAAATCAACGCTCTTTCCGCTGACATGGCCAATTCAATTCTGGCTTTCCGCATTGACATGAGCGAGAATTTCACTGCCGAGCAACGCAAACAAATGCGCGATATGCACGCCAATAGGGGCAAAAAGCATGGCGGTGAAAAACCCAGCCAGAAGTCGTAGTGTCGCTGAGATGGTCTGAACTCTAACGCGAGACTACACAGAGCGCCAATTGCTTGGCGCTCTGCTTTTTTGTATGCCAAAACAATAAAAGCTCCGCTGGCGAGGCGGAACTTTTATCGGGAGTTTCTCTACAGGCTTGATTATCGAGGTTGCCAAGATCAAATAACACAGGGAAAAGGATAGGTTGGTGAGCGGCTTTTTCCCGAGTATAATGCGGCCACTATGTCAAAAACCCTTACTACCTGCACTAAAATCGCGGCACTGTTTCTTGTCTGCTCAGCTTTCCAGTTGCACGGAAAAGCACAGGTCCTGCAGGGCGGCATCGAAGAAAGAGTGGCACCGCTGCAAGAACGCTTTCGCATAGGCTCAACTTTTTCAGAAGATTTTTTGCCGGGCAATCACAAGATAAAATCCTGGTACAAACTGCCAAGCTGGCTCACAGGCGGCTTCGAAGCTAAAACATTAAAGCAGACAATCAGGCTCAGGTCAGTGGAGAGCAAAAACGAGACCAAGTCATCTCGCGGGCTGCAAGCAGACAAAACCGGCACAGTCTGGGACGCCGTCATTATTCCTAACTACGCCCGGGTAAAAACTCAGAATGCTACCGACTTCGATATTTTTGAAGACTATCAGGTGCTTGATTCGACGCCGGACAAGTTTCGCTGTCTGATTCGTTATACGGCTATCACGGTAGATGATGACAACCGCAAAATTTTGCGCGCCGAAAAAAGAACAGAAGAACAAGAGCTTGAGCCAACGGCAGACAACCAGGTGCTCGAACATAGCTTGCAGATGCGCTATGACCAGGACGGCAAAGCAATCACACGTAAACCGAAAAAGCTCGAAGTAAAGCTAGCGCATGTCAGCCCCTTTGTGGCGCAAGATCAATCGCCGGCAGGCACTTTTAATTACAAAGAAGAGTTTCGCGCTTACTTAACCGAATCGGGACAGTCCAACTTGATTCCTGAATAAGAACAACTACAACGCCACTTGCTTAGCAATTCACACACTATTGTGGCAAAATATTATGACTATACTCGCACTGATAGCGGTATCAAGACGTACTCGACCAAGCCAAGAACGTGACTGGTTGGCCCAGCCGCGTGATCGAAACAGCTTTCAGCCAGTTAAAGTCACAAAAGACGAACCTTTCAAAGGAAGAAACGACTTTAAAAGACATGCAGTTATAGAATGGAAAAATTGAGCCACTGAGGCCAATCTGACAACTTCAGGCAAAATGCAATTGTTAACCAAGCCCTACAATTTGAATAATGTCACGGCAATGCTCTTGATCGGCCTGGCTTATTGCTGTGTATACCTGTCAGGGTGTCAGTCGCTCTCCAGCAATGATTCTCAGGCAATCGCCGCAAAACCAGAGAAAAACATTGCCCCTGCTATTGAGTGCGTCAAGGCGCAGAAAAAAAACATTTCTCCCGTTGTTCATTGCACAGGACAGGTGAAACCTGTTTTTGGCAAAGAATATACGGTCGGCGTCAGGCTTTCTGGTCGCATTTTAAAAGTGAATGTGGCACCCGGAGAGCATGTAAAAGCCGGCCAAATTTTGGGCTATGTCGACAGCCAACAGGTTAGCGAGATTCAAGCCGAAGCAAGCAAGGCGGCCTCGCGCCTGGCCATTGCCCGAGCCCATGAAGAAAGAGAATTTCGCGTTTATCAGGAAGAGCTGTTGAGACCGAAGGCACTGATCAGAGCGAAAACCGCACTGCAGTTGGCTATCATTAATGAACAGTCGGCCAAACGAAACTTCCATCGAATGGAGACTTTGAAAAAAGAAGGCATTGCCGCTGAAAAAGACTATCTCCAGTCCAAAAGCGGGCTCGAGCGGGCCCGTCTCGACCTGGAACAGAGTCAGCTGGAAGAAAAACGTGAGAGTGAGTTATTTGCCAATAAAGGCCTGATAAAAAAAGACTGGCAACTAGCGCAAACAGAAACCCAAGAATCACTTAATGAGCTGCAGACGATTAATGAAAAACTTGGTTTTCTCGGCGCCGAATCGAGACCGATTAGGGGTTCGACCAAGGATTCAATCAAGGATTCGATTAATAGTGCCTCTCTAAGCAAGCGTTTGCGGCCCCTGGTGCCAATTATTGCACCGGCGCGGGGCACCATTGTGCAACAGTTCGTCTCACCGGGGGAAATTGTCGGACCAGATTCACCAATTTTCTCAATCTGTGACCTGCGACAGGTGGCCATTAGTTGTGAAATTCCAGAATCAGATTTATCGCTGGTGGCGAAAGGGCTGCCCGTGGCCGCATCGGTTACTTCGTACGGCAGTCGCACTTTCGACGGCAAAGTCGATTATGTGGGAGAGCGCTTAGATCCCAAAACCCGCACTGTTTCGGTAAGAGCGGTGATCGACAATACAAGCGGTCATTTAAAACTAAATATGTTTGCCACCATCGACATTCAGGGCACGCCCAAACAAGTAATTGCCTGTCCGAGAGAAGCCATTCATGAAACTGGCGGCACCACTGTGGTCTATCTGCGCACCGGTCAAAATCTATACGCCAAAAGAGTAGTGCAAACAGGCATCAGCAGCGGCGATCTAGTAGAAATCACCAGTGGCTTGCAGGGAGGAGAAGACGTTGTCACAACCGGCGGCGTCCTTGTGAAAACAAAACTTTCCATGGAGCAGCGTGGTGACGGATAGATTAATTAGCTTCGCCCTAAACCAGCGTTTAGCGATTATGGCCCTCACCGTTCTACTTATAATTGGCGGCCTCTTTTCTCTCTCTACTTTGCCCATGGATTCTTTTCCGGATGTGAGCAACGTTCAGGTTCAGATAATTTGCGAACCGGAGAGCATGGCTACTGAAGAAGTAGAATCCATGATTACCATTCCCATTGAAAATGCCATGGCCGGACTGCCGGGCAAATCGACCATTCGCAGCAACTCCAGCTTTGGCCTGGCGGTAGTCACAGTAATTTTTCAAGATAGTGTTGACGTCTATTTCGCCAGGCAACTGGTGCGCGAAAAGCTCAATACCATCCAGTTTCCCAGTCAGGTACCTCAGCCTCAAATGGGGCCTGTCGTATCAACTTTCAGCAATGTCTTCATGTATTACCTGGAAGGTCCCCTCGATGAGATTGCTTTGCGCACAGTGCAAGATTGGACTGTCGCCAGGAAATTGAGAAGCGTGGCCGGAGTAGGGAACGTGGTCTCCTATGGCGGTTTCGTTAAAGAATATCAAGTGCTGCTCAAGCCTGATCAAATGAAATCTTATGACGTCAGCCTGAAAGAAGTTGTCGATGCGCTCAATTCGAACAACACCAATGCTGGTGGCAATTTTATTGAGCAGGGTGGCGAAGAAATAATTATTCGCAGCATCGGCCGCATCAAAACCGCGGCAGATATTGAGAACACTGTGCTGCGCGAATACGAAGGCACCTCCGTAAAACTGGGTCAAGTCGCCTCTATTACGATAAATGGAGCCTTCAGGCGCGGCTCAGCTTCTAAGGACGGCCTGGGCGAAGCGGTCACCGGTATTGTCTTAACGCGCAAAGGTGTGAACACCAAAGAAGTGGTGCTCAATGTCGAGAAGTGTCTCAAAGACTTAAAATCGCAACTGCCACCAGGCGTGCACATCGTTCCTTATTACAATCAAATGGAACTGGTAGACAAAACCATGGACACTGTAAAAGAGATTCTTCTCTTTAGCGGTGCACTGGTAGTGATTATTCTGGCCAGCATCTTGCTCAATATTCGAGCGGCAGTGATTGCCGCTGTAATCATTCCGCTCTCACTGCTTTTCAGTTTCATCCTCATGCGCGTCACCGGGCTCTCATCGAACCTCATGACCCTGGGCGCCATGGAATTCGGTGTAATTGTCGATGCCGGTGTCGTAATGGTAGAAAATGTTTTTCGCCATCTGGCAGAAAAGCAGGCCGACGGAAAGAAATTATCAAACGCTGAGATACTCGAGACCACTTCGCATGCAGCCCGTGAAGTGGGCAAACCAATTCTCTTTTCCATTCTTATTATCATCGCCGTCTACATTCCACTTTTTACCCTGGAAGGGGTGGAAGGGAAAATGTTCCAACCGCTGGCACTGACATTCATTTATTCGATTACCGGCGCTTTGATTTGTTCAATGACTATTATTCCACTGCTCTGCTATTTATTTTTACGCGGAAATATTGTTGATAAAGAAAGCCCCGTTTTAGCTGTACCCAGACGCAAATACGTAGATGCTCTGACATTTTCACTGAAGCGTCCGGCGCTGGTTATAGCTATTGCTGTAGGTGCACTGGCAGCTTCTCTTGCTTTACTGCCTTTCCTGGGCTCGGAATTTATCCCTACTCTGGATGAAGGCTCGATTTTACTGCGCACCAAACTGGCACCAAGCGTCTCACATACAGAATCTATTCAGATTGCCAAAATTATCGAAACCATTTTAAAAGAATTTCCCGAAGTCGAAGTTGTCGTCTCACGCATTGGCCGATCGGGTATGGGCTCGGACCTTGAAGGGGTAGACAATGCAGACACATATGTCGGCCTTAAACCGAAGAGCAAATGGACTGTGCGCAGCAAAGACGAGCTGGTCGAAAAAATGGCCAAAAAGCTCGACAACATTACCGGCCTCAAATACAGTTTTTCCCAACCGATTGCCGACATGGTGGACGACCTGGTTTCAGGAGTGAAAGCTGATCTTGCCATCAAAGTATTCGGCGACGATTTGCGCGAAATCGATAGAGTCAGCTCTGATATCAATCATGCAATCGCCAGCGTGCCTGGAGTAGCCGACTTGCAGCGGGAGCGCATGCTGGGTGCACCGCAATTGAAAATTCGCCTTGACCGGTCGCGTATGGCCCGCTACGGTTTGAATGTTCAGGCGCTGCAACAATATATCAACACAGCCATCGCCGGCAGTGTCATTACCGAAGTATTCGAAGACAACAAACGCTTCGGCGTGCTTGTGCGACTGCCCCGCAAAGACCGCGATTCTGTCGACGACATATCGAACATGCCGGTGACCACGCCATCTGGAGCCACGGTGCCGCTGAAAATGCTGGCAGACATAACTCTTGAAGAAGGCACTGTGATGGTCAACCGAGAAGAAGCACAAAGGCGAACGGCCGTGCTTTCAAATATTAGAGGTCGAGATCTCGGTAGTTTTGTCCAGGAAGCTCAAGCAAAAGTGGCCAGCACCGTAAAAATTCCCAGCTCATGCAAACTTGTATGGGGCGGCCAATTTGAGAACCAGCAGAGAGCAATGGCCAGGCTGGCCGTAGTGGTGCCGATAGTGCTCTTACTTATATTTATTTTGCTGTTTGCTGCTTTCGGCTCTTTTAAAAATGCCTGCCTCGTTATGGCCAATGTGCCTTTTGCAATCATCGGCGGCATTCTCGGTTTGTTTGTCACTCACCAGCCCATCTCTGTTCCAGCCATCATCGGCTTCATCGCTTTGTTCGGTGTGGCCGTGCAAAACGGAGTAATCCTGGTATCGTACATCAGCCATTTGCGCGCCACGCGGCCGGCGCAAGAAGCAATTATGGAAGGCGCGATCACGCGCTTCAGACCGGTGATGATGACCGCGCTGGTAGCAATTATGGGTCTTTTACCGAAAATATTTGCTACAGGCACCGGTTCTGAAGTGCAGAGACCGATGGCCACAGTGGTGCTTGGAGGGCTAGTTTCGGCTACTCTTTTAACATTGATGGTATTGCCAGTAATGTACAAATTAACCGATAAGAAAAGCAAATTGTCAGTAACTGAACCAGTCGCCGAACAATCATTACCTGGGTAATAAGTCGCCCTGATTGGTCGATTCAAGATAGTCATTAAAATCGCTACGATAGTCGCGACCATCTTCGTTATTGATGGGCTTAAATGGTGCTTTCAAATATTCGGTGTAAAACTTTTGAAAAGGCTTGGCTAGAAGAGGCCTACCGTGCTGATCGTAACCCATGCCGGTTGATTCGGCCTCAATGGTGTGGTTGCGGCCCGGTTTGAATGTGTGGATTTCTCTTTTTTGCGTAGTTGAAATAATCACACCTGTAGCCTTGTCGACTCTGATGCCCATGGCGCTTATTTCCAGCACCACTGACCCGGGGCTGACCATGAGCGGTTTCATTTCGGCTGTGTCATTCAAATCATATGTGTCTCTATGGTCAACTCTGACCACGAATGGTTCGTTACGTGGATGCCAGATGTCACCGCGGTGGTCAATTTGATAACCGCGCCTCATGTCGCGCAACGAAATTTGCCTGCGGTCTGGATAACCAAAATTACGTTCCACCATTTCGCGCCGGTGCCAGTAACCTGCAAACCACGAAGGAATGCGGTACCAACCTTTGCCTGTATTCTGAGGCGGCAGACTTGATTCTTGAAAAGTAGCGCCAGCCTGTAAAGTCAGAGGTACCGGTGCTACATTTGCCTGAAAACGCTGTTTTTCAGGCTCTTGAGCCTCTGCCGCATGGGGTTGGAAAAAAACCAAAATTGCTACAGCAATAAAGACAGAGATTTTTACGCAAAAATCTCTGTCTTTATTCATTAGCAAAGGCAAATACTCCCCAGACCGCCCCAGCAACGCATTTAAGCGCACTATTTTCACTTAACTTTCCGCTCTTTCCGCTTAATTGAAACTGGTACCAGAGATTTAAACATCACCTGCGAAGGCGGCTCATAACGAAAAATCGAATAACCTTCGAAATCTGGCAGCCGTTCTACATGACCATTGAGGACAACCTGATAACCGGCCCGCTCGTAAATTTCGCGCGCGCGGTGATTGGTGGCCTTCACTCCAATTTCAGCTGCTTCCAATCCGGCTCTGACAATCAAAGCTTCGCAGTTCTGCAACAGCGCTCGACCGACTCCCTGCCCTTCAATTACAGAGCGCACTCTTTCAATTATTCCTGTAGGACGATCGCAGCGTATGCGTGTCTTTTCTTTCTGACGCTCCAGCAAATCGACAAATGATAACCCGACGATCTCAGAATCTTTCTCACCAATAATTGCTACTGCACCCTCACTAATGAGGTGTTTGAAAAATCTTCTTGTCAGTGCCAAAAATTCTTCGGAGGCCGGCTCAGCATCAATAGGTTCATTGTCGGAGCCTAAAAACGTTTCACTCAGGCGATCAATATCGCTCAAACTGGCAACCTTGAACTTGACCACGCCCTGGGTGGTTTGGTGTTCGGCTAAAGGTAATAGAGTTTCAAGAAAATTCACGGCTTGTCCCTAAATCGGTCACGACATAATGACACAGCTCAAAATTACCGGCAAGAACCGGTACAGCCGTGGCTCTTATTTAACAATACGGCCGTTGAGTCGAGCACGCAGGCATCGGCATAGTTGCCGCAAGAACTCATGCAGGTAATCATCGGGCAAAACACAGGCTGGACATAGCGAAGCTGCCAGTGACGATGGGCGTCGACAACTGATCCCGGCCAGTGAATCTTGCCGCTCTCGCAATTGATCTCGATGGAGCCGCAGCAGTCGTGGGTCAAAGTGACTTGCGGCCGCGAGATGCGAATCTCTTCCGCCTGACAAACTTGTCCTTGACCGCCCAGTGCAAGCAGCAGACACAGACAGGTGAAAAATTTAAAAACTACCATTTAAAAATTGAAACGCAAAAAATGGCACACGGGGCAGTGCAGGCCCACAGCCCGCAGACCCATGGAGGTTCCGGTGTTGAGGGCGCCGTTAAGAGCAGCTCGAGCAATAGGATGGCTCTTGGGTTTGACGCCCACCACCGGTGCTGCAGGTAAAACGCCACCACTACCAGGCACTACCCCAAGAGTAGGAGGCAGGGCGGCGTTTTTAGAAGAGCTGAGCTGGAAGGTGCCGTCGCTGTTAGGCACACCGGTCACCGAAGGCACCGGGTCTGGCGCGCTAAGGGCATTCAAAATCGGATACTGATCATTTGCGCCGCTAATTGCCGGTGCTAAAGGCGGATAGGGAAACTGGCCGGCCTGGGCGAGCGGCTCATGGCGCGCGGTGGAAGGACCAGGAGCTGTAAAAGTAGGGTGCAGGTAATTGTTGGAAAAAGGCGCGCTATGGAGAGTTTTTTCTACCGATTGCACGGCATCTGCAATTTGATGATCGCCTGGTTTCAAGGCCTGAGCGGCTCGATAATGACTCAAAGCGGCAATCAAATCGCCCCGGCGCTCAGCTAAAGAACCAAGATTATAAAAAGCGTCAACATTGTTCAAGTCACGAGCGAGAACTTGCCTGAAAGCCGTTTCAGCCTCGTCGAATTGTCCCTGCGAATGCCTCAGGGCGCCGAAACGCAGTATATCTAGAGTTTCTTTGTTACTGGCTTTAATTGCCGGCGCCAGAGAGTCAACACGAGGTGAAAGCGGCACTAATTTGGTCGACGAATTTGCCAACTGGGCGGCTCGTCTGGCTTTGCGCGAGGGGCCGGAAGCCGCATGGGCAGTTACGGCCGAACCGCAAACCGAAGAAAGGGCTAACAAAAAACATAACTGAACGACGAACTTGCTTTGAATTTTCACGGTTGTAGCCATCACTCGCAGGCATTCCAGAATCAAGATATAAGCTTTACCGGCTCAGGACAAAAATTAGCCGGACTGAAAGCATGTGCTTCTTATACCTACTTTACCAGGATCCGCCTCCGCCGCCACCAAAACCGCCTCCAGCTCCCCCGCCGCCGCCAGACCCGCCGAATCCACCACCAGATCCGCCAGAACTTGATGAACCGCCGAAATTGGAATTGAGATTGTAGCCGGGCAACGGTTTAGCATCGAAAGATGCATCGATTGTATAAAGACTGCGGCAAAGATCATAAGTAAAAATTTGCGAGTTCCAGACATGACCTTCATCGCGTCCGGCAACACGGTAAAAATCCGGTGGTTCGTCAAGCAAATCTTTGAAAGCGTAGGCCCACTTTTCGGCGCAACCGAGCACAGTGGCGTAAGGCAGCAGTCGACCAAAAATAGTAGGATCTTCTTTAATTAAAACTTCCAGGCGCGATTTTTCCGCCAGGTTGACGAAGCGTTTAAAAGCAAGACATTGGCGCAATACTTTGATACCTTTGGCGGTGCGCTTGGGCATAGATCCGCTGGCGATCATAATCAGCAAACCAGATAAGCCAATACCCATGCCGTAATTCTTATAAATATCCCCAGCGGTGAAACCGGCTGCAGCAAGCATTCCACCAGTGCCTAAAATCATTGCGCCGACGATCAAAAAATAATCACGATCATCTTTTGGCATGCGAGTAAAATATTTTTCTTCTACCAGTGATTGATAAATCATAGTGCGCATAGTTTCAATATATTCGCGGTAGTGTCCCTGCAAAGCCGACAAATAGGTGACGTCATTGCTGACAAACATACTTGAAAGTAATAACACCTCATGAGGCTTCAGTCGCTCTGGATCGGGACTGGCGGCCTTTTTAAATTTATAGTCTTTGTTGTCCGTGCCGAGTAAGCCATTGAAATGCACCTGAGTGATAATCAAATATCCACGAGCAGCCAGATCGAGCAAAGTGGAGGTAACGTCGTGATTGTCGCAATGCTCGTCGATGAGGGTGCCCACTTCCGCGGGAGTCAGCTCCGCCGGTGGTTTCCATTCAACCCCAACCCCAACCCCCTGCAAATTGAGGCTGTCGCGCCCGTAAACAAACCAGAGCAAAAATAAGATAGCGGCTGTGGCCGCCGGAATTAAGAGGCCCACTCGCCAGAAGAGCAGTGATTGGAGAAAAGATTGAAATAAGGTCGGCAGCACTATGCTGCCTCGAGGCAATGCCACTAGTATTGTAAAGTCTTGCCCAGGCTGCAAACCTGCAGCGGTGAAAACTACGTTGTTACCAGCCAGAGCACTTTTACCGTGAGCTTTAGCACCAACATATCCCAGATAATTTGTGCTGCGCACAGACTTAATACTGGTGCCGTTCGGTGGATGAAAAACCACTCTCACATGATCTATTGGGCATGGCCACTCACTACCAACGCAATTCCAATACAGCTCGGGCATGCCGTCAAATATGTTGACCACGTGGCGAACATCATATCTGATGCGATAGGTATGCAAACCGCTCAACAGCAGATGGGGATCACCAATTTGAATGTTGGTCACACCTTCCATAAGCTTTGTTGTGTAAGGAAGTTTATGACCGGCAGAGTCAGTCACCGACTGTGTGTTCAAAATCAGGTCATAGATTGCTCCCTGATGCCGGTACTGCATAGGAATACGTCTATATATCCCATGCCTGTGCGCCTTCTCAAAATCGTAGTGAATGGTTTCAGTGACGTAAAGCAGCCCATCTTTCGCCAAGGCCAGGTCAATTTGAAAATCTTTAATTCGCTCTGCTTGAGCGCTTTGATAGAGATTTAAAACGAGAAAAAGAAGCAAGAAAGAGAAAGTTGCCCACGCCCTACGACTGAGCACAGCATTATCCGCAGAACCAGGCTGCATTACACACCCATCACAGGGAAAGATAGGGCTATTATAGACGGAGTAAAGTCTTTAAAATCCAAGAAGCTCGCCCAATTACCAAGAGGACACTTTATGACAACGTGGATAGTGCTTGGGGTCATAGGCCTACTGCTGATTTACGCGATCTCCCTATATAACGGTCTGGTTAAACTGAGGCAGAATGTACGCGAAAGCTGGTCGGCCATAGAAACCGAGCTGAGACGGCGTTTTGATTTGATACCCAATCTGGTGGAAGCCGTTAAAGGTTACGCCACACACGAAAGCAGCACGCTGGAAGCAGTGATTGCCGCTCGCAATCAAGGCATGAGCGGCGGCACTCCCGAAGCACTGGCCCAAGCTTCCACTCAGCTGAGCGGTGCTCTGGGAAAACTGATGGCTCTGTCTGAGGCTTATCCCGACTTAAAAGCCAATCAAAACTTTAACCAATTGCAAAACGAACTGGGAGAAACCGAAACGCGTATTTCACAGGCCCGTCGTTTTTATAACGCCAATGTGCGCGAAATGAACACTGCCATTGAATCTTTTCCTTCGTGTTTATTGGCTCCGGTAATGGGTTTTAGAGGTGAGACATATTTTGGCATTGATAATGCTAATGCCTTTGAACCGGTAAAAATTTCGTTCGGCAAAACAGCATCAGGCGAAAGTGGTGGCACAATTCAACTAAAGAGCGGCGAAAAAATTAAAGAAAGTGAATAAGCATCGCTCACTGGCACTCATTCTCTTCGGGGCAGTTTCATACTGCTTCAGTTTATTTACCCAGGCGGCAGAAGCACAGAGTTCACGCAACGATCATTATCTGCGTTGCCATAACGAAGTGGTGAAAGCTATCGAACTGCGGCGCTGGCAGGGCGCTCATGATTTTAATACGGTGGCACTGCATGAAGCCAATCAAGCCACTTCCGAACATGGTCGGTATTTGCAGTCACGTTATTTGCAAGGTTTCCTTTTTAATCGCATGGGCAAACCGCAAAAAGCATTTGAGACGCTGACGAATTTAGTCAAGCCAATCAGCTCCCAATATGGAAGCGGCAGTGCAGAGCTGGCCAATACTTACTCTGAACTAGCCGAAGCAGAACTGGCTTTGAACAAAGATAAGCAGGCGGAGCAACACGCTCGAGAAGCCAGTGAAATCATGGAAAAGGTGAGCAAAGCCAAAGACGATAGTTCTTATGAAAGCTCACTAGGACTGAGTTTTTCACGCTTGGCTCGCGCCCTGGCAGCACAGGGTTTTAACGAAGACGCCAAAGAATATTTCCTGCGCGCGCGTACGGCCTTGACTGAACAACCTGGCTGCAAAGAGCAAGATCTAGCCGATGAGCTGAGGCTTGAAGCTTTGTTTTTCGGCAAAATCGGCAATGCTAAAACCGGCCAAAAATTATTCGAGAAAAGTTGCCAGTTAAAAGAAACACTCTCCAGCGCAGACCAACCGTCCGCTTTATCTGGAGAGGTAAAATTCAGCTGGGAGCCTGGCTCACCGCGCTCGCACGAAATTATAGACAACGAATTTCCGCTGCGCTACATAACAGCTAATCGTGTGAGAGTAGCAGTCACTGTCATTGACTTGTGGGAATTAGCAGGGGTACTTGTCTGCGTTACTAATTTAGATGACCACCGCAGATCAGTTGGCCTGGGCGGCATTAAAACATTCCACAGCACTAATAATATTGTCTCAGGTAGCATCAGACTGAACGCGCCACTGACATACGTAGACCATAAAATCATTGATCGCATTCGTCGAGAGCGCAACATGTGGGATCTGACACAAGATCGCCCCTGGCTAGCCAATATTCAAAAGACTCGCAACTTTCGCGGCCTGGTGCCGGCGGAGGGACACGACCTCTTTCGCGGACCCAATGTTTTTGGCGTCTGGGGCGAGTGGGCCGGAGTATCACATTCGGTGCCGACCAGAGTGTCGGTTTACCCCTCAAGAGAAAATATTTTTAATCGCAACGAAGATGATGATACCGCCACCGATACCGGTCTGGTACGCGATGAGCAAGCGCGTCACGCGGGCCTGACCACGATCTCACTTGAACCTTTAGAGTCGCGCACCGGCGAAATATTCTATATCTATCCTCGCGACGAAGATGTCTGCGTTCAAGTGGTAGTAGGCAACACTACTTTTGAATTTCCTTTTCACTGCCGCAAACGCCGCATCAGCTAATTTCTTTCGCCTTGAACAGACAGACACTGAGTGAAGCCTTCAACATAAGTCGGATAGGCAAGCACAACGTTAAAGCCATTGAGCACTCTGGCAGGATTAATACGGCGATTGCCGGTCAAGCTGGCGTTGACTTCAGACAATGACGCAGAGGGCGGCAATGGCAGTGAGAGGAGCTGGCAGAGCCAGGTTACGACTTCTATATGAGTGGACGGCTTGAGGTCGCCGACAACGTAAATATCGGCATATCTATCATCTACTGCCTTTGGCTTACTGAAAATTGCCAAGATAATAGCGGCTAGATCGTCTAGATGAATGCGCGAAACAAAATTGCTGCCGTCACCCGGCAGTCGATATGTTCCTGTCAAAAGTCTTTTGTGCAGGCCGCTTTGGGGGCCGTATAAAGCGGCCGCTCGCAGTACTGTTGCGCCGGCGCTACGCCAGAGAGCTTCAGCCTTGAGTCTATCTTGCACGCGGGGCTGGCTGTGATCTACTGGGCTATCTTCGTCTATATCACCGCTGAGAGATCCGTAAACACCAGTAGAGGAGATATAAATAATTTTGCCCGCACCACTTATAGTATCAAAGAAAAAATGTTCTGATTTTTCGTCGGGCGGAAATGAGATGAGAACGCAAGCACCGTCGCATGCTTCTTTAAGCAGCTCCATATCGAGGTCGCCTTCGGCCCCTGAGCGGTTCAACAATATCGGTTTGACACCAAGGGCTTGCAGTGTGTCACCCGATTGCGCTCGAGTTGTGCCCCAGATTTCCGGCTTCGCCTCTGGTGCGGCTTGAAGCGCGGAAAGAACAGCGAGGGCCGTCTGTCCTACTCCGAACAAAACTATTTTCTTAATGGAGTGCGTCACTATTTGGTATCAAGACCCAATTCGCTAGCAGCTTCTTCAAAGGGCACGCGCATGCGCTGGCAATAGTGCAGGGCCATGATTGCCTGATCCACTCGCAGATGCCCACCTTCAATAAAACGCTGGCATGTAGTGGCAGCTTCAATTGTGAGCTTATCGACTTTGCCGGCAGCGGCTAATATTTTCGTCAACTCACCACCACGGGTGGTGCGCACACGATTAGCCGCTTCCAGATCGACCTCGGTCAAAAGCCCTGCTTGAGTGAGCAAGGTCAATGCCTTTTTGGCCTCTTCTGAATCTGGTTCTTCAACTTCAGCTGGAGGCTGCAACTTAGAACCTGTATTGGAAGCACCTGCATTTGTCTGAGTTCTAGCCTGGCCGGAGCCCGTCTGGCTGCGATCTTTCTCAAAGGTTTGAGCGCCTGTTTCCGGCTCTGGCGCTTTCGGTTTAGATTCGTTACCCAACTCATTGTGCAGAGTAGTGACGGCCTGTTCCATTGTCAGTGCACCGGTGCGCATAGCATCTTGCATGCGCAAACCAGCTTTCAGTTGAGCGGCGGATATAATTCCGGCCATAACCAGAACTTGCCCCAGCTGTGGTTTGACCCGTACAACCGATTCGTTAGGCTGTACTGTTGATTGAATATTTTCAGGCTCGACAAAACCACCACGCTGGTGGGCGCGGCGTACAGCTTCTGCCGCTTTCATGGCCGACAAAGTGCCCTGGCTAACCAGAGCTTGCACCTGTAAAGCGGCATCGATAGTGGTTTTAGGAACGAGACCGGCTTCAACCAGGAAAGTGCCGAGCATCACCATGGGCCGCTTGTTCATGAGCTCAGGGCTGGGCATCATCAAATTATTAGCGTAAGGATCGGGAGGAGGCGTTACAGCACCAGGGCCGTAATTGAGCGGCACAGTAGAGGCGGGATACGGATAACCAGATGGATAACCATAACCAGGTGGATAATTTACCGGCGGATAGCCCGGAGGATAAACGTAACCTGGTGGCATCGGATAAGGGGCTTGCGGCGGGTAGGGCTGACCCGGCACCGGCTGATAGTTGTAACCAGGTGGGTATCCAAAGCCAGGTTGCGGAGGCTGACCGGGTTGGGCAGGTGGCATTGGCTGACCGCCTTGAGGATATTGGGGTGCACCGGGCACCACTGGTGGCTGACCGGCCTGCTGCTGATAATAACCAGCCGGAATCGAAATTTCTTGCGATTGAAACTGGCTTGGGAACTCAGGATTAGCCGGTGGAGTCAGTTGACTTTCTGAACGCGGCTGACCGACTTCGATTGAAATATTGGCCGGTTCAATCATAAATTCAGAAGTGCGCATTTTGCTGTCACTTTGCGTGTTATCAACAGAAATGGGCTGTTCGGCAGTGAAAAATTCGCTCTCAGCCAGGTGTGGCGGGTAAGATCCTGAGGCCGTAGAAGCGTCACTATAAGCGTCACTATTATTAGCGGCACGCACCCCCGACTCATAAAACGAGGCCGGCCGCTCACCGGTATTCGATGGGATCGCTGGTATCGAAGTGGAACTGCTGCTGGCGCTGAACCGTTCACTTTCAGATCCTGCGTCTTCGGCAGGATTGAACAGCTGATTGCTTCGCGAACTTGAGGTGCTACCGGTAGGCTCGTAATTCGAAGGCCTGGAATTAGGGTCGAAAATATTTGGACCGTCGGATGGCAGCGACAAAGTGAGCACGTCGTAAAGCAGCTCGACATCGCCGAAGCCGGTGCTCCACATTACCCGCGACATATTGCCCTCGCCTTCGTAAAGCGTCCAGATAGGCTCACTGGTACTGCCTAACTCAACACGCACGGTGAGGCTGAAAGCAAGTTTCAGCTTTTCAGATTTCCAGGGTTGCTCGATTGTGCACGACCGTGACTTGCGACCTTCTTCAAGAAGATTGCGAATATCGGCCAGTCTGGGTGTACGCGCCAGAGGTTCGAGACGTACGTATTTCTTCGGACGGTACATAGGGCACCTTAGCCTGAATCTTCTGATATGAGATTATCGATGAATTACAGCTTCGGATCAAGCTCATTGGTAACACTGACAACGTTTTTGACGCAGTTAGTTGCCGGCGTAATAAGGGGCAGGACCCTTATCGGACGGTCGATAGATGGTGATTACATCCGACCAGTCACCCTTTGGCTGACCGCGCTCGTCAAGAGCCCTGGCCTTAATTTCATAGTAGCCATTAGCTTGATAAAGCTTGCTTGGAATTTCCACTACTCCTTGATTATGCGAACACTCCAATCGCTCGGCTTCCACCGAACTGCCAGGGTGCTCATCAAAGAAAAGGAAATTATCGAAAGACTCGTTGACATAGGTAATGACGAGCTGCATGCGTTTTGATTGCGGAATATAAGATGAATCAAGCCAGACTTTTATAGGGTCTTTCCCCACTACATACTCTCCGCTGGCACGGCGTTTGAGGCCCTGCATGGCCAATTTGGGCACATAATCGTAATCACTGAAAAAGCGCAGATTCTTGACTACCAGATGGTCAGCCTCAGTAAAGGCGAGCTTCATGCGACGAATCTTTTTATGGGCATACCAGCGCCAGAAGTGTGAGACATGCATGTTCACATGAACCCATTTCATTTTTAAATTGCCGTCGGCGTCACGGTCATCTTTATCTGGCACTTTTTTATTGGGCTCTACTGCAATGGCCTGCACAATTTGAGCGTCTCCTTCAAAAGGTGAACCGGCGTCCTTATCGTCAAAGTGCGCCGAGACCGTGTAAACGGTGTAACCAGGCTGCAGAGCTATATCAAAACTGAGATAGTCGGCTTCAAGTGGATTGATATCGAGATTTTCTGCCAGCATACCGCCGCCTTTCTTAATATCATGCAGAGCCAGACAATTGACACCGTCTTTGGTGCCAACCATAATAGCGCCTGGTACTCCCGGCAGGGGTGCAAACTTACCGAGAACCGGCGTGGCAGAGACTTCTAAGGGGATAGGTTTAGTGAAGTCGCGCACCAGTTTGTCGTATTCAATCTTGGTATATGCTTTTTTGCTGGTGGACCACAAAAATGGACCGACCACATTGGGATCCATCAAACATTCTTTAAATCGGGTGGTGTTAATAGGCTCATCCGGCCCAGCCACACAGCTATGAAAAGTGAGCAACCGATCTGAAATCGGTTTATCGGTGAACGGTGGTTCAAACAATTCTTTAAAGCAAAAACCGCATAGAAGAATATGAGCAGCGGCCAGTCCTTTTGGAATACCAAGGACCATGACCGGTTTTTCATTGGCGGCCACTAACTCGGTGGAGCGCGCCCTGAGCGCCTTGACCTGAGTGCCGGCATCAACCCAGCTGGCGGTGACGGCAAAACTAACAAAGGCAAATATCAAAGCTATGACACCGAACAAAAATGCTGCCGCCGCATCGAGCAGCGCCTCTACACCCATAGGTAAAGCCAATGAATTAGAGGCGGCCGCTTTGCGATCAGCAACTTTCGGAGCAAATACTAACCAGGGCAAAAACAATGCCAGAGCCATGGTGAGGAAATAATAAATACGCTGGTTGTGCATATCTTGATCGAGTCCCCAGAGCTTATACAGCGGCAAAAGAGCTTGAAAAGCCATGATCGCCACAAAAAGCAAACCGCGCCAATCAAGTCTCTGGGTGACCAGACGAACGATTAAAAGTCCAAAAATAGCAGCATAGAGACAAACAACAACTTGAACATAAACATGACTGTCAGGAAAAATTACATGCGGTAGCGGAAAAATCAGCCGCCAGAGCGTAGTCGGATCTACCCAGCGGTAGAAAAGCCAGCGGGAAAGCGCTTTTCCCATATCTCCGGTGTATCCACCAATTGGACTTCCCAATGAAATTGTGCGGACAACGAAATAAGGAATCAACAATAAGAAATAGGGCAGAGAAAATCTCCACCAGCGGCTGAACAACTCTTTTTTTGTCAGTTCAACTGTCGGCTTCTCGGCTTCAGCTGATTTGGCCGCAGCAGCGCTATCAACAACAGGCGGCACAGCAGCTGTGCCGGCATCACCGGCGGTATTATATTTTTTTGCTCTCTTATTTTTTCTTGAAGAAGAACCGGCAGTTGAAGCTGTAGAATTTGTAACACTTGTGGAAGTAGCAGCATTCACAGAATTCGCAGAGCTCGCACTTTCTTGCATCGTGCCCGCAGCCGGTGATTCGGCAGCACCAGTGCGCAAGCCGGGTAGGCAAACCAGTGGCAATGCGGCTACCAGTACAGGCAAACCCACTGCCGACTCTTTGCTCATAAGCGAAAGTACATAAAAAAAGATAGACCAGAGATAGAGTGTCACAGAATTTTTTGCACTGTGAGATCGCCAGCTTAGAATGGCTAGATAGAGGGCCGGCATATAAAAAACAGCGGCGAGAAGATCGGCGCGACCGGAGATCCAGCAGATGTCTTCGCAGTGCAGGGGCGATGAAGCAAACAATGCGGCGGCGGAAAGAGCGCAATAAAATGAGCGGCTGGCGCCAAAATCAGCAGTGAGCGCCCGCACCGACATAAAGAAAAAGAGAGCTGCCAGGTAAGCAAAAATGCAGTTAGTTAAATAATAACCCCAGGCATTCATGTGATAAAGCAGATAGTCGGTAAGGTAAGTTACGCCCAAAAGCGGCCGGTAAAAATCTAAAGCCGGCAAGCTGAGATAACTTTGACTGAAGTTATCGAATAACAAATGCGCTTCACCGTGCAGCACGCGATAAGCGAATTGCACTTGCCAGGTATCGTCAGCGAGAAAATATCCACTGAGACAATAGCCATAACCAATGATGACCAGAGTGGCAAGAAATGCAGCGGCAAACCAGAAACGCTTGTCCAGTGGGCTTTTCACTTCAGCTTCAGCAATCATTCATATAAGCTTCTTATGCTACTGTTGTGCGGTATATTCATTAACTGTTTAAGTATAAGTCAAATGGTGATTATGGCAGCAAGCAAAGTCAAGGGCATTTTGGTAACCGAAAACGGCGGCCCTAGCGTTCTCAAGTATTGTGATTTTGAACTGGCGGCGCCCGGCTCAGGCCAGGCCCTGGTAAGAATCAAAGCCTGCGGTATCAATTTTATTGATATATACCAGCGCATCGGCCGTTACACCATGCCTTTGCCTTATACTCCAGGCCTCGAAGCCTCGGGTATTGTAGAAGCCATTGGCGACGGCGTTGAGTGCGTCAAAGTTGGCGATCGAGTTGCCTACTCAGGCAACATCGGCGCCTACGCAGAAGCCGCCCTGGTTAAAGCGCAAGACTTGATTCCGCTGCCGGCTGAAATTTCTTTTGAAGATGGCGCGGCATTACCACTGCAAGGCATGACTGCCCATTACTTAATCAACGACTTTCATAAGATTAAAGGTACAGATACTGTACTGGTGCACGCTGCCGCCGGCGGCATGGGTCAGCTTCTGGTGCAATGGCTTAAACATCTGCACGCCACAGTAATAGGCACAGTGTCTTCGGCCGCCAAAGCCGAAGTGGCGAAGAAATGCGGCGCCGATCATGTAATCGATTACACCACTCAAGATTTTGTCGAAGAAGTGCACAAAATTACCGCTGGCAAAGGTTGTGAGATGGTGATTGACGGTGTGGGTAAAACCACGTTCCCGGGCTCGCTGGAAGCAGCCGCAAATCATGGCCATATTGTTCTATTCGGTTCAGCCAGCGGACCCGCCGAGCCCATCGCACCAAATTCATTGCAACAACGTTCACTGACGGTGTCAGGAGGCAGTCTCTTCAATCACTTGCGCGATCGCGACGAGCTCTTAACTCGATCAAGCGAAGTGATTCACGCTATCAAATCTGGTTGGCTCAAGCTCAATGTCGAACATGTATTTCCTTTAGAACAAGCTGCCGGAGCTCATGAGCTTATGGAAAGCCGAAACTCTACTGGCAAAATTATTTTGACGCCACACAATTGAGGCCCATTTAAATGTTGAAAGGAAAAACTCTGGCCGTAGTAGGCGTGGGTAAACTTGGCGAAGCACTAATTTCGGGTCTGCTTAAAAACAGTGAGTTGACTACTAAAGACGTATGCGGCAGCGTGGGCAAAAGCGCTTCGGTTGAACGAGTAGAAAAGAAACTGGGCATTAAAGTGAGCCAGGACAACCGCGCTACCATCGCTGATAAAGACGTAATTTTGCTGGCCGTCAAGCCACAAAATATGGATCGCGTACTGAAAGAATTGAAAGACGTAATCACCGAAAAACAATTGGTGATCTCCGTTGCTGCATCAGTCACCACCTCATTCGTGCAAGAGCGCTTGAACGATAATGTTGCAGTGGTTCGGGCTATGCCTAACACTCCATCAATTATTAATGCCGGTATGGCCGGCCTATGCGGCGGCAGCCACGCGAAAGAAGATCAGCTGGCTGTTGCCGAAGCAATTTTCAAATGTGTGGGCGAAACAGTTTTTGTCGATGAGTCGCTCATGGATGCAGTTACCGCACTGTCAGCCAGCGGCCCTGCTTACTTGTATGTTGTGATTGAATCTCTAGCCGAAGCTGGTGTCAAACTTGGTATCGCTCGCGAAACAGCCACTCTTCTAGCCGCTCAAACAATGTATGGTGCCGCAAAGATGGTGCTCGATTCCAAGTCGCATCCGGCCATGCTTAAAGACACGGTTACTACTCCAGCCGGTTGCACCATCGACGGTTTAATGGAATTGGAAGAAGGTAAACTGCGAGTGACACTAATTAAAGCTGTGGTCAAAGCAGCTGAGCGCGCCAGAGAGCTTGTGAATACACAAACTCAAACTTACAAATAATCAAATACATTGGCTGCACTTGAGACTGCTAATCTAAGCAGTAATCACTTCGCAATTAGGCAAATCTTTCTTCAAATTTTCTAGAGCAAGTTCATTCAATTTTGTTTGAGAAATTGAAAGCTTCTTCAATTTGTTCAGTGAGATTAGTGCAGGAACGCACTGGTCATCAATGGCTGTTCGATCAAGCCATAATTTTTCCAGGCGCGCCAGTGACTTCAAATAAGTAACTCCGGTGCTACCAATATTGGTGCCCGAGAGATCTAACTCTTTGATGGACGTGAGTGCACCAAGCTTGCTCAAATCTTCATCGCTGACTTGCGCGTCACTGGCGTCAACCGAGTAAAGAGCATCGCTGGGAAAGGCGCTGAGAAACGAAAGATCGACTTTTATATCTTTAGCTAACTCCAGCTGAATTTTCTTGCCTTTGGGCAGGTCGATGGAGCCTTTGGCCGGGCAATAATCATCCCAATACTCAGCATCATCATCAGACTCTACGAATATTTCGCCCAGATAATAATTTTGCGGTAATTCCACTCTTGTTGTCTTGACAGCTTTAGCACCACCATTGTTCTGATTAAGTGCCGCTGCTCCTCTGCCAATCTCACTGTCACTGCCAGCAGCTGAAGGAGTTTTATTACCGGCTGGAATAAATGAAGGCGGATCGGGACGGCCGGCGGCGGTGGCCACTAATGCACCTGTGACAACGGTGGCAAGAAAGAGTTCAATACCAAGACGCGAGAAGTCAATATCAACCCGACTGATACCTTCGACTATGGCAGGCGGTTGGTTTATTGGGGCGAAAACCGAAGGCCGCTCCACGGTGCCGAATTCTTTCCACGGCGGATAAATGCCCATGGCAACCATGGCTATAATGCCCAGCCAGAGGTTCTTTTTCTGTTTATCGTTCAACACTTGATAGCCCCAAAATTAAGTCCAAAAAGCATACTAGCCTAAGTTTATCGAACAGAGTTGATCTACACTATGCACTTATAAGTTTTAGTCTTAGTCTTACTAACGCCTGAGGACAATGCTATGTGGGAACGTTACAACCTTATGGCTCAAAATGCCATGAACCAAGGGAAACCCCAGGAAGCCGAAGATCTATTTCGCTCTGCCATTGCCGAAGCAGAAGGGTTTGATGCCAAAGATCCTAAGCTTGCCAGCTCGCTGAATAATCTAGCCAATTGCTTGCGCAATCAGGGCAAATATCCTGAGGCTGAACAACATTATAAGCGCGCTCTGGAAGTAAGACAAAAGGCCCTGGGCCCCCTGCATGCCGATTTGATTGGCATCTATGAAAATTACGCCAAAATGCTCAGAGCTTCCGGTCGTGAAGCTGAAGCAACTAAAATGGATCAGCACGCTCGCGCTATTTTCATGAAAAGCTAGGGAGTTATAGCGCAATGACGGCGGCCAGAGAATCGCAAGATAGCTGCAATTATTTAAGCGGTTTCGGCAACCATTTCTTATCAGAAGCGGAAGCTGGAGCAGTGCCGCACGGCCAGAATTCACCGCAAACCGTAAAGTATGGTCTTTATGCCGAGCAACTGAGCGGTACTTCTTTTGTCATGGCTCGCCATGAGAATTTGAGAAGCTGGCTGTATCGCATCAGACCATCAGTTTTACACTCGCAATTTGTGCGCACGGCCAATCTTAATTTGCGCAGCCGGCCGTTCAATGAAATGGAAGCATCGCCCAATCAATTACGTTGGGATGCTTTTGCTCTGCCGCAAAGCGGTGCCATTGACTTCATCGACAGCCTCGCTACTATCGCCGGCAACGGCGATAGCTCCAGCCTGCGCGGCTCAGCTATTCACTTGTACGGCGCCAATTGCGATATGACTGATCGTTATTTTTACAATAGCGATGGTGATTTTCTCATTGTGCCTGAGCAAGGGCGACTGAGCATTGCCACCGAATTTGGTATCATCGCCATCGCACCCGGCGAAATTGCAGTGATACCACGAGGCATTAAGTATCAAGTCACACTGCCAGATAAAAGCGCTCGCGGTTACATTCTAGAGAACTACGGACCGCCTTTCAGATTGCCTCATCTGGGCCCCATAGGTTCAAACGGCCTGGCCAATAGTCGCGACTTTCTCGCTCCTGTGGCTAATTATGAACAAAAATCGGCCCCTGCCGGTGGTGCCAAATTTAGGCTGACTAACAAATTTAACGGCAATCTGTGGCAGGCCGAAATTGATCACTCGCCACTAGATGTGGTGGGATGGCATGGCACATACTATCCGTACAAATATGACCTGTCGCTTTTTAATGTCATCGGCACCGTTAGTTTCGATCATCCGGATCCATCCATTTTTACCGTATTGACCTCACCCTCGGAAGTAAACGGCACCGCTAACATCGACTTCGTTATTTTTCCGCCAAGATGGATGGTAGCTGAACATACCTTTCGCCCACCCTATTACCATCGCAACACAATGAGCGAATATATGGGCTTGATTTTTGGTGTCTACGACGCCAAGCAAGAAGGCTTCGTGCCGGGCGGCGGCTCTCTGCATAATGCTTATTCGGCTCACGGCCCTGATTTTGATACTTTCAACAAAGCTTCACAAGGCGATTTAAAACCAAATTATGTGGGCAACACTCTCGCTTTTATGTTCGAAAGTTCATTGATTTACACTCCGACAAAATTTGCCCTGGAAAGTCAGCACTTGCAAAAGGACTACTTGAGCTGTTGGCAAGGTTTGCAAGCAAATTTTTCGTTAGATCAGAGCTAAAACTATTATTTGTGGCATAAAGAAATCAGGCAAGCAGGACTTTTACTGGGGAAACTATGAACAAACTACCGCCAAAGAAGCCTAACGAAGAACCATCTGGACTGGGATCCAGACGTCATCGTTTACCTACAGAGCCATCTTGCCCGTCATTGAGTAAAGTGCGCACTCTGCTGGAAGAGGCTCAAAACAAGCGCGGCACCCTGATTGAAATGCCGTGGCCTGATTCGGACCACAAATCGTTCATTTTGACTTGCCAGTGGGACGAATCGCTTAAGGATCCCGTCTGGACACTTTATGAAGAAATCGACAACAATTCCAAAGTGGTATGGACCCAACCATTCGCCCCGCAAGATCTCGAATTTTTATACGACATTCTTTCCATGTCGGCCGGCTCATCCGCTCCTCTGCAAATTCCAGATGAATTAAAACCCCGCGCTGAAGCGGAAAGTTTTGGTGAGCCCGATATGAATGCCAATGTCGGTGTTGCCTCAATGGCTGGTGGCGCCGGTCTCGCCCCTTCTCTGGCGCCAAGCCTTCCGCCTATGTCCCCA
>JADYXQ010000010.1 GCA_021772135.1 Candidatus Obscuribacter sp.
AGATGACGATGTGCGGCTTGAGATCGCCCAACCATCCCTTGACCTGCCACGCGACCTGCTTATCGTGGGCAGGGATGTGCCAGTCAGGAATGATTGCAACCCGGGTGCCATCCGGCAGGTTCAGGTTGATGATGCCGGCGAAGGTCAGATACCCGAGGGCCTTGTCCTTGTTAAGCTGCTGGATCTTTTCGAGCAACTGCTGGCGAATAGCGTTCACGTTGAGTCCACGGCTCCGGGCCAGTTGCGCGATCGTCTTCGAAAGACGACGCTGAACGGAACCGTTAGCCGGGGACACCGTGATTATTTTTGAATTGTTCATGGTGTTTTCCTTTGGCCTCTTACCAGCGAGGCGTGATTAGAGAAAATGAGCCTCGAATGGTGAGGCCGCGTTAAAGAACCTGTTGTTCGCTGATGCTTCGTCCGGAGTGGAGTTGGGCAGCAGAGGAAACAGGCGGGCTATGCACGCAGCCCTCAGAAGAGATCTGGCAAAATCTTCTTTGAAAAAAGTAAATTCGTTCTGGAACCCATGAGACATCAGCTCTAGCAAGAGCGCGAGGAGGCAGATGTTTTAAGGGAATGCCTGGGGGTTAGAGAAAAATTTCCTATAACAGGCGAGAGAAGAACGTGATTTGAGACTATGTCTTTCCCGCGCACAGGCACAATGCCTTTAGAACCTGCTTAAGCACTACTAACCAGTAGTTAACACCTCTCGCGATTTGAGTGAGGTGGTATTCAAGGTGAAAGATGAGAACCAGCTATTGTTACCCAGCTCTGTAAATAACTGCAAAGTTCTCTTTCTTGCCAAGAGGGTACCGCCTGAAGAATATTTTCGGGGTACTCTAAAACCGTGATATGAATGGTGGAAGTACAAGCGCGGCAATGCTCATTAAAGGTTCGCAAAGCTCGCGCGAGGCAAGACTTAATGGGCAGTTTTAATCTGGAGTGCGTGAGATTTTCTTCCGATATCGGAAGAAAATCTCACGCGATAACTCAACCTGGGAACGATTACCGCCTGCGGAAATCAGGCCACTTCTATGAAACTTGCTGCACGTTGGTAAAGAGCGATTCACGGGGATTGTGATTTTCTTTTGCCAGATCTTTCAGCTTACGGAAAAGCACCACCTCTTCGGAGGTGAGCTGCTGCGGAATCAAAACATCTATAGTGACAAGTTGATCGGCCCCAGCCAGTCCTAATCCTTTTAGGCGATAGACTCGTCCCGGTTGCGTCAAAGGCTGAATCTTCATAACCACACGGCCGGTGGCGGTGGGAATTTCAATTTCTGCTCCAAGCATCGCTTCGTATAAAGTGATGGGTACATTCACCGCTATGTCGCGACCCAGAACATTCAAGACCGGATGTTTTGCTAGCTTGATCTTGAGGATCAGATCGCCATGGGTAGTGGCCCGCATGTCCCATTTGCCCTGCCCAGTTTTGCGAATTTCCAGCTCGTCGTAGAGGCCGCGCGGAAGCTCGATATCGAGCGTACGTTCTACCGTAAAGTAGCCAACGCCACGGCAGGTTTGGCACTGCATACGGTTGACGGGTTTGAGGTTGATGCACTCTTCACAGGCTTTTGGATCCTGAATAGTAATTTGTCGCTTGCAGCCTTTCACAGCTTCTTTTAAGCTGACGTCCACTTCCATTTCTAGAGACTGAGGCTGAATTTTTCCGGAGGCGCCCTTAAGTTCCTGTGTTTGACTCTGCGTCACCACGTTTTGTACGCCTGATGTTACCTTAGTCCAGAGTGCGCGTACATCTGTAGTCTGGCGAAATACTGAGCTGTTTTTGTCGTATTCGCGCCGTTTTGCGGGTTCAGATAGCACTTCATAGGCAGCTCTGATATCCCGCCATGTGCGCTGTTGCGTCTCGGGATCGCTGTTGGCCGCCTCGGAGTATGGACCTACTTTGTCATTGAGCTCGCTATAAGCTTCATGCACTTGCTCCGTAGATGCATTGGGGCTAACGCCGAGGATGTAATAGAAGTCCTTGGCTTGCGATTTAGTCTTAGTTTTATCGTCGTCAACTGCCATGAACAGAATGTCTTGCTGTGATTGCCAATCAGATGATTTGTGATAGTAGCACTAGATTAGACTTGGCCATAAGTAGAACAGAATTGCTTCTGATACGACTCACGAAGAAGTGCGACTTTTGCATCCCAATGATTGGGCTCTGGAATCTGCCTGATAAGGACTAGTAACGGTCTGGTAGTAATAAGTAAAATGGATTCCTGATTCGATCATACACAAATGGTTAGCTCATGTAGACTATTTTGCCCAGTTTTGAGGCGAATTAACGCGCTCAGGAACTGGCTTAAATTGCAATTTGAGAAAAAATTGATGGCCTCAGCTCATTTATTTATCTGACTCTTTTGACCGGATAGAATCTGTCGACTAGCGTCGGCCTTAAGCTTTCTCGATAAGTATTGATGGAAAAATTTGGTATTGTCCGCAATACCGGAAATGTAACCGAAGCGCTGAATAATTCCCGGCGTCGTAAAAACCGGGTTGCGTCTTCTTTCCACCGCAAGTATATTCGGAAAGTCCCGACAATAAATTGACTGGGGTTTTTGCATGGTAGTAACTCGTTTCGACCTGGCCAGCAGAACGGCCACAGCTACAAGTGTGTCGGCAGCCGGTTCCGCTCGCGCCCGCCGCGCTCAAAAGCTATGGAAGCCTATTGTGATTGCTCGTCCCGACAACCACCCCTACCATTGCCTCTGCACCCAGGTCCAAATGGGGCTATCTGAAATATGTCCGGCTAACATTCTCGGGCAATTTCTGCATCAGTCGTCACATTAGCATGAGCGATATTCCCAGCCGTCCAGTGCTCGTTTTTGCGAAGAGCCTGACTGAGCAAGTTTGAGGCAATTTTCTAAATCGCTCTGCATCTCGTCAGCCGTCTGGTAACGATTATCAGGATTTTTTTCCACAGCTAGGAAAATGATGCGCTCCACTTCCACCGATGCCGCAGATTTGGGCAGTCCCAGGCCTCGCGGCGCTTCATGAATTTGCTTGGTCATCATCTCGAATGGTGACTCAGCTTCGAAAATAGACCGCCCCGCCAGTAGCTCATACATGACGCAGCCAAGTGAATAAATGTCTGTACGGTGATCGATTTGCATGCCAGAACATTGTTCGGGACTCATATAGACCGGACTACCCAGCGCCTCCCCGGCCTGGGTAAGCACTGCCAGATTTTCGCTGCTCGTGAGATTTTTAGCTATTCCGAAGTCGACAATTTTGGCTAGGTCATGGACGCCTTTTAAGCTTACCAACATAATATTGCTGGGTTTGATATCCCGATGCATGACGCCGCGACTGTGAGCATGAGCAAGTCCAGAGGCAACTTGAATGAAAATTGGTAGGGCGCGAAGTAAGGGAACTGAAAAGCCACCATCCAGTAGCGAGCTGGCGCTGATGCCGTGAACGTAGTCCATGACCAGATAGGGACGCCCATCGGCCAGCCAGCCAAATTGTTTAACTGCCACCGTATATGGAGAACTAAGTCTACTGGTTAGTTCTGCTTCTCGGTTGAAGCGGCCAACCAGTTCTGCGTGATTAACCAAATTAGCATGCATAATTTTGATCGCTACTTCGCTGTTACTCAGAATATGAGTTGCTCGGTAAACTTTGCCAGTGGCGCCATTGCCAATTTCGGCCAACAACTGAAAGCCATCCACCGTATCGACGGAACCGGCAGGCGTATTGACTAAGACCAGTGGCGAGCCGTCAGCTGGGCACTTCACTACGTCACTTTTAAAGGTCAAATTGCACATCAAGCACAATCGACTTTGTTGTGGGGTTGCAGATTCCATCTTTGCTACCTTAAATCCAGGGCCAGCATTAGAATAGCACTGGCATAGGTTAAGCACCACTTTGAGCTCGGGCAGAGGGTTGCCCCAGATTGGCATCTGCAAGCTCTGAGCTAATTTGCCGAGATTGTCAGCTAATTTGCAGATGCCACCATATCTGGTAGCATCAGAACTTTTTATCAGAAGACCAATGAAGCCATCACTTTGGCTATGATCATAGACTGCTCGAGCTCTTGCATGATCTCGTTGGCATCCTGATAGCGTTGTGCTGGATTTTTGGCCACAGCTTTGCGGACAATTCGAGTCAAGTCATCGGCCATAAATGCGTTAGACAAATTCAGCGGTGCCGGCTCCTCCTTAATGTGTTTGGTCATCAGTTGCACCACATCTTTTGCGCTGAATATTGGTCTGCCAGTAAGCATTTCATACATGACGCAGCCTAGCGAATAAATGTCGGTGCGATGGTCGAGTGGGATGCCCTGGCACTGTTCAGGACTCATGTAAATCGGACTGCCGACCGCTTCACCGGTGCGGGTCAGGTGCAGTGCGCTCCTTTCACTCGCCGATAGCGTCTTGGCACAACCAAAATCAACGATTTTAACCAGCTCAGCAGATCCTTCGTCAACCAGCATAATGTTGCTGGGCTTAATGTCGCGGTGCATGATACCTTGTTTGTGAGCATGGGCAAGGCCGGTGGCAATCTGTATGAATATCGGAACCGCGCGTTCTGCTGCGAGCGGCTCTTCAGCTAACAACGAACTAACGCTGACGCCGTCTACGTATTCCATGACGATGTACGGACGGCCGTCGGGCAGCCAACTGAAATTTGTTGCTCCCACGGTATGAGGCGAATTTAGTCGTCGGGTTAAGGCGGCCTCCTGATTAAATCGGGCAGCGGTCTCCTGTTCCTTCGCTAGAAGGTCGTGCATAATTTTTATCGCATAGACTCGCTGTGTTGAGCTTTCGATCGCCTTGTAGATTTTGCCGGTGGCACCCTTGCCCACCTCTTTTTCAAGTGTGAATCCGGGCACGTGGTCGGCAGATTTAACCTGCTTTCCCAGCAATATGAGCGGAAAGCCGTCAGTAGGACAGCGTTCAAGATTGCCCCGATCCTCGAGGTTGCAGACCAGACATAGTCGTGCTGAATTTGCTAAATCGTACAAAAGAACCTCTGGCAGTGCGTCTAATGCTGAGGGTCTCGATGACTTGAAAAGAATTCATTAGTTCCGCTCCTTTTGACATCAACGGCAAATTTTTTGAGGAAAGAAAGTGATGATAAAATGGCGGCGTTGTACTTCGCGCAGCTCCCGCAGACTCCTGCTAGACTGACATGTTCTTCCGATATCGGAAGAAAACTGAGGGAAATCATGGTCACTAATCGCCCCAGCTATGAGCAATTTGCTGCACTAATGGCCGAGTCAATTAAACCGGACGGGCTTAGTGGCAGCCTCAAGTATGACAGTGATGCTTTTGCTCTGGTCGAGTCGGACGAGCAGGGTAAACCGATGCAAAGAATGTTGCTTGGTCATTATTTTGCTGAATATTGCTCGCTTGATAGTAGTGAGCGTCCTCAGCTGCTCAGTAAAGTGCGCAGTCTCTATGGCGAATCGGCTTTTCCCGCCAATTATGAAGACGCTGGCTTGCGGCTGATGCCGCACCTGATCGATCGCTGGTCTGTTTTTCGCACAAATATGAATTTGGCTCTGGGAATGGCTAAGGAATTGGACGATCCCAATGTTGATGTCACTCCTGACTTTGCTCCTTTCGTTGTTATTGCTGATGCTTTTGCTATGGTGCTGGCTCTCGATTTAGATTGGTCAAGCAATTTAAGGTGGAAGGCGATTACATCATAGCCATTCCCGATAATAATCAGCTGTTGATCACTGGTTCTGAAGATACGCGAGGTCTGACGGCGCTTTATCAGATGCTTGCTGAAGCGCAAAATCTTTTGCAATCACTTCCGCCTGTGCTGATTGAAAAAGATGAAAGCGGTTGGAGGCGTTATGCGCCGCCGCTGTTACACCCGTTAAATCCGCTCTTGCGCCAGCTTGAGACAGCATATCTCAGTGACATTTATGGTAGTCAGAAAGCCCTTTTGCTCTCATCTATGGACGTGGAAAGTTTGCCAATTCTTGATTATGAAAAACGCGAAAGTGAAGATACGGTTCACACCTGGACAGTGATTCCGCAGGTTCAGCATGCCCTTGTGCCTGAGACCGATTATGTCAAATTTGTCTCTTATAGTGACGGTCATGGTCCTGATGATGGTCATGGTGGCGCCATGAACACCCTGGCATCAGCTACTTTTGAGCGCGTCAAAGAAGTGATGGGAGATAATCTCGTCGATGTGGATCAATATCCGGTGCGCTATTTGATGCGAGCTTATCCGACACCAGCAGAGCTTTCAGCTATCGGTCAGCTCTGGTAATTCTGTATGCGCGAGCTACGCCATTAACCCTGTGCCTATGCCGTGGGGTGATCACCACGGCAGGCCCATTTGATGTTTCCATAATAGTTCCTGAAACCTTTGTTCTGGCTGTGTTTCTCGTTAGGGTGCTCTGTATCACCACCTTCTACTTCTTGGAACCATTCATACAGCTGCAAACCTTTTAACTCAACACCCATCTCTTACTTAAGAACATTTATTAGCTCGCAGAGCTGATAAGTGGGGTGTCGTGTGTAGAAGCATGCAGCTGAGCGAGTGTGTCCGAGGGGCAAGTTGTGATTTTTTCTCAACCGGTCCGGCAATTCATGCCGCGCCAAAACAAGGAGCAAATATTATGACTACGAACAGCGCAACCATCAGCAACGACGTCAAGCCCGCAGCGCGTGCCCTCGACGTCAGCATTGTCAACGCTCCCGAACTGCGGTTCGGCAGCTTCATCGACAAGGTCATCAAGGGTCAGCCCAACGCCAACAAGGCCGCTCGCCGTGCTTTCCGCCGTACGCTCTCCAAGCTGCGCACCGGCACCCAGCCTTACTACGTGATCGTCGCCCCTGGCCCCACCACCTCCGGCAAGTCCGAACTCGGTTTCCGTTTCGGCGAGTTCTTCCATGGCAATCGCCTGGCGGTGCTCAACATCGACGGCAGCGAGTACATGGAGAAGCACAACCTCAGCAAGCTCACCGGCGCCAGCCCCAACCTCGTTGGTTACACCAACCGCAAGGATAGGGACTACGTCGCTCCGCTGGCCGATGAGGTCGACGGCTACGCTCAGCTCAGCCAGCACAACCTCACTCGTTCGCGCCTGGGTTCCAAGACTCCGGTTACGGTGGTTCTGATCGACGAGTGGGAGAAGGCCTGCAAGGAGTTCAACGAAATCCTGCTGAGCATCTTCCGCACCGGCCGCTACACTCTGGGTAACGGAGAAGTGGTCGACTTCAGCCAGTGCCTCTTCATCATCACTGCCAACATCGGTTCGGCGGCGGTGGAGGAAGCTGGCGAAAAGCGCGGCATCGGTTTCCGCAATGGTGGCGAGAAGACCATCGTCACTGTGGAAGAAGCCGACAAGATCATCAACGATCACCTGCGTCACTTCGCACCGCCCGAATTCCGCGCTCGCGTGGAAGAGAACGGTGAGTTCTGCATCTTCCATCGGCTCTCCGATGAGCACATTGCCGAAATCTGCGAACTGAAGGTCGCCGAACTGGTGGCCAGCACGGAGAAGATGGGCAAGATCACGATCGACGTCGACGCCGACGCTCGCAAGTGGTTGCTCGAGACCACGGGTTCGGTGCCGAAGCTCAATGGCGGCATCAAGACCTACATCATCGACATGCTCGACAACGAGCTGCTCAAGGGCACCATCGTCGCCGGCGACGTCGTCCACATTTTCCATGTGGAAGGCGCCGATCACCTCGACTTCACCGTCGACGTCAAGCCGCTGGTGTTTCTCAGCATGGCGGAGATGGAAGCTGAAATCGCGGCTACGCCGGTTCCTGCTCCGAAGGGTAAAGGCGCCGTTGTGGCTTCGATTACCCAGAAGAATGTCGGCGCTCCGGCCGTGGAAGATGGTAGCGTTAGCACCACTGGTGATGCTAGCTCTACTGTCCCCGCTGCCCTCGTTTCTATGCAGCCGTTCGACATGGTCTATGGCAGCGACAGCGCGGAGAACCTGGAGAAGATCACGGCCTCCATCCGCGCGGCTATTGAGAAGACGCCTCACAGCCTCGCTCTCAAAGTCGACCTCTGTCTGGTCGAGCCCTTCGTCGCCAACATCGAAGTGATGTCGACGCTGGATGGCATGCGTGCGATCAAGGCCCGTTACACCGGCCTGCGCGTCATCCTCAAGGGCGGTGAACTGGCCTGAGCTAACAGCAGCCGCTTTGTTGTGCCTTGGAAGCAAGGTGTGACTTCGCGGCTGCATTTTTCTAAACCAAAGTTAGAAGGAGATTTATTATGACAAACGCAAACAAAACTCCGGTGATCACGGAAGTGGTTCTGGAACTCGAAGGCAAAGGCCTTCTGTCGGGCGTCGTGGGCGATTTCATCCTCTCGCCGACCCGTGGCAGCGAATACTTCTACGAGGGTTGCCTCTATGAAGTGGTGCACGCCATCGAGACCATCGGTGACGCCAGCTCCCCTCAGGGCAGCATGCTCATCGACTTGCTCAGTGTGCTCTATCCGGAACCGGAGAAGGCCACCAATCTGTTCGCCGGCATGAAGAAGATCAACGCCGGCGACAAGGTCGACGAAGATCAGCCAATCATCCTCGCGGGCGGATTCGGCCTGGTGATGAGCGGTGCCAAAGAGCGTCTGCTCTACCTGCGCCTCAAGCTGGTGCATGGTGCCGTGCAGAAGAGTTTCATCGCTCAGCTGGCCGAAATGCAGGCTGGTGGGTCAACCAAGAAGAGCTAAACCCCTAACAGAATCAGGCCCGTGATCCCACAACGCAAATAACGACCTCGTCGTTATTTGCGTTGTGGGATCACGGGCCTTTTTCTCTCAACCGTACTACTACTGAGTGTAGCAAATGCGTGCGGGGTCAGTAATTATTAGGGTACCGTCTACTTCGGGATGCCCGCCATCTCTGTGTTTCAAGCAGAAAATCAGATAATCGTTTTTACCGCCCCGGTTTTTCTATCGACCGAGAACCACCCCATGGTGGCAGTATGATCCGGCAGTTGCTCAAAGACATGCACAGTCCATGAGCTGCCGTCCTCGTCCGGCTCCGCTTCGACCACGGCAAGACCATTGAGTTTGGTCGATTTGCCCTGGGGGAATAGGGAGAGAAACTTTTTCACATCGGCTCGTCTTTTGATTAATTCGACAGCCTGGACGGCAGAGATACCTTTAGCTAATGCGTCATGCTTTGCGGCTTTGCTTGAGGCAAGTTTTGTCACTTTGCTCACAGCAGACACTGGCTCAGCTAAAGCGGCTTGACCCAACTGCAAAGCTACGGCTACAAATACTATTGGTAAAAGCCACTCAGGGCAACGGTTTTTCATATGAACTGAAAAATTCATTGCTTCTCCTTCAGTAGCCGGGCACACAGATTGTCACGTCGACAAACCAGACAAGTATACCAATCACACTAGAGGGAGAATGCAAAAATTCAAAACAATTCAAAGATGAAAAGTAGCGGAGTCGTGGCTACTGGAGTCTATAGGCTGAGTAGAGTCCACTCTAATTTTACTTTGAATGACAGGCACTTCATTGCTCTCTTTCGTCCATAAGGTGGTCGTGCCGTGATCATCAAAGCGTACCAGAGTCCACTTTGAAGCAGTTGTCGCTGTGCCGGCATGCACGCGAACGGCAAATTCCTGAGCGTTATCGGCCTGCTTAAAGGGCAGTTCCACAGGCTTTCGCGCCTTTATTGCTTCGCTCAAAACATATTTGAGATCTTCGGTGCTCGGTACCGAGCCCATTTTATACAAAACAATGATCTGGGTAATTTTTGAGCTTCTATTGGCGGCGAGTGACATAGTTGGACCTCGGCTGCTTCTTGTATCCCAACCTATTGAAGCAGCGATTTGTTTAGCAAATTTTTTTCTGTCGTAAAAACTGTAAAGCAAAAGTAAAGGCGCATTTACTAACTCAAAAATGACTTTCTTCCGCCAACAAGTTTCCCTTGATTCCCTCGTCCATAGTTTAAACTGTGGTCTTCGTATTGGTGCGGGGTCAAAGATATTCGCGCAGTGTTTGATTTTCGAAGAACGAACGGCAATTGCCTGGCCATTGCCGTTTTATCTTGCCTGCTATCGCCTCCGGTATGGGCCGAAACAACGCCCACTCTGGCGGTTGTACCGGCAAAAAAGAAAGGCACGTTTGCCTTTGCCCGCGATAAATTTCCCGGTGGCATGAAGAATCCGGAAAATTCGCCCAGTGCCGGTGTCGGCAGCAATTTAGTGCAGCGGCCCAAGCGTGATTTATTCGTCGCTCTCTCACTTGATCAATTGGCCGCACCAACCAGAGAACTGGCCGAAGCTTTAGATATTTTGCCCCTGCTCCATGAAATACGTGACAACGGTGCCAATTTGAGCGCCGAGCGCAAAGAAGAAATTCGCGAGAAGATTGTCAAAACCGTGCTGGAAAGCTACCTTGATGTAGCCAGCCTCCAGGGCGAGGCAGAAAAAGAGCGCAACAATCTCGAGGCCCTGCGGCAGAATTTAATTGAAAAAAGAGATCGCGCCGTTGAAACAAACAATGCCGTTAACTTCATGACCTCAGGCACACTCAACACTGTGGGATCAATTCTTGGATTTCCCAAGAACGCTAATCCGTTGCCAGGCAACTTAAATCAGATGCTTAGCGGCGTTGTCTCTACCAGCATGTCTATGTATTCACTCAAGCAAAGCAATGGTGGAAAAACTAAAGGGGGCGGAAATTCCACAGTGGTGGCGGAATTGTTCGGACGGCCCACCGACCGGCGCACCACTTATCCGGAAAGTGTGTGGCGATTTTTGCACAGCAACTCTTTCGACCATCCTGATCGCACAAGAGTGGAGATTTTAGAGGATTATTGGATCAGTCGTAAATGGCTTGAACGCCACGGTTCGAAGCATGAGCAGGCCAAAATCGACCTGGTGTGTGGTGTGGAATCTGCTCGCAATTCTATGACTATCGATGACTTGAGTGATCAGATCAATATCATTACTGACATTTCCTCCGTCTCGTCTCTAATGTCGCATCATCTGCGCGATTTGCTGCGTATGACTGAATCTGATGTGCTCAAATAACTACTTGAAAATTTCGGCGAATTCTTCGGTGGTGCCTTTGAAGTTGTTGACTTTTTCTTGCTTATCCACTTTTTTGTAAGTGGAGGGAACTTTAAAATCAGCAGGTGATGCCTCTTTGTGTTCGCACTTGCCCACGTCAAATTCAATATTTTCGGTGCCGGTATTATTGATTACAACCATGCGCATAGGCACTCCAGGAGCCACCGATGCACCAAAACATTTGTTCAGAACGCGGCTGTTTGCCAGGGGGAGCCCCGTAGCCTCGATCATCCAGAGTTTACCTTCTCGCACCATTAACCTCTGCCAGGTGTGCAGTTCTTTGGAGCTGCCGTAATTTTGTCCGACTAATAAATATTTTTTGCAATCGAGACCTTTAATTTTATCGCTTGTGGCAGTGGTCACTTTCATGGTGCTGGGATCACCTGGCCTGAACATGCTGCAAGAAGTTGTAAAATTTGTTTTGAAATCGAGCGCCGCGCCTTCCCAGTAAACCTTAGTGTTGGCATTGCCATATTGAATCTGCCAGCGTGGCGGACGCATCAGGATTACTTGATTTAGGTCAAGCAACTCAAGGCGAATACCGTCTTTGCTGTAAAGCAGATTGGTAAATCCCATCATTTCGGATTTTTGTTTCAGCAGTACCGCCGGTGCAGACTTCGCGGGCAAGCACAAGAAAAGCGAACACACAAGTAGTGTGAATGCCCTCAGACTCATGTGTGCCGATGAAATTGTCACTTAAAACCGCTGTTCCTGGTTGTTTGGATGGCACAATGTTCCCTGCTGCGAACTAGACCAAACGAAACCTAAACCATGCAGTTTGCGATCAGAAAATGTCAAAGTTGCAATCGCCGACGGCTGATTGACAACAATGCTCGGGTCTCTGGCGAATGATTGGTCAACAGCTATCCAACTCGACAGTTGTGCTACATTGTCGGCATCATTAGTCAGGGGAATCCACATGCGTAATTGGCAGCTGCGTAAAAAGTGCTGAAAGACGCCGCCAAACTCGGAAAAGATGTCTCTTTAGTTTACATCAGTCGCAATGAGCCGCCTAAAGGCGAAATACTGGCTTATCGACCGGGTCATGAAATAAAGCGCGAAGCTTTTGCATTACTGTACGACATCAATACAAACCAGACACACGAAGCGCTAATCGATCTTAAAGCCAACAAGCTTGTCTCCTGGAATCTTCAAGAAGGCGTGCAGCCGATGCAGCTTGAGGAAGATACCAGTCTTGGCACAGACCTGATTAATGCCGATGCGCTCTGGAAGCGTGGGCTGGAACGGCGTGGTATCAAGAATGCCGACGACGTGCATTTCGAGATGTTCGTAGTGGGCAATCCGGTAGATATCGAAAATCCAAGTGGTGCTCGTTTGTTGCGCGCTTATAGGGAAATTGCGGCCGATTCTCTATCGGGCCAGTGTCGGTGAAGTGGCGGTGCCATATGGTGCCCCCGGACCCAACTGGGTCTGGCGCGCTCCCATTGACGAAGGCGAATACGGCCGGGGCCGCCTGACGACGAGTTTGCGCCCCGGTCAGGAAGTGCCGGAGTATGCCACCACCCTTGATGTGCCTTACGTTAATAGTGTCGGCGTGCTCGACATAAAACACGATGCCGTTGCTATCTGGGAGCAAGACGGCGGCATCTTGTGGGATCACGAAGATGACGACGCCAACCGCACAGTCACTCGCCGCGCCCGTCAGTTAGTGATTGGTCATTTGTTTACGTTGGGTAACTACGATTACTTCACCTAATATATTTTCAACCAAGACGGCTCCATGGACGTCAAAGTCACACTCAATGGTGATGTGCTTGCTCAAGGGGTAGTGGCTAAAGCCTGTCAGGTTTGCGACGAAAGCCCTGACGAAGAAGACAACATAGTGTCTAAAGGTGAAGACCGCTATGACACTTTGATTGCGCCCAATATTGTCGGCATCAATCACCAGCAATTCTTTTCTTTCCGTCTCGATTTTGACGTAGATGGAAGAGCTAATAGTCTGTATGAAATGAATGTTCGCCCGCTCAATGAAGGGCGAGGATTTTTGCAGCAAAACACTTTCACATTGCAAAAGACACTTTTGCGCAGTGAGGAAGAAGCCAGACGCGATGTCAATCCTGAGTCAGATCGTTGCTGGGAAATCGTCAATCCAACCGCTCAGCGAAATCTCGGTCACATTCCAGGCTACCTGCTGCAACCGGGTATGGCAGCGGTTCCATATTGTCACCCGCAATCATATAATCGTTTAAGGACACCGTTTTTAGACCACAATCTCTGGTCTACTCGTTATCGGCCGGGCGAAATGCATTCTGCCGGTGATTATCCGGTCTCAAGCAAAGGCGGGCTTGGTCTGGCGAAATGGAGCGGTACAGATTCGATAGAGAATCAGGATCTCGTGGTCTGGTACACCCCTGGTCTGACTCATTGTCCAAGGGTAGAAGATTGGCCGGTGATGAACGCGGCTCACATGGGTTTCCGTATATAACGACCATATTCGGGCAAATGATTGAGGAAAGTTGGTCGCATTTAGACGGAGCGATGGCAACGCAAATTGCCTTCAAGTTCGGGTAGAACTTCCAGTTCAATGCCTTTTAACCGAGCATAGTTATGGTTAAGATCTCTAGACGCTTGCTTGAATGCGGAGAGACTTTCGCTGTCTGAGCACCCAGAGGTTTGCGCCATGATTGCTTTTGCCTGATCAACTCTTTTAAGTACATCTTGCCGATCGCGCAAAGTTTCATCGTAGACCCGGTTCATGTCGTCTCTTATTTCTCTGGTCAGGCCGTCGCGCTCGTGAAGCTGTTGCTCGTGCTCGCGAGCGTCAGTAGCGAATCCATCATGTAAGCACATAAAAATCCAGGCGAGCGCCATAAACAGGCCGACGATACCACTGGCAATATCAATTAAAAGAGTGCCGGTCAGCCGACCAGCGATGAAGGACCAGCTGCTCAAAGCCTCCAGCCATTCGCCGGTGCGATCATGCTGCTCATCTTGGGCAATTAGTTGATCAGTACAGTCGGTGCACCACCAACCGTGATTGATGTGCGTTGACTGTAGTCTTTCTGAAAGCAAAGTGGGTGGAAAATTTGTCATATGCTTTTAACTCAGTGAGCGGTTGCAATGACAATAATTTTTCAGGCGACATTAATCACTGTGCAAAAGCACACTGTTGTTTCGCCTGTCAGGCCCTTTTAGAGATGGCAGAAGGTAATGTCGCCCCACTTGCTTTGCAGATATTCTAAGACCAGAATTCGGTGACAGTGCTCAGCTTCGTGTTCACTGCAAAGGCTGCAAGCTGTGAGGAATTATTGAGACGAAGGTTAATAAGGCGTCTGATGCCTGCCTTTCGAATGGATTCGAAAAATTGACCGGCCGATTTTTTTGTGAATCCGATGGTGAAGATTTTCACTACGAGGTGAGCTCATGGCAGACGATTTCATATTTGATGCCTTCCAGGTCTTTAAAGAAAAGAGCATAGTAACCGGGTGGAACATACTCCGGGTATTCGCGCGGAGCACTTACTATGTTAGCTCCGATGGCAATTAGTTCAGCGTGGAGTCGATTAACTTCTGCGCGAGATTCAGCTTTAAAAGCCAGATGGTGTAAAGCCCCAGTTTTTCTGCGATTGATTGTGTCTTCTGTAAAAGCGGTTCGTGGCGAGGTGATGGCAAACACAATTTTGGGTGTTGCCACTCCACCACGTGAAACTCATGCTCTTCTAGTACGGCGGCCGACCTCATCTTCGGATCAAAACCCAGTAGAGGGAGAAGTTTGTCGTAAAACGGCACGGCTACTTTCATGTCTCTTACGGTTATCTGAATGTGGTCGATTTTCGGTTCCATTGCGCTCCATTTTCTTCCGATATCGGAAGAACTTCCACGTACCAATTGCCTTTTCGGCGATTGAATCACGATCATATAATGTCAAAGTCATTCTAAAAACAGTATTTTAATACTTAAGCTATTTACTCGTCGCCTGTTTAAAAAAAACAAAAACCCCGGTATCGCTACCAGGGCTTTGTCATTTGTGGGGGGCTCTCTGTCACTTGTTCAGTCGATAGCCCCTTAATCTTTTTGAGGCGGGGGAGATAGTCGCGCCCGCAGCTATCTCCAGACACCGGACCTCTCAGCTATTGCTAGCCGATTAGCCACACTTGCTATAGCCGCATGATTGGCAGACATTACATCCGTCAATTTTGAGCCATTCCGCGCCGCCGCATTTGCCGCATGGAGCGTGAGCTCTTGCGCCGGATGCAGCACCGCTAATTTCGACACCAATGTTCGCTTGCTGAGCGTTCTGAATGGCACCAGCAGGTACGGAGCCGTGATTGAGCGCTTCTTCGGCAATTGCCAATTCTTCGTGATCTTGACTATGATTTTTGCGATAGTGCTGAATTGCTTTGGCCAGGCCGTCGCATGGAGACTGCACTACAACTGCTTTGTCAGAGTCGGAGAATTTGAAGAAAGCAGGATATCCCGATTGAATGTTGACCAGTTGATGAACGATTGTCATCTCGGCTTTCGAGCGTTCTTCCTCACCAAACTCGGCTGCATATTGCAAGAAGGAAGAGGCGAGGCGGCCAACTGCTTCGAACAAACCAGCTTCGACAGCGCCTGGTTTACCCATGCGAGCATAGACTTCAACGAGTTCGCCGGGATGATTTTTTTCATGGTTCAAGCTCACGTGCAGGGTGGAGCCGCCATCGGGCGAGCCGACGCGTACTTTGTAGTTTTGTCCGATGGTTTCGTCAACGTGAATGTTGCGGCGCTCCTGGTGCCCTAACTGAGCGAGCAGGTCAGATTCGCGGTCATAGTCGTTGCTGGCGATTTTTTCAACAGGTTGCGAAAGGCGGCTGCCGTCCGGATAAAAGGTGATGTCTTTGACACCAAGCTTCCAAGCCAGAATGACAGAGTCATGTACCTCTTGTTCGCTTGAATCTAGTGGAATCGAGCAAGTATTGGATACCGAGTTGAAGACTTCAGGAAACTCATTGGCACCATCATGAATGGCGGCCAGATGCTTGATGTAGCCTTCTGGAGAAACTTCTACTCGAATCGGGAAAGCGTGTTGCACTGCTTCAGGAACTTCGGCGATACCACGGCATGATTTGTGGTTGTCGCGAATTTTCTTCATCAATGTTTTTTGTGCTTCTTCTTCTGCTGGCCAGGCGCCGTGCTTCACCATCAATTCTTTAAAGCCCGGTGCGACGAAATCAACAAATCTGGAGCGCACTTTGCGTGAGAAGACGATGCCGTTGTGTGGATCGACTCCCCAGCTGGTTTGCAGTGCCTGAGCCAATGTGCCGGTTGGGGCGTTGTTGGTTAAGCAGCTGTTGCGCACGCGCAGTCCTTTTTTCTGGAAGCGGCTGCCTTCCCAGAGTGGGTAAACACCGCGATCTTTGGCCATTTCAATTGAAGCTTCCAGTGAAGCTTTGTTGTACTGGCGGAAGAGTTCTTCAGTTGCCTGGTGGCTTACAGGTGATCCGAATTCCACACCTAATCTTGAAAGGAATTCAGCGATGCCGGCAAAGCCGCCGCCGTTACGGCGCTCGAGGCGAGCGGTCATGTTCTGCAATGGAATTGGATACCAGGAGACGTCGGAAACATTGTCCATGAATCTCTGCTGCACGCGCACAACGGCCCGCATAGCGCTCATGTTGTAACTGCCGTCTGGATTCCAGAAATCGGAGTGAGCTGCATGTAAGGATGAGAGGTTGCAATTGCCCATGTAGGTGCGACCGTCTTTTCCAGGACCAGCCGGTAGGAATTGTTCGCCGCATGGATTGCAGGTGTTGAGATCGTAGGCGTGATTATTGGCATTTCCGGCATTGATGGTTTCGTAGAAGCCGATGCCTGGTTCGCCTGAATCACGCATGCCTTCAACAACGCGCTGGAAGACATCTGGTGCGTAGAAGTAACCGTGGGCTTTAACGTATTTGTCGGTAATTTCCACCATGGCGTTGCTCAGTTTGCGCGCAGCGTCAATGGCTTCAGGATGTTTTACGGTGTCGACGGAGTACTCTTCATAAGTCGGTTCTTTAGTCAGTTTGTTTACAGTCATCATGCCCCGGCTGTCCATCACGGGTTTGCGTGGATCGTAAACTGGGCCTGTCCAGTGCTGATTGTTGAATGAAGCAGGATAAAATCTTTTTGCTTCAACAGCTTCCATGAAGCCAGGCATGGCCAAAACAGTGACGTTGGTGTTTTTTAGATAATTTTGTCTGTCGATGTAGCTGGCATATTGCTCGCCGTATTTTTGTTCGGCCAGTTTGAGCAAACGTTTTTTGTAGCTCATAGAATCTTCGCCCGACTGCTGCTTTTGTTCGCTGCGCAGTTGTTTGTAGATTTGAGAAATTGTCGGTGGTGGAATCAATTTTTTCTTGTCGATGAAGAAAAGAATGTCCGGGTGATCGGAGTTGCGCAGCTCAATGAGTGCGCCTCCGCGTCTTCCGCCCTGAGCGACGGCTTCCACTGCTTTGGCAATGGTCTTCTCATAGAAGCGGTCTGGACCGGAAGCAGCGGCACCATTGGAAATGATCGATGCCCAGGGGCGCAATGAGGATGTGTTGAGGCCCATGCCCATTGCCGCCTTGGCGGCCAAAGCTTCAATGCGAGCGGCCTCCTGGATGCCTTCCAGGCTGTCGATGACAAAGGCCACTCCACAGGCAGCTAAGCAGCCCTTGCCGCGCAGGAAGGTGGAGAGGTGACCCATAGCCACTTCGTGCTCTGACAGATTGGTGATTTTGCCAACGGTGACGGCATTGCGCAATTCTTCTGAACGCAGCCAGATGTCGTCTTCTTTCAAATTGGCCAACTTGCCGAAAGCCCAGTATTGAAGCACTTTCAAAGATACTTCAGGGTCAGCGTTGATGTTGGCCGGGGTGTTGGCCCAGAAGCGCTGGTTGCCGATATTGTCGGCAAATACTTGTGACCATTGCTGCACTTTTGGATGAGCAAGAGCATCTGCCAGTGTCAATTCCACTAGTTCTGCTGGGGTGAGCAGATACTTCAGTTCGGCCACTGCCACAGAGGTTGCCACTCTATGAATAATGTCGTTGACGCCTTCAATCGGTTGGCCGGTCAAAGGGTCTCTGTTGCCGTAAAGGCCAACGAGTGTTTCCTGGGTCGATTCCCAATAACGGCTCGTGTAGTCTTCTTTAAGGGCCGCAATCACGTTAGCAGGCAATGGTTTAGGGGCAGAGGTAGACGACGAATTTGTCATGGCGATTGGTGTCGAGCTAGGTGTAGAAGGTCTGACGTCCGTTTTTTCTTGGGTATTACCGTTGGGAGAATTATCTATAGAGGAATTCTCTTTGTTCTCAACTGTCAGCATGTGTGTGTGGTTCCTTCCTGGTTCTTGTGATTGCGGTGTCAATGAAAATGCAAGGCGGGCGTGAGTGGTGTGGAGGTGGAGAGAGGAGAGGTGAAGGTCAGTTCTTTCGGAGGGAAAGCGATTGAGGGAGATCGCTTCGTTTATATAGAGCGTTGTATTTTTGATTCAACAAAACCAATCAAAATAAACAAACAAACAAACAGCGGTCAGGCCATACGGGAAGGCCCTGTGGTGTGAATGAAGCCAAAGTTGCACCGACAGGTGTGTCACTCACAAACCAAGATTTGTGATTAGCAACTTTTTTATTTTATGAGAGGTTTTTGAGGACCTCTGCGCAAGATTTCGTTATGAATAATCTACTACCGGTAGTGCCTCGCGCGCAACAGTCTATTTGCTGTTCAAAATCTGTTCAAAGTCTGAAAACCGTTACTCGGTATAGCTTAGCGCCTTAGATAAAATGTCAAAGTAAAGCCGCTACCGGTAGTGTATGCACTGCTATATATAGCGTAGGCACCGGGGCTTGAAAAGAAGTTGTCGTGCCTGTAAACGCTGACTGGGCTTGGTGTCTGATATTCTGGTATCACCCCTGTATATGCGCAGCGGTGGTGGCATGTGCGGTGGCTGTATATAGAGACAGATGTGGTGTTATACGTGGTGCGCCTGGTGGCGTCAACGGTGATTAGCGGCTGCTTATGCGCGTTTGCATATGCACAATGATTCGAGTGTATACGTCCGATAAGTGTGAGATGGCGATAATATTTATCGGCGCTAATTATTGTGGTCTATTCAATAATGGTCGGCAAGTTCATCAAGGGCATGTTCATTGGCGGACCCGTCGCGCCCAACCGGCAAGTGTTTGGCGCGCTTTAAATCGGCTTTGCCTTGTTCGCGATGGCCCAACAGCAGGTGAGCTTTACCGCGATTGGTAAAATTGGGACCGTAAGCCGGTCTTAAGGCAATGGCCTGATCCAAATCTGCAATCGCTTCTTGATATTGATGTCGATTCAAGTAGCAAAATGATCTGAGTTGATAGGTCATGGCCAAATATATTTTTTTGTCTCGACTCTTTCCGTCGGCAAACCATTGAGAATAATTCTTACTTTCTACCGGTATTAGTTTTAAAACTTTAGTCAGCAGATCGCACGCTTCAGCGTAATTTTCTGTACTGATTGCTTTCATCGCTTGATCGTATAGAAGCTCGCTCCGATTCAGGGCCAGCACCTGAGTTTTGGTTGGCCCGTTCTGGCTGCTCGTCATTGATTCAATCTGTTGAGAAAATTGCGGGCTGATAGCGTCGAACTTGCCCCGCTCTGGAATTTTAGTATCTTCAGTAATGTGAATTTTTTTTGTGGCCTGCACCGAGTTGTGCAGCGAATCGACAAAATTGCAGGCTACCCAGATGGTGGCACCGCCAACAGCGGTGGTGATTAAAATCAGTGTGACAGTTAAAGCACTCGACTGTTTCACAACAAATATACTCCAGCCGTAGAACCAGACTCGCCCACAATATTATGCTTTCTTCTCTTGCATTTAGCTTGTCTACGAGCCTTGAAAGCTAGCGTTGCTCTGCTAGCCAGCGAGGCCGACAAAAGGCGTGTTTTCACCACAGATTGATTTGTAAAAGTGACGTAAAACTGCCGTTCGTTACAAAGTAAATTGAGACTATGCCTGGCAAAGCCCGCCCGTGCCCGCCGCTGTCGAATTGTAATGAGTTGTCAAAGAACTTGGTGGGCAGTCTCGTTACATGTCGTTTCGCACGTTTTAGCTGTCCATTTCACTAGAACTAGTTATCTCTTTCATCACTTCTCTTCCAAGACTTTTTTCCACTAGCTAACCAGCCAACCGCCTAAACCGTCTTTCCCGCTCAGCAACGCTTTGCGAACGACACTGGCTTGCTGTGGAACTAAGAACTGCCAAATTGAGATGACTGAGATGCAACAACTTAACCAGGAGATCACATGAGCATTTCGCGATTCATCGCTGTGCCTTTGCTCCTCGGTGCTGTTCTATCTGTCGGTGTTGCATTGGCCCGCGACGTTGCGTCAGCAGCGTGAGCACCTTGGTCACGCTGTTTCTTCTCTCCTCAAGCCGTTTGCAGACTCAAACGGCTAACCTTTTCGGTTAGGAAATCACCATGTCCACCGTCTCCATCGCCCTTATCCTCGGTGCCATCACTCTCGTTGCCGCCCTCGCCTTCTCGCCGTCTTTCCGCCAGCTCTTCCGCATTCGCAGCGGCAAGGCCATCGACGCCGGCACTACCGCCCTCGAGAAGGAGCAAGACCAGTACAAGCTGCTCACCGCCCGCATTCCGGCGCAGCGCAACTCCGTAGCCACCACCAAGGCCGGCGCCGTAATCGCGCAGAAGAAGCTCAACGGCCTCACCGAAAAGCTGACCGGCCTCGAACCGAGTTCAAGCAGGCTGATGCCCAGAAGGCTCCGGCCGACGTCGTCTCCGCCATCGAAGCCGAATACGCCGAGACCGAAGTTGCCATCACCGAGCAGAAGGCCGTTGCCACCGAGGCCGCCACGACATGAAGACCGAGATCTCCGCCGCCGGCTCGGCCTCTGCTGAAATCGACAAGGAGCTCGAAATCGCTCGCGCCAAGAACGACATGAGCAAGGGTTCTACCACCGACCAGGCTCGCGCCGAACTCGCCGAGAAGGCCGCGGCTTCGTCCGCCGGCGACCGTCTGCGCGCCAAGCTCGCCATGGGCACCACCGAACAGAAGTAATCTTTTTTTTCAATAATTAGTAGACCGGTCTGTTTCTTTAAAAGATTGACACTTTTCTAAAAAAGCAGCGTGCGTTGTTGGGCACCATAGATAGTGCGCTTTGATTTACGTTGTGCAGACTACCGTTCGGGAATGCCTTGCCAAGGTATTGAAATTTAACTTTTATAGACGCTGGGTCGAAGTCGTTTAATCTCATTTCTCGCTCCGCTGTGGCGCCGGTCCAGTAAGTGAATCCATTAATAAACAGGTCAAGTGACCATGGGGTACCAGGAAGCCACGAACACCTTTAATCGAGCAAATTTGCCAGGAACCTTTAGCACTTCACTCAGTCGGTGAAGTATAGAATCGCAGACGTTAATGCGTTGTAACTTAACGCACATTAGTAAAGGGGAAAATGACGTGGCTAAAAAGAGCAGTATGTGGGGCATGATTGGATTGGGAATGGGGCTGGCTAGCGCCGGCATGGCCACAGCAAATTTAATTCGTCAGTTTAAAAAGATGGATTTGAATCATCAAACCGTTTTGCTTATGGGCGGATCGCGCGGGCTGGCACTTGAAATTGCTCGCATTGTCGGCGATCAAGGAGCGACCGTCGCCCTGGCTGCCCGTGATGGTGAAGAACTCGAACGTGCGAGAGACTTTCTCAATATTCCATCAGATCGTTTGTTTACTTTCGTTTGCGACGTAACTAACGAAGAGCAAGTGAGAGATACAGTGGCCGCCGTGCAAGAACAATGCGGCGACATCGATGTGCTGATGAATATCGCTGGTGTGATACAAGCCGGTGCTTTTGAATTTCAGAATAACGAAGATTATGCAAAGTCGATGAACACTCACTTCTGGGGTCCACTTTATGCAGTCAATGCGGTTGTGCCGACAATGAAGAAGCGCAATCGCGGTCGCATCGTCAATATTTCTTCCATCGCCGGCAAAGTAAGTGTGCCACATTTGCTTCCTTACAGCGCCAGCAAACACGCCCTTGTCGGATTTTCGGAAGGTCTGCGCAGCGAATTGGCCAAAGACAATATTTTTGTCACCACCGTTTGCCCGGGCTTGATGCGCACCGGAAGCGCGCGCAATGCGGAGATGAAAGGTCACAACAAAGTTGAATATGCGCTGTTTTCGATCTTTGATTCACTGGCGCTGACAAGCATCGACGCTAAGTGCGCCGCCAAACAAATTGTCGAAGCCTGTAAGTATGGTGATCCGCATCTGGTGATTTCCATTCAAGCCAAGGCGTTGAACTTTCTTCATTCAATGGCCCCATCGGCTGTGACTGAAATTTTCAGCTGGACCAATTTGCTTTTGCCCGGTAAAGGTGGAATCGGTGCGGCAACGGCTAAAGGTCACGAAAGTGAAAGCGCCTGGTCGCCATCAATTTTGACGAAAATGTCTGATGATGCTGCCGTGCGCAATAACGAAATGGGCGCTCGCTAAGCGGTTTTAACCGGATTCTTAGCGTTGCTCAGATATTCACTGGTGGAGTGCATGGTGGCATACGCAAAGCCTAATGCCGCCATGTAAGCCGCGTGAACCTGAGCGGCCGGAACTTTGATGCCGTTGAATTCGGCATCACGAGTAGCGCAAGCATCGTCAATGACATTGACTTTATAGCCGAAATCGTTGGCTGCACGAGTAGCAGCATCTATACACATGTGGCTCATAGCGCCGCATATAACCACTTCTTCAACTTTATTTTCGTCAAGCAAAGCTTTTAAATTAGTTTCGCGGAAAGAATTGATCTGGTGTTTGACCACAACCGCCTCTTTGTCCTGGGGCCGCACCATCTCGTTTATTTCTGCGCCTTTTGAGCCCGGGCGGAAAAATGGCGCATCGGTCGTAGGAAATTCGTGGCGCACATGCACCACTAAGTCTCCGTTGTCACGAGCTGAGGCAAGCAACTTAGCGGCGTTTTCAGCGGCAGCGTTCATACCACTTAATTCCCAATCACCGCCAGGGAAATAGTCGTTCTGTACGTCGATAACGATTAAAGCGCGCTTGCTCATTTTTTGTTCTCCAGGAATTTCTGTCTTTTATAGCATTAGCAGCAATCATGGAAGATTCGGCATTGTCACTTGGCAAGTATGGGTGGGCAAATTGATGCTTTGCACTAGCTTTGCGAAACTTACATTTGGCTAAGCTATCTGGGGCCGCATTGCTTATAAGGTGCCATCGCGCACGCCGCCACGTGGACAAGCTCACCCACTGCTCCATAGAGATAATCTGGTTAAGCAATATTACTTACTTCAAACTAGAAGCTGTATAAAGGCTTTTGATTTTTCCACTCAGAGTATTTGTTATACCAGAGTGTGATTCTCTTCCCCCACCAAAAACTCCCCGATTTAAAGCCAAGCTACGCCAGATAAACCAGTCGACCATTGTTTCAGCACTTACCCAAGTGTTGTTGAACGCGGCCATTGGGGGCAGAGAATTGCGTAGCCTGGTTGGTCAATGTTTGTTTGGGAAAACATTGATTCAGTAGAAAGACTTCCCACAATTTCTTCAAGGAAAAATTTTGAATAATTCCCAACGTCGTTGCAGTCTGCTTGCCCTGGCAGCTGTAGCTTTACTCGTCTCCGGCTGCGCCGGCTTTCAAGTCGGTCCGGGCACTGCCACTGGTGCTGGTATCGGAGCTGCGATTGGCGGAGTTTCCGCTCGTGATACTGTCGCTGGTGTCGTCGGCGGTGCCATCATCGGTGGAGCGATTGGCTCTCTTGGTGATGCTGCTGACGGCAGACCCGGCATTTCCATCTACGAAGAACGTAATTACGGCGGACGCCGCTATTACGATGACCGAGATAACCGCTACTACCGCTACTACCGCTACTACCGCTACTACCGTGGTCGACCCCATTATCGGCACCCGCCGGTCTATGTGGAACCGCCTCACCGCCATCATGGACCGGTCATTGTCTATCCGCCTCACCGCCCCCAGTGGGACCCTCGCTGCAACTGCCGCCACTAAACGGCAGTCTATACTTCAAGAAAGTAAATTAGGAAGTGTATGAAATCTGATTCGATCTCAAAGCTTATCAAAGAGCTGGTCGCGATTCCGTCGCAAGGTGGTGTTGATAGCTGCGACCTGATGATTGCTGCGGTGAGCGCCTGGTTGAAAGCCGTGGATGCCTGCCTCGATACTGCCACTGTTGGTGATACCAGCAAACGGGCAAGCTCACCGTGACCGAAATGGGTGGAGGCAAAGGCTACACCGCCGTGCCTGATGTCTGCCGCATCAAGGTCGACGCGCGCTTGACGCCGGCATTCGATGCCGCTCAGGCCCGCGCTTTAATTAACGGTGTGGTGCAAGCCATTGACGCTACTATGCCTACGATTCTGGCCACTGTTGCCTTAGAAGAAGAGAGCTGGCCGCCTTACGTGCTGGCGCCGCAGTCTGCGCTGCTGGCTGCCCTGAGCAAGGCCGCCAAAGAAGTATGCGGCAAAGATGTGCCGGCCAAGGTAGCAGGGCCTTCCAACATCGGCAATTACCTTGCCGGTCAGGGCATCGAAACCATCTGTGGCTTCGGCGTCACCTACAAGGGCCTGCATGCCACCGACGAGTGCATCGAGCTTGCTACCATTGCTCCGGTGCTCAAGGTCTACCAAAGGGCTGTGGAGATTCTTCTCAGTGCTGAGAAGCAATAATTCGCTGTAGAAATTTCGGAACCAGCAGGGTAATTCCTGCTGGTTCTTTTTTTTTGTTTAGCGTAATCTCGATTCTGCCACTATTACTTGTTCTTGTTATACTGTATCTAGTAGTTGAGCGGTTTTTCTCGGGTTTGTTGATAAGCACGGGAATAAAATCTCTTTTTCTCAGTATTAGTATTTGTGCACTCATATTTTTTGCTTTAATTGGAGATCAAAACTAATGCCCAGAAATAATAAACTAGCGCTGCTTTTGGCCCTTCTAACGACTTTCACCTCCATGGCAGTTGCTGACGCAGCCGAGAGACAAACAATCAATCTTGCCGCCGGCTGATTCTGGGGCGTTGAAGCGGGTCTTCAACAAATAAAAGGTGTGCAAACCGTAGTCGGCTACACTGGCGGCAAATTTGACAAACCCACATATGATGATGTTTGCTCAGGTAAGACCGGTCATTCAGAGGCCGTGCGGGTTTCGTATGATCCTGAGCAAACTTCGCTTAAACTAATTTTGCAAGAATATTGGAAAATCAGCGCCCCCATGTTTCCTCAAATTCTGGGTGGGCCGCAATATCGTTCCATTATTTTCTTTAATTCCAAAGAGCAAGAAGCTGCCATACGCAAAGAGAAGTTAGCTCTTGAAGGGCAGCTGCGGCGCAAAGTTTACACAGATGTTTTGCCGGCAAAAACTTTTTATCGCGCTGAAGAATATCATCAAAATTATTACAAGAAAAACAATGCCGGTTATTGCAAAGCGAGATGATGTCTCAGCTTAGACACTAGGCACCACCAGGTCAAACAATTTTTTCGAGCCAATGGGACTAACAAAAAGAGTGTCAAGTTCGTGGGTCGAGATCATCACCGCCGATTGACCATCAATTTCGCCAAGGCGAGCCGTCTGGCCATTGGCCACGGTGACTACTCTGGTGGCGGTTTTGCCGAATGAAAGCAGGCCGCTGGGCGCCTGATAGCAATCGATGCAACTGGTCTCATCTTTGTTCAGACTCGTGTAACACATGCGCAGCAGGGTTTTGTCTTCTTTCGTTTTGATGATATCTGAACCTTCCAGAGCATAATTGGCCAATTGGGTGTTTTGAATTTTAAAACCTGCCTGTGGGGAAAAATCTGCAGGGTTGCCCTTTCCTACATAGTTCACTATATATGCCGGATCATCTGGACCGGCATATATAGTGATGGCCCACTGCGGCCACCAAATTTTCGACGCTGACAGTGGCCTGGTTTGCTGTTTTGAAATAACTGACGGCACCGATGGCAATCAGCGCAGAGGCGGCGAGGCCCACAGCCAAGTTAAAGGCGACCTGCGATTTTTTCCTTTGCTCTCGATACACTTTGATCAGTAAGCGCTTTTCGAAGTCGCCATCTGGTTCTTGAGCGCGGCGAATGTCACGGATACCCTCACGCACTTCTAAAATCTTGTCCCATTGATCGCGGCATGGTGCGCAGTCGCTAATATGATCGGCCACCAGAGCCGCTTCAGCATTAGCCAATTCATTGTCGGTGGCCGACCCAATCAGAGCTCGCGCTTGATCACATTTCATATGCACCTTCCATTCCATCTTCTTTAATTTCAACTGCTCCCGTCATCAAGTCGTGCAGCACTTTGCGAGCGCGGTAAAGGCGCGACATCACTGTTCCGATGGGCACAACCAGTTGCTCGGCAATTTCTTTGTAAGACATGTCGCTCACTTCTCGCAGCAAAAGCGGTGCGGCAAAATGGTCGGGCAGGCTGGCGATGCCTCTGGTTAATTTCTCATATTCCAGTTTTTTAGCCAGGACCAGATCTGGTGCTTCTTTTCCATCAGCTAGTTGCTCTAAATCGATGTCGTCGAAAGAACTGCCCAGTGGCCTGGTTGTAGCTATCTTGATTTGATCTTTTATGGTGTTGGTGAGAATGGCATAAAGCCAGGCCTTTTCACTGCTGCCGGTTTTAAAGCTTGAATATGAGCGGAATGCCTTGGCGAAGGTTATTTGCACAACGTCTTCAGCGTCTTCGTGTTTTCGCAAGCGAAATAAAGCAAAGTGAAAGAACTCTCGAGAATAGATTTTCACCCACTTTTCGAGAGTCTTGCGTCTGGTTGTATCCTGAAAAAATATTTCTTTTTACGCTAGTGAGCTAGACGACGGTAAATCCTCAACAAGCTGATACCGCATTCGCCGTAATTTTATTCCATTGACCTGATTTAGGCTCTCGAAAAATGAGTCGGGATTAATGGAATAAAGTTCTGCAGCCGACGTTTTAGTCATTAGAAACACCGAACAGGTTATTGACCCACCCACACACCCATCGTCCAGGAGATTCTTCATGCAAGACAAAGCAAAAGCTCAATTTGCGGCGGCCTTAGTTGCTGCTCTCGGATTGACCCTTCAAACTTCGGCCCAGGCCGCACCGCATCAGGGCGGCACTTTGCGAATGTTTGAACAGTCAAAGGGCATATCCACTTCGTTAAGCGAAGATTTGAGTGACAAAAAGAAGGCGAAAGCCGACAAAGGCGCTGATAGCTCTTGCAAAGGCAAAGACGGCTCGTGTAAAGGCAAAGAAGGCTCATGCAAAGCGCACTAACCGTTCGCTTTTAAAAATTGAAGCGGCCTGGTCAGACATGATCGGGCCGTTTCAATTAAGCAGTCCAGCCATTTTTAAAATCGCTTTGCCGATCACCAGTCTTTTCGGAGCATTTTTTTCATCGGCCATGTCGATATTGAGAGCAAAGCTGTAGATCTTATGGTCTTTCTCGACAAAACCCACCCACCAGCCAATTGGCGGATTGTGCCTGGTGAGCCAGCCGGTTTTAGCATATAGATTGTCAAAATCGTCTTGCTTAATCAGTTGACGCACAGTGGCCTGGGTTGCCGGTAGCAACGGTAGTTTAGCTTGAGCCAGCCTGGCTATAAAACGCGCCTGCTCAATGGCGCTGATTTTAAGCGGCCCGTGCAACCAGAACTGATCGACAACCAGTCCGGTTTGTTCGTTGCCGTAGGCCAGCTTTTGCAACCATTGCCGCATACGTTTGAGGCCGATTCTTCTGGCAATTTCTTGATAGATAGCTACATTTGAAATTTTCATGGCATCGCGCATGCTCATGTCATGTTCCCAGCTCCTAAATGGCTGCGGCTTTCCGCCATAAGGCAATACTTGATCGGCATTTTGCACAGCACCAACTTCAAGGGCGATTAAGCTGTTGGCAATTTTAAAAGTCGAGGCCGGCACATATCTTTTTTCAGCGCGGGGTCTGTTAAAAGCACTGACACAATTTTTTTCCACATCAAAAAGCACGAATGTACCTGTGCAACCATTGTCGGCAAATATTTTTCCCCATTCGGCATGCTCAACTGTGCGAGCGCTGACTTTGAGGTTGAAAGTGAGGCAGAAAGCCAGCACACTTGCGGCGACAACTTGATTATGGATATTAATCATGCAGACTATTTTCTCAGCCTTGCGGAGAAATAAGAGCCTGCTATGACAAAGGTTTGACAAATTTGCGCAGTTTAATGAACGAACCGGTCCAGAAAATAGATTTTCTGTATAAATCCGGAAGTGCACGGCTTGAGGTTGATTATGAAGCGTCTGGAATCTCTTACTAAATTCTATTCGAAAGCGGCGCTGCTTTTCATTGCACTAGCCCTTGTGGCCCTCAGTTGCGCCGCGACTGAAGCCCGTTCTGTCACCACTCAATCTAATTATGCCCGCACACTTGGCTCTGTTTATTGCGTGCAAGGCCGCACAGCTGTCAAAGGCTGGGAGCATGACCTGGTCAAGCGAAATCCTGGCCTGGAAAAATTTCACTGGTCACCGATTACAGCCGCTAGACCAGGCACGATGATTTTTCGTCAGCGGGGCGTCAGCCAAACAACCAGGCGATATCGCAATTCCAAACCGAACGTGATGAGCTTGAGTGAAGTTCGCCTGGCTCAGCAAGCGCAAGCGGCAAAAGCCGAGGCTGCCGGCAGAAGAATAAGCGAAGCTGATCTCAATGGCCGCTTGCGCTTTAATCGCGCGCAAGAACAAGTACAAGGCCAGGTGCAAGGCCAGTTGCAAGGCCAGTTGCAAGGCCAGTTGGTCAGCACATACACCAATGCCTCTGTCAGCCAGCCTTATGCCTATACTTACGAAAATTCTTATCGCAGCAAAGTTAACGGGCGTTTGATTTCGACGCGCTAAGCGGCTATTCTGCGCAAGTTGTAGAAAGGTCAAACGTCGCGCCGTCATTTTAGGTCTTTAAGCTCTAGATACATCAGGTCTTCGTCAAAATATTCGCCATCGATTTTTAAGGCCGCATTATCTCGTCCGTAAGTTTTAAATCCAAGTGATTGGTAGAGTCTGGCCGCGGTCAGATTAGTGGTAACAACGCTCAGAGTCAGCTGTTCGAAATCGGCCAGAGCACTGCAAAGTGCGATCAGTGACTGCATCAATTTTTTCGCGGCACCGTGTCCACGGCTCTCAGGTACCACATACATGCCCCAGATATAGCCTTTGTGGCGGGTTTTTATGCCGGGCCCACGAATAAAGCCAACCACGCCAACTAATTTCTTACCAGTGAAGGCCCCGAGCACGAAGCCGTCGGCAGTATTTTGCATTCTTCTTGCGATTTCGTCACTGGTCATTTTCAGCGATTCTTCATAAGAGGCGCCAAAAGCCTGGGGATCTTCTTTCAGGCCGCGCTGACGCACGGGCCAAAATTGCTCCTGATCTGATTTTTCCAGTTTGCGAATTTCCATCATCCCAGTATAGGAGATTGGTTAATCAATCGGCAACAATTTCGATCTATACTAGGGGTTTTAGGTTTTTGGTACTGTATGCGGTGGCGCATCTGCGATAGTTGTGCAGTTGAAGATGCAGTCAAACTGCCACCGCTACTGCTTGCAGGTTGAAGTTTGATTGACGTAGATTGATAAGGTAATTCCTCGTCTATAACTGTTTTCTTTATCTGGTGATATAAGCCCCAGGCAGTGTATCTAGCTAATTCTCACAGTCGCAAGCGCGCCATGACGTAGCTAATAGAGAACCGCCTTTAATTTTGACGCTCGCTAATTTAGCTTGAGCACTAAGCATCACTGCTTCGGCGGTGTTGCGGAGATTCTTATGATGACTAAATTATGCCGAACGCCGTTTGCGATTTTGATCCTCTCGGCTCACGTCTTCTTTCCCGTCACGCTCAGTAGCGTTACTGACAAAGCATTAGCGGGAGGCGCCATAGACCGGGTTAACTTCGCTAAAAGCGAATTTTTAGAGCCTTACTACGGCTCGACTTTATTTAACAAATTTATGGAAACTGTACCGCCCGCACCAGGTGCCAGCGAAATGGCACTAAAGCAAGCACTGCTGGTAGAAAGTATTGACGGCAATATTACTCAGCAAGAGCATGCTGATTTGCACTTTCATCCGGCATCTACCATCAAGCTAGCCACGGCTTTGTTTGCCTTGCACCGGTTAGGACCTGATTACACTTTTTCCACCAGTCTGGCCACCACCGGCAGCATCAATAGTGCTACCGGGGTTTTGAACGGCGATTTGTTTGTTTCAGGCAATGATCCGGCCTTCCGCTTTGAGCACGCAGTGGCTTTGGCTCAGGCGCTTAATCAATTGGGCATCAAAAAGGTCAGCGGAAAAATTGTAGTTGCCCCGGGTTTCACCATCAATACTGAAAGCTCATCTTCACTCTCCGCCAATGTTTTGAAACTCAACCTCAACAAGCAGACGCGCTCATGCCAGGCTAATGAGGCGTTCAGCATCATCTCAGATGGAGCATCAGCCGGCGCTTTCAGTCTTGCTGTTCTGGGGAAAGCAGCGGTGGGCAGTACACCAGCATTTGCCAGAGTACTGGCCGTACAACAGTCTCCTACACTGCGTGAAATTCTCAAAGTCTTGCTTTGCTATTCTGACAATTTCATGGCCGATCATCTGGGAGCGCTTTTGGGTGGCCCGCGTGCTCTGCAAAAGTTTCTTGTTCAGGGCGTTGGTCTGCCTGCAGCCAGCGTTTATGTTAACTCCAATAGCGGCCTGGGAAGCGACTCTATTACTGCTCGATCAATGATGTTGGTCTTACGCGCACTAAGAGAAGAACTTGGTCTTTATAGTTTGCGTCTGACTGATTTGTTGCCGGTAGCCGGAGTGGATGAAGGTACGCTGAAAAAGCGCTTCTCGGAGCTGCGACGGCAAGCGACTGTCGTGGGCAAAACCGGCACTCACATTCACAATCAAGGGGGAATCAGCGCACTTGTTGGTGAAACACAGACCGCAAGTGGTGCTTTTCTATTCGTAATTTTCAATCGGCACGGCAACGTGCCTGCCTTCCGCGCCAGACAAGACCTCTTTATCAAAGGTCTGCAAGATCGTCTGGGAGGAGCTAAGGCATGGCCGTATCAAGCGCAGAAGCTAGCCGTGGCTATGCGCGTCAAGTGTGCTCGTAAGGGCAAATAGTTTTTTTAGAAAAAAGGAGAAAATCAATGTTTTGCAAAAATTGCCAGGAAGATCAAAAACCAATGAAAGGCGTGGAAATTATAATGACGGGCATTAATCAGTGCCAGTCGTGTCGCTGCGCCATCAGTCGTGTGGGCATTCCGGTCATACCGGCGGGAAAATATCCGCTCACTCGCAAAGAGCGCATTCTCGATAGACCTTATTGGCGTCGTTAAATTGGCGTATTAATTGGAAGACCCAACAATGTATCTGTGGTGCCTGCGGCCACAGTTACATTGTTTTTTAACTTCACGCTAATGGACCGGTCTGTTATCAAACTTGATCTAAGTCATGAGCTTGGGTCCAGTGAGCCTGATGGGCTTATTTGCCATCAAATCAAATACTCTTTGATCGATTAATTGATCCGGCAAAGGCCGGCTTTCAATCAAAATAGTGGTGGTATCGGCGGTGGCGACCCTGGATACATAAATATAAATGTCGCTGGTGATTGCTGCCTTGCTAATGAACAGATCCTGTTTATCAATGTCGCTGCTTTCCTCTTTGTGAATATTTTTCAAAGAGCTTTTATAGAATGCTGCTACATCTTCGAAAGGTAGTGGGCAAGTGAACGCTTGCAGTGCCGCGTATTCAAGGCATTGCATCTCACCTAGTGGAATAGCTCCCGGGCATGGCCTCACTCGCAATTGGATGGCAATGGTGCGTAAGCGCGGCTCATCGTCAAGGGGATGGAAGGAATAGTCATTTATGAAATGCTCGCTACCTGGGTCTTTTTGAAATATGACGTTCAACTCGGCGCTGGACGGAAACCGTTTAGGCCGCACATATTGCGGATAGATGGCCGTGCATTCGAACAAGTCGCCAATGACGGCATTTGCGGCGACCCATGAGGCGGCCTTCTTTGGATTGTGCCGGCAGGGGTGGTGAATTCAAAGACGATGTGCTCGCTGCGCGGCAACAGGGTGGTGCTGCCCTGCGCCCAGATAGTTGCGCTGGTAAGTGCGTCTGAGTCAAGTTCTTCAAGAATACAGAATTCATTAGCGGCAATATTGCGATTTAAAAGCAGGCGTTGGGTTCGTGCGTACGCTCGCAGCAGCACGCGAAGGTTCAAGTCTTGAACAAAAGGAAAGATCATTGAATCTTCCGGCGGCACAAAGAGCTGCCACCTTCCTCTGTCTAAAATGATGGGGGCCATGGGAATGCTCATGCCGCGGCCGGACTGCTCTTCGACGGCTCGCGAGATCACCAGGATATTATTGATATCGTTTTCGCCGGTGATGGCAATAGTGGTGGCATCCAATGCTACGGCAATCACTCTGCCGTCAACCTGTACACTCCCGAAGCCGTGATGGCGTCGGTCATTAATTTGGCAAAGCGATCTTTCGTTGGACCGAACACTAAAGTGCCTCTTGGTGGCTTCATTTTAACTGACCGAATGAAAATTCTTTTTCTCTGTCATAAGTTGGTAACAAGTTCTCCATAACATGCTGAAAGTGATGGAGATAAATCATGAGTCAAGCAGAATCGACCGGTCTTTCAACGCCTTTCCAATTGTCCGCTACTGAGGTCGTGCCGGCTCCAGAGCAAGAAGTCTCAGCAAAAGTGATCCTCAACGCTACGGTTTCTGCCAGAGAGCATCGCCAGGATAGGCTGGTAAAGCGCATTGATGCCATTCAGAAGGCCAAATATCCGCCTCATGCAATTAGATTTGTGCCTGAGACTCAAGAGCGAAAACATCAGCAGACTGCTTATTTCAAGGCCTTGCGCCAGTTGAAATGTTCGGCCAGCTTAACTGTTGACGAACAGCAATTTGCCTTTGGCCTGATTACCGTCTTGCAGAAAGCAGACGGGCATTTGCTAAATAATTTGCTTTCGAATTGCACCCTCACTCTAGGTGAATTAGCGCTTACCGTTGAAGCCGTCAACGACGTGCTTGGTACGCTGGAAATAGCAGTGCGATTGGAACTTTCCCTGGCTCAAGAGGGGGTGAACATTGCTGAGGCTGAGCCTTTTGACATCAGTCTTTCGGTTTCGCATCCTAGGACGGCCAGGGTGTGCATATCCGGCAGAAATCAAAATACTTGCCCCCAGGCCGTAAGCGAAATCGCCCAGCTGGTCAACGATATTTACGTGATGTGTTAGCGTCAGGTTTTAGCGCATTTAGCTTCAAATCTTGGCGTTGCGATCTGGCTCGAAGCAATAACCGACCCGGTGCACCGTGCGAATAAATGACTGTTTGCCTTCTTCGTCAAGCTTCTGGCGAATACGGGTAATGTGGACGCGCACCGTATCTGGTGACGTTTCGGCTTCGCTCGACCAGATGCGGTCCAGTAGAGTTTCAGAGCTAAAAACTTCACGAGGATTCCGCATGAAAAATTCTAGCAACAGCATCTGCTGTGGCAGTAAGCGAATTTCGTTGCCGTCGCGGGTTACTTTCTGCGCTTTTGCATCCAACTTGATGGGCCCGGCTTCAATAATTTCAGACAGCACTTCTTTGGGCCGGCGCAAAAGAGCGCGCACCCGGGCAGAAAGTTCGCGCAATTCAAATGGCTTAGTCAGATAATCATCGGCGCCGCTATCAAGACCTTCCATTTTTTGCTCTACTTCGGTGCGACCGGTGAGCATAATAATAGGCGAGTGGCCACCGGCCGAGCGATATTGACGACACACGTCAACACCGTCCATTCCCGGTAAGGTCAAATCGAGCACAATCAAGTCGTAAGGGTAAAATTCAAGGCGCGATGCCGCTTCTTTGCCGTCGTTGACGACATCGACCACGTGCCCTTCTGCTATTAGCCAGTCGCAGGCCACGGCCGCCAGGTGTTTATCGTCGTCTACAAAAAGAATTTTGGACATTGCCGTTGCCAACCAGTAGAAAGCATTAAAGAGCCGAAATTTTATCACTTCGGCCCTCGACTTTCTAGCTGTCCCTAACCCTGTGGCGAAAAGCTAACCTGGCAAAGCATCGTCAGGGCATTGACCATAGCTGTTTCGTCTGCCGTTTCCTGAGTGATTTTTTGTTGCTTGAGCTTTGCTAAAAGCACTTTTGTTCTGTCGCCCCGCTCAAAGCAGTGAGCGTGAATGGTTTTAGCAATCATCAAGTAGAGTGCGCGTTGAGGATAATCTTTGTTTTTCTGAATCTGACGCAGGACCATTCGTGCCGAGCGGCGGGCCGATTCTTTGTCATTGGCAAGATGCGCGCTGACAGTGTCAGCGAGCATCTTTTCAATCGATTGATCAACATTTTCCCAGGGCTCAAAATCTGTTTGTTCTAAGGAGTTGCCGAAAGACATTTTAATTGTGCTCCGCGATTTACCTGAACAGATGACCGTTAGCGCTGCGCGCAGCTATTTCCCGGCGATACGTTTACGCACAACGGTACCGTGATTTTTTCTGGCATGAGCGATCAGAGCTACTTCGGTCGGTAAATTCAAGTTATCGCCGGAGTGAATCTGATTGATGTTTTTGATGGTCGGATTCAATTGGATAATTAACTGCATCACTCCATCCTGGTCGGCCTTGGGCAAGGTTTTGTACTTGGCCGTAATAATTTCATTGAGAGTATCATTGGGCTTAACTTTGTATTGAGTAGACGGAATTGGAGTTTCTACAGCCGGTTTTTTTACTTCAAGCGGCAATGCTTCTTTTTTCACTTCCACTATAGGCTTAACTTCGGCCTTGGGCACATCGAGTTTAGGTACCGGCGGCGGACTGAAGTTTGTGCTGTAACTGCTGACATAAGGCAGTTTGTGCTTCATCACTTGTTCTTGTTCTTTATCGATGGCTTTCATCAGGTCTTTACGCGAAACTTCTGAATTGCCGAGAAATCCGAACCAGCCTTCGCGTTTTTGATTTTTCAAGCCATCAAATTGCGTTCTCATATAGTTCCGGCCGGCATCATCGAGGAATGATTCAAAAGCGTTAGCGGCTGCAGGTTTCTTGCTGTAATAGAGGTCGTCCTTGCTGATTTTTTTATGATTGTGCGAAATGTCGTCAAAGTCTTCCATACCAGCTTGCAATGCCATCATTGGTAAAAGGCCGTCTTTTTCGAGCTTTGCAGTCATGGACGAAACTACCTGGTTGTAAGCGCCGCTATCACCGGTTTGCTTGTAGGCTGAAAGATCATTACGCAAAAACTGAACCAGATTGGCGCTGGGATTTCTCTGTAGTTCTTGTTCCGCTCTCATGGCCAGCGCTTCCCCTTGAGCGACACTGGATGAGTTGTTGAAGTTGTCAGTCATGGATGTTTCCTTTTGTGTGGCGACTTTCACAGAATAGATTTCATTTGTTGCCGAGTCGTTAATCAACTAATTTGATTTGACAAAAACAAGCGGCTTGCGTCATTCTTTGCCTGATTTATTCATTTTGTAGGCAATTGTGCGGCGATTTTCAGTTTTAAGCTTTATCTCACTGCGGCGATTGCTGCCGGCTTCAACCGCCTTTTGCCTCGGTTGCGCTCAGTTAGTGTGCGTGGCGCAAACATCAAGACCGTCAGCACCACGGTCAAGGCTTGTTAATGAAGTGTTGGCAGTGAAAAATTACATGGCGGCCTTTTTAACAAAAGAGCAGGCCACGGCTGCTTACAGCCACACAACTAAATTGATCGATGGGGGTTCCACTGATTGGGCTGTCTATTATGTGCGGGCACAAGCACTGAGAGCGCTTAAGAAGCCAGAAGAAGCAATGGCAGACGCCAAGAGAAGCAGCGCTCTTGATGGCAAAGAATACTTTCCCGTGCGCCTGCGTGGCCTGATTGCCAATGATTTGCTGGAAGACAGCGAGGCTATCAGATATTACACTCTGGCAATGAAAATGGCCCCCCATGAGAGGGCCGACTTGTTGGATGTGCGCTACCGCTCATATGAGAAGGCCGGTCTGATTAAAGAAGCAAATGGCGATTTGGTCGAACTTTTAAAAAACAATCCGCAGCGCAATGATGACGATAAGCAAAGGTCGCTGGGCAAGTTTGCCATGCGGCTGGGTAATCCCGCTGGCGCAGTGCAGTTTTTCAGCCAGGCATTAAAAATGCGTCCGACCTTGCCGAAGGTGCATTGTTTTCGTGGTGATGCTTATATGATGCTGAAAAATTATCAGGCTGCCATCGCCGATTATTCTTTTGAACTGACCAGGGACAGTATTCCGCAAGAAGAAGTGCTTCACCGCCGGGCAATGGCATATAAGTTGGCGGGAGACACCACCCACGCCCGACTCGACGAGGTCAACGAGAAGAAGTTGACCTCGTCGAGACTTATGAAAACATGCCATTTAGCAATTGAAGTGATCTTTTGGCAGTAACTAATTTCAATTTTAATAGACTAAGCGTTAAGCAAAAAGGCTTGATGCTTGTGGCCTTGCCTGTAATTTTTGCCATATTGTTCGTCTCGATTTTAATACCTATGCTGTTTGATCTGAACAAAGCGGTGGCGGAAGAACGGGCCAGTCGAGTGGCTATAGCTGAAGTGTACAAGGTTTTCATCGAAATTTTTAAGAGCTCTTTTATCTACGCCAACTGGGTAGTGAACAAAGACGATCAAGAAATGGCGCGCTTTTCGCAGTCGCTGGCCGTGTTAAAAGAGATGTCCAGATCTTTGCGTCAGCTGCAAGACAAAGACCCTGACCTCAGTTCTCGCCGCCGTCTGCTGGCCGATTCGCTGGATAAGTCATGTAAATTCGGTTTTGATCTGGTGGAATCACAGCAGGCAGGCAGCCTTTCTAAAATGGAATCGTTGCTCGCTCACCAGCGCTTTTATAGTATCTCGGAGCCGGCAGCGGTACAGCTTGATCGGCTGCTTGCCATTAAATATCAGGAATTACGAAAGCTCAAAGCCGACATGGAGCAGAAGCTCATTGTAATTTTTGTCACCCTGGCTCTGGCTGTCGTTCTCAATATTTTGCTCACGGTAGTTTTGTTCAGGCTGTTCATTTATGGGTTGACCGGCCGTATCAATATATTAAGTGAGAATGCCATTCGCCTGCCCGCCGCACTGCCCTTACTGGAATTCCAGACAGGTAGTGATGAGCTGTCACTGGTGGAGGATGCTTTCACTACTATGGCTCGCGACACCGAGCGAATAGCTGCGGCTAAGCAAGATTATCTGGCCGCAATCTCTCATGATTTTCGCACCCCGCTGGCGTCGTTAATTGCCACCATGTCTGCCACTGCCCGCGGTCTTTATGGCACGCTGTCGCCGGCCGGAGTTGCCGCGGCGCAGGGCGAAGGTGTGAAGCTGGGCTTTTTGACCAGAACAGTAAACGATTTGTTGGCTCTGGAAAGGCTTGAAGCAAGCAAGCTGGAAGTGATTGCCGAAGATTGTGAAATGGGCGAGATATTGCTCATGGTGGAAGAAAAAGTGCATGAACAGTATGCCCATAAGCATGACGTTCTGGAGAAATTGAATTTTCGAAATTTGCCCGGGCAAATCAGAGTGGCCAGTGACAGCGATAAATTTATACTGGTGATGCAGCGACTAATCGAGGCGGCTTTAATTGATAGCGGACCCGGTGAAGTAGTTGTAGGCGGCAAAATCGACGGCCAATATGGCACGGCATCGGTGCTTTATCACACGAGTGAACCGAAGCCCAGCCGCAAATTTTTGTTTGAAAGAAACAGAAGCAGGCGCGGCGGCGATGATGACAATCTTGAGCCCATGCGCATTTCGCTGGCTCTGAGTAAGCTTCTTGTAGAAGAGTTAGGCGGCGAGCTGGTAGTCTTATGTGATCAGCGGCAGCATCAGTTTTTAGTCAGACAAAAGTTGTGGTCAGCGCCACAAGGCACTGTATGAAAAGTTCGCGTTTGCGTTTCAGCCTCGAGCAAAAAGGTTTCGCCGTCATCGGTTTGCCGCTGCTGATTCAAATTGTTACGGTGACCTTTCTCGTCACTATTCTTTTTCAAGCCAGAACTAATTATTTGAGAGAAGCCAAAATCAATGATGTGGCGCGCATCGCCACGGTTTTGCCTCAAGCGCTTTTGCAGTGCGGTCATCAATGCGTCACTTCTTATTTCTTTCACAACACTAACAGTACGCGCAAGGCCGCTCAATCGGTGAAGCGCTTAAACGGCCTGTCTGAGCAGCTCTTGCAGGCAGCTGAAGGAGACCCCGATTTGATGGCGCGAGTGACAAGAATGGAACAAGCCAGTCACGCTTTGATTCAAGAATTTTCCATGTACAACGAAGAGATCAACCGGCCCAACCGTGTAATCGGTGCTATAGATAGAATTGGTATGCTCAAACGGCTCAATGCCGGAGTCAACATACTTCTAGAAGAAGCCACCGCCATCACTGAAATTCAGCGCAATGAACAGAGTAGTGAACAGAGTAGTGACCAGCGCAAAGATTGGCAGCTGCTATCTCAAGAGCATGCTATTCTCACTCTGGTAGTGGTGGCACTGACGCTCAATGTGCTCACCGCAATTGCTACTGCCTGGTTTTTCAACAGAGACGTCTCCACGCGTTTGCAAATTATTTGCGAGAATGTTGAGCGCATCGGCCAACATCAACAGTTGTTGCCGCCACTGGGGGGCAAAGATGAATTAACCACTCTCGATAATCATTTTCACAAAATGGCTCGTGCTCTCGATTTTGCCGGGATCGAAAAACGCCAGTTCATCGAGCTTTTTGAAGACCGCTTGCGCGAGCCCCTGATTAACTTTAAAGGTGCCGTCAGTCTTATTAGTGGTGGAATCTTTGGCGATTTGACCGACCAGGGCCGGGCGCGACTGGCCGGAGCCAGGCAATCGGCACAGCGATTAATTGTGTTGCTTAGCGAGCTAATCGATATTGAAAATTTAGAATCGGGCAAAATTGCCCTGCGTAAATCTCCATGTGTTCCGCGAGATTTACTCAATGAAACGGTAAGCCTGGTGCAAGAACTGGCCGCTGCGCAAGGCTGCCCCATTAAGGTGGATGCACCGCAAAATACGGCGGTATACGATTTTGCTTTTAGTGGTGATTTTGAAAGACTGGTAAGGGTGCTAACCAATATTCTTGCTAATGCCATCAAATTTTCTTACCCTGGAAAACCAATCATACTGGGGTGCCGCCGCGAAGATGAGGAACTGATATTTTCAGTTCACAATCAAGGCAAAGTAATTCCCGCTGCTATGAAAAACAAAGTTTTTGCTCGCTTCGAACAGGTAGATCAGAGCGTAGACACAAGTAAGCAGGCCGGTACCGGCCTCGGGCTCTATATCTCAAAAGAGATCGTAGAAGCTCATGGTGGCAAAATCTGGTTCGAGAGCAAGGAAGAAGCAGGCACTACTTTTTTCTTTGCCATTCCTTACTAATTTTTGGCATTTCGCCGTAAGTCTACAATCGCCGGCCTGACCGCGAGAATTTTTCTTTTGAGAATACAAAAAATTTGAACCAGGAAAAACCTGGAGGAGCTGCGCATGATTTTAGATCTGCCGGCGGCCTATGAGATTCTGGGCTTGCCGCAAGGCACTGACTGGAAGCTTGTTCAGGCGCGCTATCGAGAACTGGTGAAGGCTTTCCACCCGGATCGCTTTAGCGGTCTGGAAAAGAAAGCTTATGCAGAAGCGAAGTTGAAGCAAATCATTATTGCTAAAGAAATAATTGAAAAGTATTGGCGCTCTGTGGAGGCAAAGCCCCTAACTGCGGCCGCTACTGCAAACGCTAAAACACCGCCGCCCGCCCCGGGTTCGGGCTGGCAGGCTTTTAAAGCTGCCTGGAGCATGGAAATAGAACCGGCACTGAAAAAATGGGATAAGAAGGTCAACGTAGATGACGCTCTAAATGATTATGGCAAGCCAATTAGGCTTACCCGCGACACAAAAAGACGACGATTTTACGTGGCTATTGCTCTAATTTTGTTGATCGATTTATTTTTCGCGTGGCAGGCGCAGCAGGCAAAAAAACAACCGAGTAAAATTCTGACTCTGCAAGTTCACGGGCTTCCGGCAACAGACCTGGCGGTGGGCAAAAGTGATTTTGACCGGCGCCAAAGTGAGGCCAATAAACTGGAGCACCAGTGTTATTTTTTAAAGTTGCAATTAGACCGCTGCAATCTTGCTATGCGTCAGGACGTTTTTATAGCCCATCAGATTGAACTCAAGCTTGCCGGCTCTAGTCTCGCGGGAGCAGAGCAAAGACGGCTGCAAGAAATGAAGATTTTTCATGAAAAAGACTGGGCAATGCAAGAATTGCAAAAGAGTGCGATTATGACTCAGTTATTGCAACTGAGCGCCAGTTAGTTAAAACTGTGCTGCCAGTCAGAGTCAGGGCTACAGTGGAAATAAAAATACGCCGGGCGCGCGTGGAAGACGCCATCAAAATCAGAGATTTGCACGTGGCGGCCATACGCAAAACTTGCGCGCCCGATTATACTGCTGAGCAGATTCAAGCCTGGTCTAAGGATCGCAAAGTAGAGCGATATCGGTGGGCCATGGAAGAAGGCGGCGAAAGTATGTTCGTCGCCTTGGACCAGAATATAGTTGTCGGTTTTTCTTCTTGCTATGACGATGAGGTCTGCTCGGTTTACGTGCATCCCCAATATGTGGCGCGCGGTATCGGGGCCATTCTATTGCAAGTTGTGGAAGATGAAATCAGGGGCACAGGCTACGATGAAGCTTTCCTCAATGCCACTTTGACGGCGCAAAATTTTTATGTACGATACGGCTGGGTCAATACCGGTGGCCTGAAAAGCGAAGAGCGCAATGGCGTCGGCATTCCCTGCATGGGTATGAGCAAAAGGTTTTAGTTAATCTACTTCAAATTCAACTTTGATTTTGCGCACAGAAGGTACTGGCTCACCGCCCAGGCTGGCCGGAAGGAAGCGCCACGTACGCAGAGTCTCCAGAGTCAATTCGTCGACCTCGCTGGAGCCCGTGGAGCTTAGTAGTTGCACTGTGTGCTTGCCGGTGGGGGCAATGGCAAATTTTGCCAGACAGTTAGCTTTGATGCCCTGTTCGAGCATATCGGAGGAGATGGCCGGTTGTGGGCAGCTTACCGCCTCAGCCGGGATTAGCTGTTTTGATTCTTGAGTGCCCATTTGAAAAGTCTTGGCGTCAGCGTCGGCGCAGCCGCTGAAAAGAGCCAGTGCCATGGCAGCCAGGCTTGTAAGAGTGGCGCTCTTTAAGTGACGTCTAACTGTTTGCATACGGAAATTATAACGGAAACCATTTCCATTTTGTGTTAAGCTTTCGGAAATGGGAATCATTTTCATTCCGTCCGGGCCTTTTACCAATCTTTCTAAAAGTCCAATGTCAAAGCTAAATCGATTTCGCCATAGCTTTTTGCCTGGAAGGGTTACCCCCTCGAAAGCCTCAGTTTCTGGCGCCTTACAAGCGGCAGCTTGTGTATTTTTGCTGACCAGTTTTCAGCCCGCTACGGCCCAGAGTGAATCGATTCAAGAATTACTTGACAAGCGCCAGTCGGCGGCCGACGCCCGGGCTAAAGGTAATTCTGCTGCCGCAGCCCAATCTATTCAATTGTCATCAGTTAAAGGGCAGGTGTTGTCGGCGGAAGGCAATCGTCCGGTGGGCGGCGCGCAGCTTGTGCTCACTGAAGATGGCGCTGACCACAGGCGATTTGAGACAGACAGCGACGAAAATGGATTTTTTCATTTCAATAATATTGAACCGGGCGACTGGCACATCACAACATCAGCAAAAGAAATGCTGTCGCATACGGTTTCGGTCAAACTCATTGCCGGTGAGGCCAAAGACATAGCTGTGGCCCTTGATGATTTAGAGCCCGTGGACGTTCTACGCGTGACAGGCAAGCGCAGCTTGATTCACCCTGAAAAAATCGGCAGCGAAACCAACCTTGATCATCGCTTCATTCAAGAATATAAAAGCGGCAATGACTTGCGCCAGCTGTTGGAAAGCACGCCAGGCGTCATGAATGACAGCTACGGCAATATTATTACTCGTGGCGAACACAATGCCGTCAACTACGTTGTCGACGGTGTAGTGATTCCGGAGGCGGCAGGGGTATTACAGCAAACCCAGCCGGTCAGTCCGAGATCGCTGCAATCAGCGCAAATAGATATCGGCGGCTACGAGGCCCAGGATGGTGGCGGGCCACTGGGGGCGGTGGCACACCTGAAGACCTTGCCGATTTTAAGCAAACCCAGTTTTACCATCGGACAACAGATCGGCGGCCCCCTGGCCGGCAGTATTTTTTATAACAGCAGTGGTGCGTTCAGTCAGAATCCGGCTCGCAAGTTAAATCGATTGCGTTTTGAATCTTCCGGATCTTTTCGCGGCTCTTCCATTCGCATCGCGCCACCGACAAAAGTCTTTGCCAATAACAACGGCGCTGACATTAATGTGCTGGCGCGCCTTGAATATCTGCTTACTCCCCGCGACAATTTGAAGCTTACAGTAGCCATCAACGAAAGCTTTCTTGGTGTGCCCACCGCCAGGCTTTCACGGCAATTTGGCGTCAGTCAATTTCAGCAAGATCGACAAGACTATTTCACTCTCAGCTATAAGCATAAATTTGAGAAATTCTTCGACGAACTCAATTTGCATTTACTTAATGGATTTTATGGTGAGACATTTCGCTCAACCAACCGTTTTGACCCCAGCCCTAATTTCAATGCCGATCAGCCCCTGCAGTCAATTGCCGTTCATGCTAAGCGTTTCAACTACATTTTTTCCGCTCAAGGCGATCTCACCAAAACCGCTTTTAAGACTCATCATTTAAAGACCGGGTTTCTCAGCGAAGTCAGGCCGGTGAAAACCAGCTTTGCCGCTACTTATTACAATGCCGATTACGTGGCCTCGGCCCAGGCGCAAAATGAGGCTAGCGGTCAGCTTAACGGGCTCTTAGCCAATGGCGATTTTGACGCTGCGGCTCAGGTAAACCCAAACCCGTTTCCCTATGGTGCCATGCTCAGCCCCTTCACAGGCCAGGTTGAAGGGCCTCAAATGCAGGGAAATGCCGGCAACTATAAAGGCTTTCGTTTTTTGCAAAGCGCCTTTTTGCAAGACCGCTGGAAACCAGAAAAAGGCTTTTGGAAACGCCTCACAGTAGACGCCGGCGTGCGCTTCGATTTGCAACACAGCGTCTATGGCAATGCCCTGGCCTTAGCCGGTAAGGTAGCTGAAACGCCTGGAGTCGAACCGTTTTCGCTCAAGCCTTTCCAGGCTCAGCGCATCACGGGAGCGCAAGCGAGCGGCAGGTACGGTGTCGCCTTTGTGATCAATAAAAAGACGGTGTTGCGTGGATCATATTCTGATATTTTCACACCTACTCCAGTAGATTATTTTCTAAGTCCGATCTTGCTCAGCGGTGGTATCGTCAATGGTATCTACCAGGGCACTCCCCGCCCGCTGCAACCAACCCGCGGACGACTGGTAGATGTCAGCCTGGAGACCCAACTTTCACCGCGTCTGGTTACTCGCACCAATTTGTTTTACAAAAAACTGCGAAACTTCGGTGACTCGGGAGTGATTGGCAATTTACCGATTTATAATCGGCTCACTAATAGCGCTCAAGAAGCCTATGGTGTAGAGACACGGGTCGACCTTAAGCCCGCAAGAAATGGCTACGGTTTTAACGGCTTCTTGTCCAGTACCGTACAAGTGGCCTATCTACGCGGCACTCACGGAGTATCCGGCGGGTTTTATGATTATCCGGAGCCTCCCCTGGCCAAATATCCCGATCATGATCGGCGCTTTCAAGGTACGGCTGGATTCGGCTACAGAGGCCGCTCAAACTGGTGGATGCTTGGTGATATTCAGACTTTGACCGGGCTGCAAAATGGTATCGATCAAGCAATTTTCGGGCCTCACGCTCTGCGCACACCGACGCTCACCATGCTTGGTGTGAGCGGCGGCTGGCAGCTTCCGCCCAAACTGCGCAAAAAATATGCCTTTCTGCCAACCGCCATCGATGTGCGAGTTGAGAACGCATTGAACCAACGTATGCCTGCTAATTCGGGCAGTCCTTTTCAGGGCACCCGCTACACTTTGCCCTGCCGCGTTCTGGCCGGTTGTTCGTGGACTGTGGGTAAAGACAACAGCAAACTCTCCAGCCGACCAGCACAAAAGCCCGCCGTTGTGCAGGCAACAACGCAAACAAGTCATTTGTAAAGACACTCGAATGACGCGAGAGCAGTGAGCGCTCTTTTTTGTTGATCCTACGAAATTTGAGTATATTCCGCCCGTTAAGCCTTGCCCCGGCGCCCTAGCCCCTGGTAGTCAAGAGTATCGCTCTATATACTCCACACCCGTGCACTAAGCCTAAGCAATTTAAACCAACAGCATTTCCGCGCTACTTAAAGCAGACAACTTTGTTGTTTGTTAGTAGGCCGGTCAATTGTATTGCGCTTGTGCACTGGGTTCGAGCAAGATGAGTCAATTGGCGTTCGATACTCTTTCGGGCGTTTTCAAACAAACATTTTAAATCAAAGAACTATGCTTTTCGACTTGCATTACTGGCCCCTGGCCCTTCTATTCGCCGCAATCTCTGCTTTGCTTTCTGGTTACCTTGGTTATCTTGCTCCGCTTAGCGCCAAGAAACCAAAAAACTCATGGGATGGAGAAGAAAAATCTGTGGCTCGTCTAGCTGCAATTCTTGCCTTCATTATTGCCCTGGTTGTTGAGCGCATCTGCTTTTATTACATGCAGCCCGCACTGACCGGCAGCTTTGGCGGATATTTCACACCTTTGTTTTTTGCCGTCCTGGTGGCTGTTCCTGTGGGTTTGATTTACGCGGGCGGACGCAAAAGTGCAATTTTGCGGGCGGCTTTGTTCGTGTCGATTTTGTTTGGCGTACCGATTTTGCAAACCACATGGAACACTGTCGGCCCCTATAACGCCAAGCGTTTCGCCACTCTGCCCAACATCACTGTCGCCAAAGTAACCGACATCATTCCGCCCACCGACGAGCAGCACATTGTGCAGGTAACTCCGAAAATGGCTGAATTAAAAGCACGCACAGTGGTATCAAGCAAAGGCAACTACAGCACCCGCTATTCGGTGGGCAACCTCACTCTGCAGGCCATTAATCGCCACCGTTACTATGCCGCTCCCCTGGTGCCCACCAATAACAACGACAGTTACTGGACACCGCTTTTCGGCACACGCAGCGAAAGCCCGGGGTTTGTACTGGTTGATGCTGAAGACAAAGAAGCGCCGGCGCAGTTGCGTGATGGATTTCATATCACTCTTTTTGAAGACGGTAACTTTTGCATGAATCTTGAGCGTTACGCTTATCAGCAAGGTTACAAAAACGGTCAATTGGAGAACGCAACTTTCGAAGTAGACAACAACTTTCAGCCGCATTGGAGCATCACTTACATTACTCCGGCTTATGGCGACATCGTCGGTCAAAAAATCTCCAAAGTTTTGCTCATCGATGTAGCTACCGCCGAGCCCAAGCTCACTGCCTACAATCAAGGCGATTCGGTGATCAAATGGGTTGACCGCGTTGTGTCCGCCGACCTGGTGAAAGAGTATGCCGAAGATTGGGGCAAGTATGGCCAGCCGTATTCGCAGACCGGATTTGGGGCCTGGTTCAAAGTTTTTCTCGGTATTTCTAAGCAAGACAGAATGCAACCGGCTGAAGGCGATGAAGGGCTTCTGCTCTCATACACCAAAGATGAGCACAGCATTTTTGTCGTACCGATGACTTCGGCCAGTTCATCAGACCATGGTGTGATAGGCGTTCTGGCATTTGAGACCGACCAGAATAAAGCGGTGTTCTATCCCGGCCTGCGCGGATTCAATCACGGCGGCAGTGTCGTAGAAACCATGTTTGGAGCCAAAGAAAACGGCTTTCAGAAATATGACGTGGAGAATCTTGAGCTTTACAACATCTACGGCCATCTCACCTGGGTTGCGATTTACACCAGAAGCCAATCGCTTGGCTCTACCGGTGGTGCCATTGGTTTTATGGACGCCAAGTCGCAAGAAGTCTCTGACGTAGCTTATGGCTCAGATTTGCCCACAGCTTTGCGCGAATATGCGGTGAAGCTGGCTCAGGGATCAGGCGGAATGCAGGCAACGCAGAATAATGAGATCGTAGAATTCGACGGTGCTATCTGGCGTATCGCCATTAGCGGTAGCTCGTGGCGCTTTCAACTGGTGGGCGACTCGCAGTACTATGATGCCACCACTCAGGTTTTCCCTGGTACACCCCTGTTGCGCGACGGTGACCACGTCAGCGGTACGTTTATGGACACTCACCAAGCGCAAGTCTCCGTGCGCGAGTTAAGACTTGTTTCGCCCGGCGCCGAAGAAAAACCGGCTAAGAAATAACGAGGAGATCTGGCTGCGATTAGCTGATTAGTGAGTGGGAGGACAATGTCCTCTCACTTATTTTCATTCTGGATACTAAACAACTTTTATTTTTTTCAAAAAACAGCATTTACCCTATGCACAAGAATATCTATCAGAACATCCTGGCATTTTTTTCTACAGCTTCCAAACTGGCTGCTACCCCGGAGATTGTCGGTCAACTCTGCCCGCATCTAAGCAAAGCAGAAGTTAAAGCGATTATCGCGAAGGCCGAGCGCGAAAAGTGCAGTTATTACTTCGCCATGCCGCCGCTTTTAATTGACAATGTGGTCGGCGTGGCCTGCATTGAACCCGCCAGCAAGGACGGAAGTGAGCCGCAGGTGGCAAGCATCTCTTTTGTCTTCGCGCAAAAAGTCACTCCAAAAAGCGTGCGCTATTCCAAACGAGCTCTTAATTTTGCTCGTCGATACTGGGGTGATTCACTAGTCACAGACAAATCTAAGTCGTATGTCACCATATGCGTGAAGGATCCCACAAAGCTTGATGATAATGGTTCTGCAACTACGACCACTTGCGTGCATTTCACAACGGCACGGAACTGGCAAGATCTGCTTGCTGACCATTCGGCACCACAAAGTCAGCTGATTAACAACAGCATTTTGCACATCACCAGTGTCGCGGCGCTAGCGATGGAATTGGGAAACGAGGGAGGCTGCTATGGTAATGATTGTTGTTGTGCTCATTGCGGCGGCGGTTTATTTTTGACGGTATGCACCGCTTGCAACCATAACTTTGAAGATGACGGCTGGAGCTGCGGTTGGAACACACCCTTGCCGGAAAAGATCGTTAGTTACCTGGTGCAACACGGTCATCAATTCGCCATCGATCCGGCCGTTGCTCGCCACTTCGAAGCGGCAAAGTGGTCTCAGAGTCAGTCAATTCGCATTCAAGAGGAACAAGCTCAGCGCATTATTGACCTCAAGCGACAATTAGAACTGGCGACCGCTCAGCTCACTTCCGCAAGTGAGCAAGAGCGCAAAGCAAAAGTTCAGATCTACCAGATCAGTGAGCTGCTCCACAGATTGAGCGACGACGCCAAGGACGACGCCGAACTGCGGCAAAAGCGTGTAGCTGCAGCAAGAAGAAACAGCAACAGAGAATTAATCAAATCACGCAAGGAAGCCAAGAAGCCCAAAAAAGCCGAAAGGCCAAGCTGACTAATCCGGCTATAACCGGCTTGTCGTAAAGCCTTGCCTTCTAAGTCGAGAAACTTAATTCGATTCACCAAACAATATTTTCAACAAATCAATTTTTATTCTATGAACAAGAGTGTCTATCAAAACGTTTTGGCATTTTTTTTCTACAGCGCGCGACCTTGCCGCGACTCCGGAGATTGTTGGTCAACTTTGCCCACATCTGAGCCAAGCGGAAGTCAAAGAAATTATCGAGGAAGCTAAGAGTAAAAAATCCAGCTATTTTTTTGCCGCGCCACCAATTCTTACCGATGAAGTTGTGGGGGTGGCGGGTATCCACTCCACCAACAGTGATAATGAACTGGGGAATGCGGTGTACGTCTCGTTTAATTTGCTCGCCGCCACTGGGGTGATTCACTGATACCTGACCAGTCAGCGTCGTCGGCAGCGATCATTTTGCCGCATCCCACCAGGCTAAGATCAAGGCCACCCTGTAATCGTTCTTTTCGGCTGGAATAGTTGTCCCAATGCCTGCAAAAATTGCAGACGACCTTGTGCAGCATGGCTATAAGTTTGCTATTGATCCGAAATTAGCGCGAGAGCTGGAAGAGGCAGAGTGGAAAGCGATCAAAGCTGCGTTGGAAAAAGCTACACAGGATGTTTTTATTGAGCAAGCCTGGAGGAAAAGATCGCTAAGGAATCTATTTCCTTAAACAACGGCTTATGGAGATGTTAAAAGCAAACCTCTGTGGTGTGCTTGCTCCTTATCCAATTCATTCGTGCTCACTCATAGTCATTCATTCACAACATAAACACAACCACACATGAATAACAACAACGCAGCGTTCGACGGACTTTGTGTCGGCTTGCTAATTAATTGCTTGCTCGAACGCATTTTTGACGTCCATATCGTCTCCAATACCACGGCTGTGATCATCGGCGGGTTGATAGGCCTCATTGTGAGCTGCTTACCAAAAATGTGAAAGCGATGAGTAAACAAAAATTGGCGAAATCGAATTCAATCATCAAAAACAGGGGCCCACTCTGGGGCCCTGTTTTTGATCCTGTTCTATTCATTCATATAGTATAGCTCCGCTATCAGATCGGGCCCTCAGCTGTTCAGCCCTTGGCACTGAAATCTGCCAGTGATAACATGGCGCGGTGAAAGCAAATACGGCGCAATCGCCTGACATCAGTGAAAATGGCCAGGACAAGACGCTGGTGAAATTCGCTCACGGATTTACCCCCTGGCTTATTCTGGCTTGCGTTTGTTTTGGACTCTATTGCAATAGTCTCGGTAGCTGGGCCTTTATGGATCCCGGCGAGACGTACTATTCTGAAGCGGCAAGGGAAATGATCGAAAGCGGCGAGTATATCGTGCCGCACTTGAACTATCAGGTTTATTTCTCCAAGCCGATTTTGACTTTTTGGATTACTGCCGCATCGTATTTGTTATTTGGTGTCAGCGAGTTTTCTGCCCGTCTGCCGTTTGGACTATTGGCCACACTGCTTGTATTTGCCACTTATTATGTCACCAGGATAATAGCCGGCAAGGGCGCTGCACTTCTGGCGGGATTAATTTGTGCCAGCGCACCGCTCCTGGTGGCGCATACTAAATTTTCTTGTATCGATATTGTCTTTACTACTTTCCTCAATTTAGGCGCTTACGCTTTTATTCTCAGTGTTTTTGCCGGTAAGCGTCTCTGGTGGCTTGTGCTCTGGGGCTCGCTTGGTCTCGGCATGCTGACGAAGGGCCCGGCCGCACTGCTGATTTTTGCCATCGGCACCACTTTGTATTTGCTGCTCTCCAAGCCGGGTCTGGCGCGGCTGTGGTTCTGGTTCAAAAGCACGAAGCCCATATTCGGCATTCCGCTTTTTTTTGCTCTGGTGGTTCCATGGTATTTCATGGTCTGGAAAGCCACTAAGGGTCTCTTTCTTGAAGTCTTCTTCGTTTACGAAAACCTGGCCAGGTTTCAAGGCAAAACCAATATGCACCGGCATAATTTGTTTTATTTTGTCAGTGTTCTCGCTTACGGCATCGCTCCGTGGTTTTTGATGCTGCCCCAGACACTTAAAATGACTTTCTTTCAGCCGATAGCTAATATCTGGCTTGGCGGAAAAAGACTGTCGTACAAGTCTACTTATCGGCCCTACGCTAAAGATATGAAGGCTAAAGAACCGGTTGGCGATGACGAAACTTATCGGGTAGAATATCTCAACGAAAAGCTGTTGCTGGAGCGTTCAATTTTTTATCTGGCATCATGGACGGTGGCGGTATTTGTTTTCTTCAGCGTCTCTAAGACCCAGCTTGATACTTACGCTATGCCCCTCATCGCCCCGCTTTCAGTATTGATGGCAATATCAATGCTCAGTCTGGCAGGCAGTAAAAAAGAAGGTGAGGCTGCTGCAGTCGAGGAGAAATTTGATCTTGAAGATCAAGAAAAATGGGATCGGCTCTGGCTTACAATTGTGCTCTGGCTAATTTGTCTTTTTTCTTTCGGCGCCGCCCTGACTTTGCCTGTGCTTGCTTTTGGCATTGAAACAGCCACAGGCAGTCAGCGCATCGGCCTGGCCATTGGCGGCTTGATTACCTTGCTGGGTGCAGCGGCACAATTGCGGCAACTACTCAAGAAGCAGCTGCAGAGCGAACTGTTAACTGCCGCCCTCACTATTTGCGTTTTAGTCGCCTATGTACATCCGATTGCTCTGCAAATATATGCGCGCACCAAACAAGATGAGATGGTTAAACTAGCGGGCTACTTGCCTGATAATCACGAAGAGATAGCTTTATACGGCCCCTTCAAGCCGTCCTTGATTTACTATCTGAAGCGCCCCATAGACACGTTTTCTTCGCTGGGTCAGTTTGTGGTGGGCAGAACAGCATCTGGACGTAAGCAACTTGTTTTTGGTGATGACGCACACATGAAAGATTTCGAGCGCCGGCCCGACCTCAAACTTACTATTCTCTATCGCGAAGGGAAGTGGGCCATTTATGAACTAACCAATGGCTATGCCGCGCGACCGCGCTCACTGGAAGAAAGTTTTAAAATGATTTTGAAAGCAGGACAGTCGCTTTCAGCAACTAATCAATTTGGACCATTGACTGTACCGCTAGGGGGCGGCGACGCTGACTGGTACAAAGAGAAAAAAGTTCGTTAGTCGTCGTTGGAATTGCTAACGATCTGCTGTCTGGTGCGATACGAAACACCCCGGAAGAGTGCAATTTTTTCCATGTGCTGGTTGGAAATAATGACGTCATAGACGCCGGTTTTACCATTCAAAACTGTTTCTTGAGCCACAGCTGTAAGTACATCGCCCGTGCGCGCCGGAGCGCTGTAAGTGATTGAGCAGTTCAATGCCAGGGTGCGGTTGTTGCGAGAATTACAAGCGAAAGCAAAGGCCGTGTCGGCCAGGCTGAAAGTTACTCCGCCGTGGCAAATGCCCAGGCCGTTGGCCATGTCTTCTCTAACTACAAGAGAAAGCTCAGCGTATCCAGGGCTGATTTGCTTGATTTGCATGCCGAGATACTGGCCATGCTTGTCGAGTTTTTGCATCTCATCGGCGACTTTTTGCGCAAGATTGAGATTTTTGTTGCTGGTCTCGTTCTTCAAGTTCGTAACCCCGATTTATTCTGCCGCCCCGGTAGGCAACTGCATAGCAAATTCTAGCGCTGTCTGCCAGGTTTTTCCACTTTCAATATCGAATATGCTTGATATCTTCTGCTGAGGGGAATAACTAGAAGACAGGGCACTGCCGTTGATCTCTTTCTGTTTTGTCTCCCCCCACCGTCCCCCACGGTAATTTCATCCCCTTCCAGTCTGCGATTTGCCCTATCTGCCTGCCTTTGGCATGATTGCCTGGGCGTTGCGCGAACCACGCCAGCTTTGTAGCGACTTAACTGCTAAAACCATGTATTAGCCGGTTCTGCCCCCTGGCAGGTTTGGGAAGGGCCATGGGTTGAGAATTTTCTTCCGATATCGGAAGAAAATTCCCTTTTTGGCTTTTAAAGAGCTTTGATCATGACCTCTTTGTTTCTATGCTCAAGACATATTCATGTCTTTTCAAATTTCCTGGAGCTTTTCTTCACCAATCAATAGCTCTATTAGCTCCTGACTATTTAACTGTGCGCGATTGGCGTGCGGATTTTATCACCTGAAAATTTAAAACGATGAAACGCGAAATCGCAGTGGCCTTTGGATGTGTCGTCGCCATGATGGCCACGCATGCATACCTCAAACCGGGCCCTCTAGGAAACACCATTGTTGTGCTGATTATGGCCGCCATGATGTGGGCATTATTCAGCGCCATTTTTTCGAAAGAACGCTAACAAGTATTTTTCACTAAAAATTCAACGTTATGATTTCAAAATCAAAAGGCGTGCGCCTCGTGTGGCTGCGTCGTGTGATTAGAGCCATAGTGGTTCTAACACTTTTGTGGTTATGTCTTTCCCCACGGGTTTTGCCAGGGCTGTACACACACAGACTGTTCCATCCTGATAAAGACAACGGCACCGCGCAAGATGTGAGCAATCTCGCTCATTTCAGCGCTGTTTCCAACCGGTCAATCGATTTTGTTGCAAGAGACGGCAGTCGCTTGCGTGGCTGGATTTTCTCTGCCAACCAGAGCAACACTCCTTCTGGAAAAGTATTTCTGGTTTGCCCTGGTAACGCCGGCGATATTCCCAAACGTCTGGAGTTCATCCAGCTGCTGCTTTCTACCGGTGCTTCAGTGTTCACCTATGAGCCACGCGGATTCGGAAAAAGTGAAGGTCGTCCAACCATAGCTCACATTTGCGAAGACGGCGAAACCGCTTACGATTACCTGACTGGAGTACTCGGCTACAAAGCCAATCAGATTTTCATCTACGGCATTTCTCTGGGCACCACAGTGGCCACCCATTTGTCTAGCGTGCGCCCCACCAGAGCACTAATCCTGCAATCTGGATTTGCATCATTGCCCCGCATCGCCCGCGAACATGTGCCGTTTTTGAAAATCTATCCCAATTTGCTCTTTCCTCACAGTCCATCGCTGAACAATGCTGAGATTCTGGAAGAGAATCGGCTGCCGCTGCTAATCATGCATGGTGGAAAAGACAACATTATTGACGCCAGTCATTCAGAAGAAATGTTCCGGCGAGCAGTTGGTGCAAAGCAGTTCGTCCTTTGCCCAAGCTCCACTCACGTCAATATTGACCCGGTTGACAGCAGTTTGTTCAAATCAACGCTAGTGAAGTTTCTAGCTCAACAAAAATGAGGACTATGGGAAATCAAACACGCTGCCGGCGACGAAGGCACATTCGAGGTGCACCGGCAGCTTCTTTACTTCACTTTCGACCCAAACGACGAAGAAAAGCGTGATCCAGCGGCAGCTGAAGATCTAACGCTTTTCTTCGTCGTTTCTAATACTTGGCGATATAGTATTAGGTGTTGCCTACCGGGTGGTTGTAGAGCGACAAGCAAACGAGCAGCATATGGTCTAAATATGCGACAAGAGGTCTTGCCAAAAAGGGGTATCCGGTTTTGAATGCAGTTGCTTAA
>JADYXQ010000090.1 GCA_021772135.1 Candidatus Obscuribacter sp.
ACCAGACGACGGCAATAAACTGTTCATAGAATTAGGTTTCAGTTAAGTGACTTAACAATCTGACTTTGAGTTGGTGAGATAAAGTAATCGCAGATGGTGGCAAAACCGAGATCGGTTAACATGTCGCCCATACCAATTGTAAAAGATCGGTTCTGGTCGGCAATATTGTCCAAGAACCACTGCACGGCAAATTCTTTACGAGAGTATGGGGGCACCATCTCAATGTAATAGTCGTAGTCAGCGAAGCGCCAGCCGGCAAGATGTTCGCCCAGCTGCTCTTTCAAGGCGTTGAGTAGAGATGTTAGAGAAATTCCCGAATATTTATCGACACTGGCCTTGATAAAAATCGGCAGATCGTAGTCTTGAACAATGCGGGGGCCGGCTTCGATTGCAAGCAGCGCACTATTTCTTTTTAAATTAGCTAGAATGCACTCGAAATTATTTCGCTCGGCTTCAACCAATGCAGCAGTGCGCTCTAACCAGCGAGTTTCTGGTTGACCATCAGGCTGCAAGATAATCGCCCCATGAGAGACAATTGCCCAGCCAGTGTGTCCGAGCTCGACTTGATGGTAGCTTCTGCTTGACCTGGCGGTGGTGGGCACGAGCTCTCCCATTTTGATTAAACTATTGAGAAAGTCTATCTGTTTGTCATCGGCAAAAGACAAGGCAACGCCGCTGGAGTTAGTGGCGAGTACATGCGGTTGATAACTGCCGTCTTTAGAAAAGATTAGGCAGCCGTCAAGGTCGGCGAAGACGTAAGGGCTGCCGAGTGTCGATTTCATAAATTACCTGCTTTTTTTTACAAGAATGAAGTTGGCAACTGCTGCCTACTTGAAAAACGAAATTACTTCGCATTGCAAAGTATCAATTAGCGCTTGATCAACTAGCTCAGCTGGAGTTTCAACACAGAGCAAGACGCGATCGTACAGCTCTGGCTGACAGTTGTAGAGAAAGCTGGGAATGCCGTGAACCTTGTTTTCGAATGTAAGGCTATGTTCAATCGGTCCCCACGTCATCAGTGGATTGCGAGTGGTAGACTGGCTTCGCACGTCAATTCCACGCAGTTCGAGTGCGTGAGCCAAGAGGTATGGAAGGTGAACGAACTCACCGGTTCCTAACACTAATACTTTATCGGTAGGTCTGAAATTCAGTGAACCCATTAGCTCGTGGCTGAGGGTCAATGCTGCTCTTGTACCAAATCGTCCAAAGTTGTCTTGCAAAAGGTGATCTTTTGCAGTGGTGCACCCGCAGACATTTGGCATATCAACTTTTAGACCAGGCTGCGGCACAAAAGAGTAACTACCCTTAAGTAGAGAAACATTACCGCAGGGTGCGGGCATAGCCGCTTCAATGGCGGATGTCTGGTCGTCTCCACGCCAGTCGGTGATTACTACCGTAACAATCTTTTCGATGTGGCTATTGATCAAAGCAAAGGCCTTAGCCAGATTGAGGAATGTTTTACCCGTACTGGCTTCATCGTCAATCAGCACCAATGTTTTAGCTTGCTGTAGAAGTTGGCGGTCAAAAGCATCATCAGGATAGTAAACAATGTGCGACGGAGCGTGGCTATGCTCTTCTTTGAATGAAATGAAAGCCTGACGCTCCAGACTAAATCTTGTGGTGTGCAGGTAGAGTAAATCTTGACGCCCTGTTCTTTCTAAATAGCTTTCGAAAATTCCTTGACCCAGGCTGACTGCATACTCGGCCATGCCGATAAAGACAACTGGACCTGGCATATCATCTTGCAATTTTAACGCCAACATCTCGTGTAGCGCCGCAATTTGACTGGGTTTGACCGGCAACTCTCTCGCTAAATAATGAGAGGCGAAGAGAAAACCACGCTTCGGATTAACGCGTGCAGCATATGTGCAGAGTTGATCTAAGCAAACCTCGCTTTGTTCGACGCTAACACTCAGAACGCCAGTGGGCATCTCGATCTCTCTTGTTTCGACAAACGGTGATTCGGTAGTCATGGCATTGGTACTCACTTGTGGTTTTTCTCTTACCGACTAGAACTTACTGATTGGCACTGGCCACAATTACTGCGGCTTTTCCACTGTACAGAGGTATATCTCGAACGACTGTTACGCCGCGCTGTTCAGCCATTTTGAGCAGATGTTGCACATCGGCATCAAGTCTATCAGGCACAACAAGAGCTTTAGGCAGCCTTCGTGACATAGCTCTGGTAGACTCTCCGATTCCAACTTTGACAAGGTCAGCATCAGCAATTTCAAACCGTTGCAACAAAAGGGCAATGGTGCGTTTTGAGAGCTCTTGCCGCCGTGGTGCTTCACAGCCGCAAATATTTGCTTCGGCGACAGTACCAAGATTTTTCAGAAGTGGCCGCAGCTCTTGCCAAATTTCTTCGATGAAAGAACAACTGAGATCGTAAGATCTGAGGTGTTCAAGCAGATAGGCTGCGTGAAAGTCAGTCGCTGAGGTCACAGTGGAATTGTAGATAGTGCGGCTAACCAGCCCTGAAATAATGCCATTGAACATAGCAAATGGCAACAGATAATCGGCATAGTCACCAGAACAGAAAGCGTATCCGGCCAGGTCTGAGACCACATACAGATTAGAACTTACCTTGGTGCCATGCTTAAGATTGAACCTGTCCACAGAGTGCTCAAGCTGAAGGGTCATGCCACCCTTGCCTGTCCATCCATCAACGAAAATGATCGATTCTGGATCGTGTTGCCGGCATATATAAGCCAGAGCGTTTTCATCTAGACCAATAGTCTTGTCTCTGACGATAGAGACGCTGTAGTGGATGCTATCTACCAGGCCACACTCTACCAGTGCCCGCTTCAAGAGCACGCCCACAGGTGTGCCAGCGCGTGCCAGGCTAACGATTGTAATGGCATCAGTGTGAGTAGCCAAAAGCTGTTTGACCATCGATGCTAAATTGGTGGCAAAGCGAGCCTTGTTAGCGTTGAGTGCCTGGCGATAAAGAGTGAGAAACTCATCGCTTGGAGCTTTCTCACGGCTTACTCGCGTCCAGTAAGGAGCTACTCCGCTTTGAATGTCTTTCTCTTGCTTCGCCAGGTCAGTAACTTCGAGAGCTTGCGCTTCGGCACCGCTTAAAAGTTTCAACAAAAATACGCAGTCCGATGGGCTGTACGACCCTGAGAAGCCTGGTTTAGTAATTTCGGTCGTGTTGCACTGAATCATGAATTTTAGTCCTCTATAGATGAATTCTCAATTAACGACGACCGTAAGAGGTGCCGAAGTAGTCGCGTAGCAAGGCATTGAAAGTTGTTGTCAGCGCTTCTTCTAAGTCGAAAAGAAATTCAGAAGAGTTTGTCAATCTAGGAACAGCTTTTTTCCACAGGCTAGCGGCCTCACTGATGCTGGCTTGACTGCGGATGATTGTAATTTTGCCGACAACCTCAAGCAGCACCGTCAGGCGTACTTCGCGCTGGTAGTTTTCAACAAAAATTTCAATTTTCAAATTGGCGACATCGTTGTCGTGCAGCCATTGCTCTGAGTTCTCGCAGTAGAGCCCCTGGTCAGCCAGTGTCGATCTGGCGATTACAAAAGCACGACGTTGTAGAAACGGATATCGCCAGCCGTTTTCAGCAACTACAGTCAGGCTAAAGCCAGAGAGACCAGTAAGTAGTGCTGCTTTGTTAGACTCTTTGCCGCGGCCCTTGCCTGGTCGTCGCGAACAGGTCAGCATCTGTGCACCTCCGTCGCGAGTCATAGATGTAAGGCTAGTAATGCGTGCTACCGGACGACCAAATAAGCCCAATGGGCCAACTTTGCCGTCTGTGCAACATAAATACAGCACCACTACGAAAATCAAAATTAGCACTGTGACCACCGGAAACTCTAAATAGCAAGCAGTGATCAGGAGTATGAAAAACGTAGCCACAGTCACATAAAGACGAAGTTTTGACATATGAGGTGTCCAGTAAATAGGTGTGCTTGGCAACGGAAAGCAAAAAAAACAAGCGCTATTAAAGTGAAGAAAAACAGGACCCTATCTGTAAAAGATAAGGTCCTGCAACGCTTGTTAGATATCAAAAGCACCAGCCATTAGCGCTTAGATTGAGCTCAGGCCTCGGGCTCTGACTCACCGATAGCAGGCACATTTGACTCAGCAGAATCAGACTTGGGCAGGCAAAGAGTGACAACCGGTTTTACAACATCATAACCAAGTTCTACCAGGTCAGAACCGATTTCTCTGGCATAGCTAATTGGAGCGGTAAAGGCGCGCTTTACAGCAAAGATGTCGCCTGTCAATTCGTTGATGTTGCCGAACTGCACGCCGACATAGCCAAACAAAGGATTGGAAATGGTGCGCACGACTTTGAACTGTGAATAGGCCATGCCACTACCGATGATGCCAATGATGCTGCCAAACTTGACCATCTCGTTAGCACTGACAATGCCCTGTTCTTCAAGAATGAGCAGCAAACCAATGTATCCAACCAGAACATAAGCAATTTGTTCAAGCACAGGAAAACGCTTGATCAAATTGACAAAGATACCAGCGACAAAACGCATTGCCAGAATACCAATACCTACCCCGGTCATCACTGCCCAGAGTTTGTCTGACATAGCCACAGCGGCTGCGACATTGTCTACACTGAACGCCAGGTCGGCAAGTTCGACGGCAAGAACTGTTTGCCAAAAACCTCCTTTGGCGACCGTTGCCTCTTCTTCAGACTCTCCTTCTTCAGCTTGGCCTAGATTGGAAACCATCAGATAAACCAAGTATCCGCCACCGAGCAGCTTCAACCAGGGATTTTGCAGAATGAAGCTGGCGCAGAACAGCATCAATCCGCGACCACCATAAGCACCTAACAAGCCAGCCTTGAGAGCCTGTTGACTCTGTTTTTCAGGCAAATGCTTGACCATGGCCGCAAGCACAAGTGCGTTGTCGACACTGAGCAGGCCTTCTAAAATCACGAGCGAGCCGACAATTGGCAGGCCCGTTTTTATTAGCGGCCAGTTGGCCCGAATCAGCATCTGAGCTTGAGCGGCTGAATCAGCGACAACAGATAGAGCGGTCGAAGGGTCAAGTGTGGCTAAAAGCATGAGTTATTTATTGTTATTTGTTGATGGGACATGAGGACGCGCCGATTGGAGCGTTCGATATCGCAATATCAACTTTGAGACATGTACGACTCACAATCGGCGTAAGTGGTGCTATTTCAGGCCGAGCGCACGATCGATTTCATCTAATGTACTGTTCATGGCAAAAGTACTGTCTTTGCTCAAGTCGCGTGCCAGTTGAGAAGCCTGTTGAGCCGCCTCAGGATAGCTGCGCAGCTTTTCTAAATCTTGAAGCAATCCTGCTTTACCAAAGACATCGGTGGCTTCAGTTGTTAGGGCAATCAATCGACTTCGCAGCTTGGAAATTTCTCCAGAATTTTCAGCTCCAACCAGCTCAGGCATATGTTGCATTTTTGTCGCCAGCTCTTGGGTGATTTCAGGCGCCTGACTAGCAATAAGGGCAGCCACAGTTAGTAGCGACTGATTAAGAGTTTCTCGGTCGATACCGACGGCGATCGACGAGACCGTGACCGTCGTCAGATGCACAGCCCTTCTTGTTTGTTTGTAGAGACGATAAATTTGGTCCATGCCGAGACCTAGATAAATTACGAAGGCTAAAGTCATTGCCGCTCGCAAAATACCAATTGGTGGCACGAGCCAGGGAACAACCATAAAGGCTGTGGTGAGAATGACAAGCCCATAAGAGATAGGCTCGCTGTTCGCTCCTACTTTAGTACGACGTAACAGCTTGTTTAGCATTTTGGCTGCCCGGTAGGCACCAAGCAAAGCTAAAACTCCAACAGGAATTGCGAGAATCCACATAAAGGTTTTCCTTCAATATAACGATGGTCGTGAATCAGAATGCAATTGTGAGACAGGAAAGCCTAGAGCTGAATGCCCAGGTCAGATTCGGTCAAGCCAGTGGCGGTGAGAAGTTCACGAACAACAGCTTTTTCTTCTTTAGAGAAGTTGCCGTCACTGTTGGCAATGATGATACCGATCTTGATGGCAGTGATGGCACTATCGCGGTTACTTGCAAGCTTTTGAACCTTCTTAAGAAGGTCGAGGCGGGCAAATTGGTTGATAGCATCATCACAATACTTGTTAAAGAGGTCGCCCAATTCGCGAGCTTTGAAAACCTTTAATGCCTCAAGCGAGCCGATGGCTTGGACAACAGCGGCCTTTTCTTGAGCAGCGATAGTACCATCAGCGGCGGCAATGAGAGCAGTGATGGCGATGGTACCTTCCTTAAATGTGTTGTTCTGAAACTGCTTTGCCTTGGTAGCAAGATCATTTCCAGCGTTGCGCAGAGTGTCAAGAAATCCCATACTTTTCTCCAGAATTTGGATTTTGTTTTTTTGTTTGAACCAATCCGTCACAAACAGAACTGCGCGTTTGTTTAACCACACACAAAACCTCAACCATCAAACAATCGGTTTCAAGGCACCACTCAATAAAGGGTGGAACTTTTGCGAAAGTATTGTGGAAGTCGAATGTGGATAGGTGCTGGTGTGTTTGGAAAAGCTCAGTGGAGTTTGGCGGAAAGATACCTTACTTATAGCGAGCCCAAATGGTACCGATCCACTATGATTGCACCTGCCGTATTTCAGCATTGAAGGCTTTAGCAAACTGGCTTTTTAGCCACTGAGCCTTGCTTAAGCACCTGCTGAATAGGAAAGTTCAATCAAATCTATGATTGTTACTTGCGTCTAAAGAAGCAGCTAGGGCCCTTCTAGGCTCTGCGAACTGACTTTACTTATCTTGATAAAGCTGCTGATTTTAGCGAGTGGTACCAGGTGAGTACAAGGGTAGAAACACCATGCGCTAGCTTGCCGAGTAGTCAGGCAAGAGCGTTTAGTGGAAATAATGCAGCTTGCAAAGGAGAGTCTATTTCTGCTTATCTTAATTATCTACTTTTACCGAACAACCAACAGCTAACGCACCAAAACCTTTTATTCAAAACCGCTACCTAAGCTTTCTTTCTAAGCAGTCACTTTTTTGGTGTCGTGTTTTTGGCTTGCTCGGTATTTTTAGATTTGCTCAGCATTCAAACAACAAACTCAAATTTCGAAAACCAATGCTAAATATCTTATTCACTCTGTCTCTATGGTCTGCATTAGAGACCGCTCTGCTTGTAGGCATTGCTGCGGCTACTGATAGCAAAGACAAAGGAGTTGCCAAATGCGCTTTTAAATGGGCTTTGCCAACTAGTTTGCTCTACAACTCAATGGTGTTTTACTTTCTGCAACCGGTTCAAGAAGGCTTTCTTTTTGGTCAAGGTTGGACGATTTTTGCAGCAGTGGCCTATTTTGGCTTAGCTGGATTTCTTACAGTGATGGCTACTGTGGATAGAAGAGAGTCTAAAGTCGGCGCTGCGCTTCTCCTGCTGGCTGCTGCTGTGTTGGCACTGGAAGTAACCTTATGGACTGGCAATACTGTTGCCGTGACATGGGGTACAGGTAACGCTCAAAACTTTGCATCACTGGCAAACATCGATTATGCGAGCGCTGAAGATAAGCTACCAGAAACAGATACCAAAAATATCGTCCTGGTTACTGAAGACATCGCTCAATATCTCGGCCAGCAAGCCCTGAACAGCGCAGGCAACAACCTTGGCTCACTGTTTCAGATTCAGCAAAGTGAATGGGTGCGGCAATCTATCAATGGACATCTTTATTATGCAGCTCCCTTAGAGTATGCAAACCCATTGAGTCAGTTTGGTATCTTTACCACGAAGATTGAGGCCAGCCCAGGATTTGCATTAGTTGATGCAGAGAACCCTAACGCCGATGCCAAAATTGTTAGCAGCGCCCCGCTGCGATATTTACCTGGCGCTTATTTTCAGCAAAATCTGGCTCGTCACATTTATCAACATGGTTACACCATGATTGATAAAGCTACATTCGAAGTCGATGATAACCTTCATCCTCACTTCACTGCTGCAGCTTTGGCACCCAAGTTTGGTGTTGCTGGCACCATCGTCAAAAAGATTCTGGTAATTGATGCCACTACTGGCGATATCAAGGAATATGCCTCGCGCGAAGCTCCCGCTTGGCTAGACCGCGTTTTTTCAAGCAGTTTGGTGAGCAGCATCGTCTCACAATGGGGCCTCTGGTCGGCACCTGAAAGTCGTGCTGAATGGCCAAACTGGGCAGGTCAATACCAAATGACTCCTGAAGCTCCAGAACTTGTTTATAACAACTCTGAGATTCCTGTCTGGCTCGTGCCTATGCGCTCTCATCAAGCTTCTAACGCCAGTTCAACCGGCGTACTGCTTTATGACACACGCGACAACCACGGCACTTTCTACCCTGGTCTTAGCGGACTTGGTGTTGGTGACAATGTCACTCACACTTTCCAGAATGCTTCGAGCAATATTCGCTCGTATCCTATTGATGCAGTTCAGTTGTATTCAATCAATGGAGTACCAACCTGGGTGGGCGTCTACACTCAAGCGCAAGGAGCGCACGGTCAATCGTTTGCAGCTGTTGGTCTAGTTGACGCGCGCCATCTTAATGGTGCCAATGTCATTATGGCAGCAGATATGAATTCTGCGCTATCGCGCTATGCCAGCTATTTGGCTAGTGGTGGTGGTCTTACAGCTGACGAAATTGCCACCATGGCAAAGTTAGAGAAGACCAGCGGTCAAATCAATCGCATCGGTCTTTCAGTAGAACTAGGCGAGTCTTACTATCACATTCTTGTGCGAGGACAAAACCAACCATTCACAGCCACTCTCAAAGTCAGCCGCCTGCTGCCCCTGATGCAAGTTGGTGACACTGTTCAAATTGAGTATCTTGGCAGTAACACTGACCGAGCTGTGACCAGCATTATTGACGCTGAACTCGAAGCTTTGAATCAAACTGCCGAGTAAGTAGCTCAATAAGTAGCTCAATAAGTAGCTCAATAAGTCGCATTTCAGTCAATAACATCAGCCTTGTAAAAGGCAAGAACAGCCATTAGGAATCATGTCTAAAGATGACTAGTCTTTAGACATGAGACAGGTTCGAATCCTGTCTGTTCTTTTCGCGAAACTCAGTGCTTGATTTCCAACAAGTAGCTGATGGTCGGCCTCTCTTCAAAGAAGCTGAACCTAGCAAAAATGCTGGCCCAATCTGGGCAGCCTGCGAAAGCAGTCATAAAACGGAAAAAATCATGGCACGTGTTAAGACAGATTCATTTGTTCTACTCCTCAACGATTTCTTTGGCAAGAATGGCTCATCTGCTCTTGCTCAAGATGTATCAGGCGGATCCGTCGCTTATACCCAGGGCGGAATTAAATTCTCCCACCTGGTTCACGTACAAGTGAGCTTTGGAAACCACCTGTTCTTTATCAGCTTCGCTGCCGATACCCCTCTGAGCATCAACAAGCGACTTTTTGAGCTAGCTTCGGCAGGTTCGGAAGGATCGCGCAAGCAGTTCATCGGCGACAT
>JADYXQ010000091.1 GCA_021772135.1 Candidatus Obscuribacter sp.
ATGCTGGTACTGACGATAAAATGAGCTCGAAAGGCAAACTGATTGTGGCTGTAATCGTCGGCGGTGCGCTTTATGTGGGCATTAGCCCTTTTATCGGCGCCATGCTGGGGCCAGATCACTCGCGGCCCCAAGCGCCGCCGGTGCAACAAACACCGACTCAGATGCCGCCTATGCCAGCGCAGCTGGTGACGCCCGTTAAAGAGAGCGAATCTACGACTGGTGCCGCAAGCTCTGGTGGTCTGCAGCACAGCACTATATTGGAGGCATTACAGTCAACCACGCGCAGAGATTCAGTTTCTCAGCGTTTTGCTGATTCGCTGAGCAGCAAAAGTGCGCCGACCAAGATTGTAATTCCGGAAGATTTGCTGTCGAGAAAGACCGAGGTTGTCGCTGCCTCTGATTTTGAGGGGCAGTTGAAAAATATCACCAGCCTTTGCAAAGCTCATAAAAACGAAAAAGGTCTGCGTGAAGCCGACAAGTTTCTGGCGGCCCTTGATCAAGATGGTCACAGTTTGCCCGAGTATAAAATCGTCACTACCGGCCTGGCCATGCAAATGGCACTGGATCTGCATCAGACTGCCAGAGCTAAAAGTTATGGCGATATTGGCGTTGTGACTTCACGCGCGCACGACGACTATTTTATGGAGAGAATTGAACCTTTGTATTACCAGGCGCAGGGTTCAAAGGTCGATTTTGAAAGAGCAGAGAGTTTGATTGAACAGTGTCAGGCACAATTAGCATCGGGGACAAAGCAAAAGTTGCCTGCGCTTGGCCGTGAAGTTATGGCCGCCACATCGCAACTGCCCGAGTCGAGTTTTTATCGCTTGCAGGCAAGGGTGATGAACGCCTACGGGGAGTTTGTGGGCAGCTCGGATGCAGTGGCCGCAGTCGCCAATTTTGAGGCCATTAAACAGACAGCAGAGCGTGCCGGTGATAAGGCGATTGCCAGAAAATGTGACGCTGTGGTGGCCTTGATCAAGAAGGAAGCTGGGAAGTAGTTATTAGCACGGTGAATCTTTATGCAAATTGAAAATCGTTCGACGGCTCTAGTTTTTATAGATTCGCAAAATGACGCCTTAAGCCCAACCGGGGCAAATTGGGAAGTGTTTAAGGACAGCGTTACCGAAAACCGGACAGTGGAGAACATGAGTCTGCTGTTCCGATGCGCAAAGGATAATGGTTACGAGGTCTTGATCTCGCCGCATTATTTTTATCCGCACGATAGCGGTTGGAAATTCAATGGACCGCTTGAAGCTGCCGAATTTGACTCAGTGCTTTCGCACGTGCAGGTCAGCTTGAACTAACAAATTTTGAAAATTCGGGTGCCGACTGGTTGCAAGAGTTCAAGCCATTCATCAATGATGGCATGACGATCGTTGCCAGCCCCCATAAGGTTTTCGGCCCGCAGACAAATGATCTTGTTTTGCAACTGCGAAAAAGAGCAATAGGCAAAATTATTCTTGGTGGAATGCTGGCGAATATGTGCGTGGAATCGCACTTGCGAGAATTCTTAGAACAAGGCTTCGAAGTAGCAGTAATAAAACGCAGTGGCAGGGCCCCGGCATCCAGTTTTTGGTGATGGATATCAGGCCGCGATGATCAATTACCAATATCTAGCTCACGCTGTTTTGAGCACGAGCGAAACGCTGGAACTGATGATTAACGGCAAGAACTAACGCGCCTTCACAGGTTGCGGCACTGACTTTTCTAGAAAGGCCATCATCAAACTGCCTATTTGTGCCAGGTCTTCTTCAAGGGCAAAGTGGCCGGTATCAAACAAGTGAAACTCAAGGTTTTTCAGGTCGCGCTTGTATGGTTCGGTACCTGCAGCGGGGATTATTTGATCGTTTTTGCCCCAGACAATGAGCATAGGAGACTGGTTGTCGCGGAAGTATTGTTGCCAACTTGGATAGAGCGGGGAATTAGAGCCATAGCTGTAAAACAACTCAAGCTGAATATCTTTGTTACCTGGGCGATCCATCTCTGCCTGGTCGTGCATCCAGCCATCGGGAGAGATCGCTTCCAAATCACGCACGCCAGTTTGATACTGCCATTTGGTTGCGCCAATTTCAAAAAGCGGTTTGAGCGGAGCGCTGTTTGCCTCTGTTTTGTCTTTCCAGAATGGTCGGAAAGGCTTCCAGAATTCGTTGTCTAGCCCTTCGTCATAGGCGTTGCCTCATTTCTATCGAACGACAAATATCCGGGGTACGTCGTGATATGTGGAGTATACAGGCGTCTGCTCCTATAGGAGAAATTGTATTTTATGTCGATGGCAAGAATATGTCCTGGTGTCCCTCGGGCAATTCAAAAGAAGAAATTTTGGATTTTGCTCTTTCACTTAGTCAAATTATTCATACACTTGTGGAAGGGCAGGCTTTAACGCAGTTTCGAATGATGGAAGGAGGAACAAGATATTTCACTTTCGTCGACAAAAACTTGTTAAAAATTGAAACTGACTTTGATGAGGATACTGCAGGACTCTGCCGATTTCCAGATTTCAAAGAACATGTCGAATTGTTCTGTGTGCAAATGCATGATGAAATCGTGCGGTTATTTCCTAGCTATTTTGAACTGATGGACAAAGTGTCTGGTAACAAGGTATTTGATACTGGAAAAACCGCAAGAGAAACAGCTATTAACCTGCTTCTGTGGCCGAAAAAGTAAAATCCTATGGCTTGCCAAAATCAGGCAAATTCTAAACATAAAAATTAAACTGTCGACTAACGGTTAATAGTTGTGAAAGAGCGGTTGTATCCGCCCCTCTTTCTTCTTTTTCAAAAAAAATATAATATCAAAATAGCAGTCGTCCTAATTAACTATTTCAAGCTCAATATCGCCTTGCGTACTCACATCTTATTCGAATTCCGCACCACAAATATCCCAGACACCGCAATTAAACAAGTACCCACCAGTGTCGCTTGACCAGGAAAATTAGCAAAGAACAATACATCTAACAGCGCGGCCCAGACCAATGCTGTATAACTCAGTGGTGCCACAGTTGTTGCCGGTGCCTGGTGATATGCCTCGGTCATGCATAATTGACCGACACCACCGATGACACCAATGCCGAACAGCAGCATGGCATCATGCACCGTGGGTACCACCATATGAAATGGCAATGAAATCAATCCGGCCACAGAGCAGGCGAGCATAAAGTAAACAACAATAGTGACGCTTTTTTCTGTCGCTCCCATTTTTCGCAGTTCGATTGAGACAAATCCTGAACTTGCCGCCGACGCCAGGGCCATCAGTGCTCCAGGAATGCTCGACGACAGATGCGGCTGCATCATATAGAGCACTCCCATAAAACCTGCGCTAATGGCAGCTACCTTCCCCGCAGTGACTTTTTCACCGAGTATGAATATGGCCAAAACCGTAGTCACCAGCGGCGCGCAATAAAAAATCGTCGTCGCTTCAGAAAGGGGCAGCAGCTTGAGCGACTCAATGCAAAGAAAAGCCGAGCTTAAGCCCACCAGAGAGCGGGTGAGATGCATATATGGGTGCCGGGTATGAAAAACCTTGAGGCCGCCCTCGCGCATTATCACCGGCAAAATCGGTATCAGGGCGAAGAAACTGCGGCAAAACAGCACTTCGCCGGCCGGGTAGTCTTTACCCAGCAATTTAATCATGGCAAACATGAGAGAAAAGCAGGCCGCCGACAAGAGGGCGTACTGTACGGCTTTTCTGGTTGAGTTAGTAGGCACCTTCCAATTATGGGCGGCCAGGCAGGAAAGAGTTGATGATTTTGCTATCATTAAAATCAAACAGACGTCTCCCTTACAGAGCGACAGTAGAGAGCCAATTGAAGGATTTCAAGTATGCCTGACCGGAGCGATGGCGATTTTGGCGGCGGAGCGGCCGTCGCCACCGAGACTAAAACCAAGACTAAGCGCCCGGCGCTTTATAAAGTTTTGC
>JADYXQ010000092.1 GCA_021772135.1 Candidatus Obscuribacter sp.
AAAATTCTTGAGAAGTTGATCCCACCAAATTATTCTTGGCTCTGTCGAGGCTTGAGAACGCTTGTCTCTGTAGGTGACACACCAGCGTGGAACAACGTAACAGGTGACGCTCAGTAGTGTCGTCTCGTGCCCAACTCGATGCCTTGCATCAACGTCTGCTAAGTGGTGACGCCTCTGGTGCTCGATATTTTCAAGCTTGCCCTGCGCATCGGCCAGAGTTTTCTGATCGTTTGACAGACGCGCTTTTGTTATCCTTAACTGGGCGTCTTCTATTAAAGAGCCAAAATATGATTCAGTAGTCGCTGTGTCTTGTTTAAGAAAGGAGTTACTGGCCAGCTCAAGATCTTTCTTGCGAGCCTGTATCTGCGGGGCAAGCGCCTCAAGAGCCGATGAAAACAACTTACTTAGAGGCTCAAGTGACAGCTCAGGCAAGAGTCTCTGGCGCGTAGAGTCAAAGAATATGTGAGGCAAGTCTTCGTACGCGATCTGATTGCCGCTTTGGCCATCGAGCCATATGCTTGCAATACGTTCCTCCCGCTGTTCGCCAAGATAGCTTATTTTAAACTGGAAACGCATGCAGCGCGCTAGGTAAAGTTTGGTGCGTACAATTTCAATGTGACCTGCAGCGAGAGAAAGCTTGAATGCCAGTTTTTTCGCCAGCTCACCTGGGGGTTCGGTAGCCGGTGGCACGTAACGCAAGGTGCAGCTATGCTTGTTGAGCGCCGCCTCAACCACCTTGCCGTATACGGAACTTCCGTACGATATAAATTGCGCACCCGGATACTCTTGAGCAGCTTCATAATCAAAACCGAGTATCAAATGTTCGCTTCCAGCCCAGTCTGATTTGTTTTCGGCCAGCACTTCGACAATGCCGTAAGAAGGCTTGTCACAAAGGGCTCCCTGACTGCTCAGATAGCCGGTGATGAACCTCTCTATGTGGTGGGGATAGGTCATAAAAGCCTCAATTACGACGTCAGTAGAGCGTCACCAAAGACACGATCATCGAATTCTTGGCTGCGAAGATATTGCGCCTTAGCGTCGGCTAGTTTGCGTCCAAGTTCTTCTAATCGGCGAGCAACTTCAACATCATTGCTGCTTTGAGTCCAGATGTTGAAGATCATCTCTTCAAAATCTTTTTCTTCTTCTAGATTGCCCAAAATCATATCGACTTCGCCCACTACCAGTTCAAACAAATTGATTTTTTTATCAAGCAACTCAAGTACATATGATTCGGCTGTATTGCGAGCGGCAAGGTTGAATATCTGGACATCTTTCTCCTGACCTAATCTATGAATGCGACCAATTCTTTGCTCAATTTTCATAGGATTCCAGGGCAAATCGTAATTGACCAGACCATGGCAGAACTGCAAATTGCGCCCTTCTCCACCTGATTCAGAAGAAATCAATACCTGGCAGGAAGATTCATCCTTGAAGCGCTGAATTGCTGCTTCTTTTTCACTGCGCAGCATGCCACCGTGGAAAACGGCAGTGCTTACACTATTTCGATTCAAATATTGCTGCAAGAAAATAAGGGTTTCTTGAAAACGGGTAAAGACAATAACCTTATCTCCGAAGCCTCGCAATATATCTAGAAGGGCAGAGGCCTTACGACTGAAAGCGCTGTACGTTTCTGCCAGCGAGCGTCCGGCCGCAAGTATTGAAAGAACCTCGGCAAGATAGGATGCGGGTAAATCTCGCAAAGACAACTTAGCAAGTAGAGGCAACGTTGCCGGCACACTGCTGCCAGCCTCAAGCTGAAGCAGTTGCAGAGTAAACGCATCAACGATTGTCTTGCCACCAGCAGTGGAGTGCATGGCCCCCCGACGAACCAGAGCAGTTATACGGTCGTAATAGGCCGCTTCTTGCGGATGAAGATCTAGCTCGATGGTCCGGGCAAAACGTTTAGACAAAATGATGTTGGTGTGACTGCGCTTATTTCGCACCATCACTCCCTGGAGCAAACCCCGCAGTTGATCTAGGTTTTTGGGCTTGAATTCCTCGCCCTTTGTGACAAATTGCTGGCGAAATTCTCCGTAGGTTTTTAAATGGCCGGGTTTAAGCAAAGTGACAAGACTGTATATATCACTCAAACCGTTTTGCATCGGCGTGGCGGTAAGCAACATAATATAGCGCTTCTTCAAGCCGCTAACCAGTTGCCAGGCTTTGGTGGCGCGATTGCGAAGATGGTGCGCCTCGTCAACAATAACTAAATCAAACTCGCGCGCTGACAATGCCTCGCGGTTGGGAGAGAGTTTAGCGGTGGCAAGTGAAGCCACCACAAATTGGTGCTTATCCCAACCGCCAAAACGCTCTTCATCATTGATGACAAAGTCCAGTCCGAACTTCTTACGCAACTCCTCCTGCCACTGGCCCGTGAGCGACGGTGGAGATAATATGAGAACAGATTTGACGAGATCACGCTGCAGATATTCAAGCAAAACCAAACAAGCTTCAATCGTTTTGCCCAGTCCGACTTCGTCGCAAAGCAGCGCTCGCCCTCTGAATTTACTGATTACTGCCTTTACAGCTTGCACCTGGTGCGGGTAGGGCACAAAATCGGGCAGGTAAGATAGAGATATAAGTTTGTCTAAAGGCTGGCAAAGACTAAGGTGACAAGCCTCTTCATGGAAGGCGAATGCTTCTTGCGCAGCATATTTTGCCTGACGCAACGATTCGAGGACAGCATGCCACCCTGGTTGCACCATATGAGGTGCCATCGAGTCATCAGGCGCTGCATTTCTTGACGCCACTTCAGGCTCACAAATTAGTTCATAGGTCAGCGGTTCGAAGCCGGCAACCCGCAAGGTCAGCTGATCGGTGAGGATTGACGACCACTTGTTTAGTCCTTTTTTAACCAGAGCCAGATTATTATGATCAGCAGTGACTTCTAGCTCTTTCGCCGCTTGCAGTTTTAACAACACTGTTTGAGTTGGGAAGAGAAAGTGAAAATCCGCTGACGTCAAATCATTAAATAGAAAATGATCAAGAGCCAATAAGGAGCGATCGAAAGTCAAAACGTAGCAATCACCGATCTCAAGGATCAGCGAACCAGGACGATCTTCAGAAAAGATCGATATACCTTGTATACGTTTCGTAGCATTTTGCGCTATAGGGTGCATGGTCGAACGTCAGTAGGGATTCGCTTCTTGCGAGACACCTAACAATCATATCGCCGCAGCCGACCCAGTCAACGATTACTAATCTAAGCAATCTGGTCTTGTAACTTACGTATTTATAGACTTAAAAAAGCTTCCATTCACATTAATCAGCTTGACCAAATCGACCAAATAATTGAAGGTGAGTGATGGGGAGTTGAACAAACCGGCTGCATCAAGGTAGATACTCAACCAAGCATGGTAGAATGGTAGAAAACTAGAAAAAGGTAATTTTCCTGAATCTCTGGAGCTTCTGCCATGAGCATGAATATAAAAAACGACGAGGCGCACAAATTGGCGCTTGAGCTCGTCGCTTTGACGGGCGAAAGCCTGACAGCCGCCGTAACTGAAGCGCTTCGCGAGCGACTCGAGCGAGTACAAAACACTAAATCTAAGAGTTTGAGCGAACGGTTGATGGCAATAGGCAGAGATGTTGAAAGTCGTTTAGCGCGGGAGCATCGCACCATCGATCATGCAGAGTTGTTATACGGAGATGATGGACTACCGCAATGATCATTGATTCTTCCGCCCTTATAGCCATACTGCGAAATGAGAGTGAGGGTCTCTCATGTGCCATCGCAATTGAAAAAGCGTCAGTGCGTCGGATTTCTGCGGTGACATTTGTCGAATCTGCAGTGGTGCTAGATTGTTCGAAAGATGCAGTAATTAGCAGACGATTCGATCAATTTATTCAAGAGGCAAATATTGTTATTGAGGCAGTGACAGCTTCTCAGGCACAGCTTGCCCGCGAAGCTTATCGAGATTTCGGTAAAGGCAGTGGCCATACAGCAAAATTGAACTTTGGCGACTGCTTCTCTTATGCTCTGGCTAAAGAACGAAAGGAGCCATTGTTATTTGTTGGCAGTGATTTTTCGCACACCGATATCGAACAGGCGCGAAATCAAACTAATTAGCAGCAGACGCAGCATTTAATTAGCTTTCGGAGACTTCGTCCTGTGGCAAAATCTTCAAAAAAAACACAATCACCTTTGGGCTATTCTGTTGGCTCAGCCGAAAAATCAGCGGCAAATTCTTCGGGCTTCTCACCAGCGTGCACAACATAGGCGCAGAGCGGATCATTGCGCAGAATATATTTTTCGCGCGTCACTTTTACATCGAGCAGAGCTTGCATCATCTGTGGTTCCATCAAACACAATTGACGAAACTGATTAGCTAAATCATGCACGGCACAATGCCTTTGATAGATAATGAAATTACCGTCCGGCAGGCTTTCCCACTCAGTCATGTAACCATCTTCGGAAAAGATTTTTGCCACTGCTTCAACTCGGCCGGCAAGATTTTTTCCTTCCACCCTTGTGCGCAAACGCTCAATGCGTTTTTTATTTCTTATGGTCAGCAGATCCATCACACCTTTGTGACCGGCCTGTTCGTAGACTGCGTCAAGCAAATCCACAGCAAGAGTTGATCCACCGGAAGGGAAAAGCGATTCGGCTTTGTCGGTCAACTTGTATTTGTAAGTTGGGCGGCCGCGAGTCTGTCGCTCGATGCGAGATTCAATTAAACCGTCTTTTTGCAGAACGGTTAGATGCCTGCGCACTGCCATAGAAGTAATGCTCAGGTGAGTGCAAAGATCGGCCACGGTCAATTCGCCCTGCCTTTTCAGGTGCATGACGATTGCTTCTTGAGTTTTTTCGGGAATTTCGCCCAGTGGCTTTGTGATCATTTATTGCAGTTTCGTTAAAGGAGTTGAGGAAAATCATGAATTTTGGCTGGGTGAGCCAGGTTTTATCAGGTTACCTTGTTGCGTCTGAGTTTCGCCTAACGGGGAAGCGCTCTTGGGCCCGGCACGGCTCTCACCACTTTTCCCATTCTGACCCAACTTGGCAAAATCTACTATAGGGGAAATGCCCAGTCTGCATTTTTCAACGCTTCCTGGAGCTCCTGACCTGGGAAATTATTAAGGCCGGAGATGCTTGAAACCCCAAATGCTGGCCTATTGACAAAGGGATTATAAATATACGGGCAACCTTAACAGATTTTTGATACTATATTATCTATAAAGTGCCAGGTCGCGAAGGTTGGAAAGCTTTAAGGCAAGTTCCCAAGCCAAGCAATTACACTTAATCGATATCTAAAGTCCGAAACCACCAGTATGAGGCAAGCCGGAAGATGACTTCCAAGAACACCAGTAAATCGACCGCAGAAAATACTTCTGAGAAAGTCGCCCCATTGCTCCAAATCGTCGACCTGCACGTGTCGGTCGAAGACAAAGAGATTCTAAAAGGCGTCAACCTCACTATCAATGCCGGCGAAATCCACGCCATTATGGGTCGCAACGGTTCAGGCAAATCGACCCTGTCGTACGCTCTGATGGGCCACCCGCGCTACAAAGTGACTTCGGGCAAAATGCTCTATAAAGGTCAGGAAGTAGGCGAAATGAGCCCTGACCAGAGAGCAAAACTTGGTATGGCGCTTGCTTTCCAATACCCTGTGGCGATTCCTGGCGTTTCCGTTTCAAACTTCCTGCGCAAAACGGTCAATGCCGTGCGCGGCCGCGACATTCCAGTGAAAGAATTCAGACTGGAGCTCAAGGCTTTGATGGCAAAACTGGGCGTCAAAGACGAGTTTCTCTCGCGCTACGTTAATGACGGATTCTCCGGCGGCGAAAAGAAACGCCTCGAGATTCTTCAACTTTCCATGCTCAAGCCATTGCTGGCTATCCTCGATGAAACCGATTCGGGCCTCGATATCGATGCTTTGAAAACAGTTTCGGAAGGCATAAATGTTATGGCTCAAGCTGACACTGCAGTGCTTCTAATCACTCACTATCAGCGCATGCTCAATTATGTTCAGCCGCAATTCGTGCACGTTTTCCAGGACGGCAAAATTGTTGCTTCAGGCGGTAAAGAACTGGCTCTCGAGCTGGAAGACCGCGGATACGAGTGGGTTACACAAGAATCAGTCGATGAGAGCGCCAGCGCCCAGGCTAAAGCAAATTCAAGTTCAGCAGCGGCCACACCAGTCGGCGCTAAATAACAATGGTCAAGGAGGCAAGTATGTCGGCAGAATTAGCACCAGCCCTGAATAATGGGTTGCCGGAAAACGCGTCAACAAGCTCCCCGAAGAATTCGGGTCTTGAAGGGATCGGGAACGATTACAAATATGGCTTCTCAGACAAAGAAGACTATATTTTCAAATCGGGCCGCGGCCTCACTCGCGAAATTGTAGAAAAGATTTCGTCCATGAAAAATGAGCCCGAATGGATGCTCAAATTCCGTTTGCGCGCTCTCGACATTTTCAATAAGAAACCCATGCCTACCTGGGGCAATTGCAATTTACTGAACAATATCGATTTTGAAAATATCTTCTATTACATCAAGCCTTCGGAAAAACAAGAAACCGATTGGGATGATGTTCCGGAAGGAATCAAAAACACATTCGATCGCCTGGGCATTCCCGAAGCCGAGCGTAAATTCTTGGCCGGCGTTACAGCGCAATACGAATCGGAAGTGGTCTATCACTCCATTCGCGAAGACCTCGAAAAACAAGGCGTGCTCTTCCTCGACATGGACTCAGGATTGCGCCTGCACGAAGACATTGTGCGCGAGCATTTCGCCACAGTGATTCCTACAGCCGACAATAAATTCTCAGCACTGAACTCGGCCGTCTGGTCGGGCGGAAGTTTCATCTGGGTGCCACCAGGCGTAAGAATTGAAATTCCATTGCAAGCTTATTTCCGCATCAACGCAGAAAACATGGGCCAATTCGAGCGCACACTGATTATTGCTGAGCCCGGATCTTACGTTCACTATATTGAAGGTTGTACCGCTCCGACTTATTCAAGCGATTCACTGCACTCTGCTGTAGTTGAATTGATTGCCAAACCGGGTGCTCACATTCGCTATACCACCATTCAAAACTGGTCGAAGAACGTCTACAACCTCGTCACCAAACGGGCTGTAGCGCACGAGGACGCCAAAGTTGAATGGGTAGACGGAAACCTCGGCTCCAAGCTGACCATGAAGTATCCGGCCATCTATCTGGTGGGCGAACGCGCTCACGGTGAAGTTCTCTCTATCGCATTTGCCGGAGAAGATCAGCACCAGGATGCCGGCGCCAAAATAATTCACGCCGCACCAAATACGACATCAATGATTGTGTCCAAGTCTATTTGCAAAAATGGCGGACGCACTTCGTATCGCGGTTTGATCAAGGTTTATCCAAAAGCCACCGGCGTTAAATCGTCGGTTAAATGCGACGCGCTGTTGCTTGACGACAAGTCGAGATCGGATACATATCCGACCATGGAAATTGACGAAAAAGACGTCAACATAGAGCACGAAGCAACGGTTTCAAAAGTGGGCGAAGAGCAACTCTTCTACCTGATGAGCCGCGGCCTTAATCAAGATGAAGCCACAGCCATGATCGTCAATGGTTTCTTCGAGCCTTTCACAAAAGAATTGCCGCTTGAATATGCCGTTGAACTCAATCGCTTGATTCAACTGGAAATGGAAGGTTCTGTCGGTTAACTATTAATTTGGAGACGTATTGTCATGGCGGAGTCGAAATTAGCCAACACCATAGCGAAAGAACGGGTCGCAGACCTGGCTCAGCGCAATGGCGAGCCCACCTGGCTCAAAGACGCAAGACTGGCGGCATGGGAAATCTATTTGCAAAGCCCCATGCCAACGGCGCGTGACGACGACTGGCGCAAAACCGAAATCGACAACATCGATCTTTCCACTTTCATCACAACCGATCCCCTCACCAACAAAGCGGCCAAAGCTCCAACCATGGAACTGGTGCAATCAGCAATAGAAAAGCTGGGCGAACCGGCCGGTATTTTCGTCGACGATTACAGCGTCAGCCAGTCGCAATTCTCGAGCGTTAATACCGATCTGGCCAAGCAGGGCGTTATCTTCATGCCTTTAATCGAGGCAATTGAAAAGCATCCTGAGCTGGTCAAGAAGATATTTGAACAGGGCACCGCCAGCAGTGACGATGACAAATTCACATTAATGAACAAGGCTTTGTTCAATAGTGGATTGCTTCTATATGTACCTAAAAATGTAGTGATCGAAGCACCGTTTGTCAGCGCTGTAAATTTACCCGTGGGAAAAACCAATCACGCTGTTTTCCCTCGTGTCTTTGTTGCCACAGAAGCTAATAGCCAGGTAACGCTGGTCAGTATCTTCTCCGACGCTTCCGACAATACCGATGTTAACGGCACCACACTATCTAATTCGATTTTTGAAATTACAGTGGGTGCAGGCGCTAAAGTGACCGTGATGACTGTAGACAAATTGTCGAAGCAAGTCTTTGCCGTTAACCGCGTTCGCACACATCTTCATCGTGACGGTGTATTGAACTTGACCACAGCCGGCCTGGGCGGCAAACAAATCAAATCTGTAATCGAGACAGTGATGGTAGAACAGGGCGCCAGCAGCGATATTCGCGGCGTGGTGCTGGGTGACGGCTCTGAGCATTACTCATATAACACTATTCAAAAGCACACCTGCCCTGATACCACATCTAATATCAACTTCAGAGTCGCTCTCAAAGACACTTCGTCTTCTGTTTATCAAGGCATTGTTGTTGTCGATAAGATTGCCCAGCGCACAGCGGCATTCCAATCAAACAAAAACTTGCTGCTCGGCACAGAAGCCAGAGCCGATTCCATTCCTCGTTTAGAGATTCTCGCCGATGACGTGAAGTGCTCGCACGGAGCCACTGTCGGCCCAGTAGACAAAGAACAACTGTTCTATCTCAATTGCCGTGGACTGAACTTGAAAGAAGCCGAAGAACTGATCGTTCGTGGATTCTTCGTGCAAATTCTCGATGGCATTGAAATTAAGGGAGCCGCAGACTGGGTCGGAGATCTGGTGGCGGAAAAAATCTATAAATGAGTTTCGTCCCATGAGTTTTATAAAAGTTGCCCAGATAAATGACGTTCAAGAAGGCACCGCTAAAGTATTCAACGTAGGTGAAGTACGCATCGCCCTTTGTCATGTCGAAGACAAGTTCTATGCCATTGCCGACATTTGCACGCACGACGGCGGACCGCTGGGTGAAGGCGAATTAGTTGATTGCCAGATAGAATGCCCCCGCCATGGCGCTCGCTTTGATGTGCGCACCGGAAAAGCATTGTGCCTGCCGGCGGTTTTAGGCGTTCCTACGTATGCAGTAGAAGTTAGAGCAGACGAAATTTTTGTCAGTGTATAGAAGAGAAGTTTATGAGCAGCAGTATTGATTTCGATGTAGAAAAAATCCGCAAAGATTTTCCTATTCTTGACCGTGTCATCGAAGGCAAGCGTCTGGTCTATTTGGATAGTGCCGCCACATCGCAAAAGCCTTCGCAAGTAATAAAAGCAATCACCAATTATTACGAGCAATACAATGCCAACGTACACCGCGGCATTCACACTCTTTCAGAAGAAGCCACAGCGGCCTATGAAGCTGTTAGAGAAACCGTGCGCGAATTTATTGACGCGCGCGAAACCTGCGAAATTATTTTCACCCGCAACACCACTGAGGCCATCAATCTGGTGGCATACAGCTGGGGCAAACAAAATGTCTTGCCGGGCGATGAAATTGTTTTGTCACCAATGGAGCATCACTCTAATCTGGTGCCATGGCAACAGCTCGCTGCCGAGCGCGAAGCCAAACTGGTTTATTTAGATTTGACCGAAGATGGACAAATCAATATGGAAACAGCGGCTCAACTGATTGGGCCTAAAACCAGACTGGTAGCTATAACTCAGATGTCTAACGTCTTTGGCACGATTAATCCGGTTAAAGAACTGGCACAACTGGCGCACAAAAATAATGCCGTCATTCTCGTTGACGGCGCTCAAGGCATTCCCCATTTAAAAACTTCAGTTGCCGACCTTGAATGCGATTTTTATGCCTTCTCGCTGCACAAGATGTTAGGACCCACCGGGGTAGGAATTCTCTGGGGCAAAAAAGCCTTGCTTGAAGCTATGCCACCATTTATGTTCGGCGGAGACATGATTAGCTCTGTGCACCGTGACAAAACCAGATTCAACGAACTGCCCTGGAAGTTCGAAGCCGGAACACCAAACGTGGCCGACGTCATTGCCAGCGGCGTGGCCGTGGATTATTTGAAGAATATCGGCATGGATAAAGTGCGTGCTCACGAAATCGAGATCACTCGCTACGCCATGCAAAAGCTTTCTGAAATCAAAGACATTGTCATTTACGGCCCACTCGATGCCACCAAGCGCGGTGGGGTTGTTTCATTCAATATCAACGGTCTGCACCCTCACGATCTCGGTCAGATACTCAGTGACAATGGCGTAGCTATTAGAGCCGGGCACCACTGCTGCCAACCTTTGATGAAAGATTTGAAAGTGATGGGCACGGCCCGAGCCAGCTTTTACATTTACAACACCCTTGAAGAAGTCGACATGCTGTTGGCCGCTCTCAAGGAAGCAGAAAAGGTAATGGGCCATGTCGCTTGCAGATGATTTATACCGGGAAACAATCCTGGACCACTATCATAATCCGCGCAACAACGGCAGCATAGACAACGCCAGTGCCACCGTAGAAGGTGTCAATCCACTTTGCGGCGACGAACTTACTCTTTATTTAAAACTCACTCCCTCCGGTTTGATTGAAGACGTTAAACTTACTGCCCACGGGTGTTCCATCAACACCGCCTCAGGATCAATGATGTCTGAAGCTATTCTTGGTCAGAGCGTTGAACGCGCTCAAAAAATCATTGAAGATTTTAAAACCATGATGTTGACCAAAGAAGATGAAACCGTCTTTGAAGACGAACTTGAAGAACTGGAAGCTCTGCGCGGTGTAAAAAAATATCCCGTGCGCATCAAGTGTGCCCTTTTGCCGTGGAACACACTGCTCGAAGGCATTGAAACAGCCAGGCAAGCACAGGCAAAATAATCACTTAAGTACAACTTGAGTACAACTTGAGTACAAAGGAAAGAGGCGAATCTTATGATGACATCGTTGCAAGAAGACCTGGTGATGGAAAATCTGCGCCAGATTGTTGATCCGGAGCTGGGTATCAATATTGTCGATCTCGGCCTCATTTATGAAGTAAAAGTGGAAGACAATAACGTTAAAATCAAAATGACTCTGACCAGCCCTGGATGCCCAGTGGGCGCCGTTCTTCAGGGTCAGTGCCACGCGGCCGCCAAAAAGTTGCCCTGGGCCGAAGAAGTAAACGTACAGCTGGTTTGGATACCCCGCTGGGATCCAAAGACCATGGCAAGCGAAGAAGCCAAGATGGATTTGGGCATTCTCTAAAACTTGTCAGGACAGTAAACTGGGCTAATGGCTAAACCTATCATTCACGATCACGACGGACACGTCGATGATTTGCTCAGTTGCATTTTGCTCTGGCTCAGCCCCGAGATCGACCTGCAAGCCGTTGGTATCACCAATGGTGACTGCTATGCAGCGCAGATTTATGAAGCAACGCAAAAAATAGCAACTTACCTCGATATTGACGGTCCTGAAATAGCATTTTCTGAAGAAGACATGCCTAATCCGTTTCCGGAAAACTGGCGCAGAGAAAGCTATATCATCAATGAACTGCCGCTCTTCCGCGACAATTATCTCAAAAAACAATATCAAGCCGGACGCTCGCGCACCATCGAATCGATGTTCGCCGATTGTCTCTCCAATACAAAAGAACCGTTCACTGTAGTTGTGACCGGCCCGCTGACAAACATGGCAAAACTGCTTACGGCGCAACCGGAATTAAAAGAAAAAATTCTTGAATTCATCATTATGGGCGGCGCCGTCAATTGCAAAGGCAACGTGGAAGAAGAAGGCACTGACGGCTCGGCCGAATGGAACGTCTACGCCGATCCGATGGCTTTCAAACAAATTCTCGACAGCAAAATTCCGATCAAATTAGTTACTCTCGACTTAACCAACGACCTTCCTGTCACTAAAGATTTTCTTGGCCGCTTAGAAGCGCAATCAGAAAATTCACGGGCATCAGCGCTGGCCTTCAAACTCTGGAGCCTCGTTAAAGGGTTCGACTATTATTTCTGGGATACCATCACTGCCGCCGCCGCCATCGAACCATCTTTGTTCACCTATAAAGAAGTGAAAATCGATGTTTCTACATCGGGCAAAAATACCGGTCGCACCGGCCCCTCATTATTTTCAGGGCGGAAAGTACAGGTGGCCAGCGCCATTAATAAAGAAGCCTTCGAAGCGCTGTTGCTCAGTATTTTAGCTACCCGTTAGAGTTTTGAGACTGCCATGGGTTTTCCCAGGCAAACCATACTATCCAAAACCCGCTTGACTTCCCCCTGCGGCCTCAAAGCTAAGTTAGCGGCATGAAAGAAAAATTGGCCAAAATCAAAGCCTGGCAGAAGACTTTTAAAGAAAAGGTAATCGACAACGCCAAGCTCAAATGGTTCAGGCGCGGCCTCTACGGCTGCACTTTCGCCTGGGCACTACTTCTGGCATTTCAGAGCATGCCTTATTATGCCGCCATCGGCGCCGGTGAAGAAGCTTTCAAGCTCGGTCATTACGACAAGGCGCTGCAGTCTTTTGAGCAGGCCTATGTAGTTTGCCAGACTTTCGGCACAGGCTGGCAAATTGACAAACGTACAGCCCGGGCGATGAATAATTTGGCCGAGCTCTACCGCATTCAAGGCCGCTATAAAGAAGCCGCACCTTACTACGAGAAAGCGGCGGAAGCAGCACGGTTGAGTTTTGCTGCCAGCCGGCCGGAACCGGCTGTGGCACTGAATAATCTGGCGATGCTGCAGCGTGAAGAGGGCAACTATCAGCAGTCTGAAAAAACATATCTCAAAAGCCTTGAGCTCTGGGATAAACAAATCAGACAGCCAGACTCGATTCAGTACGCCAGCACTGTAAACGGTCTGGCGAAATTGCGCCGCGACCAGGGCCGCTATCAGGAAGCAGAGCAGTTGTACCTGAAAGCGCTGGCCATTAGCGAGAAGAAATTGACCCGTAACGATGTGGGCAACGCCTATCTGCTGGCCAATCTCGGTGGTCTTTACCGCGACCTTGGACAAAACGGCAAAGCCGAAAAATATTACCAGCGGGCACTGCGACTCGATTTAAGTGCACTTGGTGATGAACATCCAGATACTGCCATGGATTTAAACAACCTGGCCGGTCTCTATCGTGAGCAGGGGGGCTACGGCGAAGCGCGCACCCTTTATGAGCGAGCACTAAAAATTCGTCTGAAAACCTTCGGTCCTAATCATCCGCTTACCGCTAAAACCCTCATGGGCCTCGGTGACCTGCAAAGGCGCCTGCAAAATTATGATGAGGCCCAGCGATATATAAATAACACGCTCAGTATTCAGCGCAGCACACTTCCCCCTGTCCATCCCGATCTTGCCATCACGCTTGATACTCAAGGGCTGTGCTATTTGCAAATGGACCAGCCCCAAAAAGCCAGAGAATGCTTTGCCCAGGCGCTTAAAATCAGGCAGCAGTTACTTAGTGCCAATCACCCTGACTGTTTTGTTTCAGCCGTCAACCTTGCTGTAGCCAATTCGCTCTTAGGGCAGGGCTCTCAAGAGCCGATTAAATTATCTCTAGATAAGCTTAGTCAAAGGCTTGGGCCCGATCATCCCACAACCCGCGTAGAGCACGCCATAGTGGCTCTTCCGGCCTCGCTAAAGAAAGTGCCGACTGAAGACTTAAGAGAACTTAGCGCCACAAAGCCTCAATAATTTATTAGTTTAAGGCCGATGTGCACTGAGAGCCGTTATTATGTCTGTGTAAGCTGATAGGCTTGCTCAGCGCTCCTCAAGCAGGTTATTCAATGTTTGGTGTCAAAAAAGACAAGCTCTCAGAAGAGCAAATTAGAAAAGCTCTCAGCACGGTAATGGACCCTGATTTAAACATCGACGTGGTCACTCTCGGCATGATCTCCGATGTCAAAATCAACGGAACAAAAGTATTTTTCAAACTCACTCTCACCACACCCGCCTGCCCGGTGAAAGAGCGCCTCGAGCAAGAATGCAAAGACGCAGTATTGGCATTGCCCGGCGTCGAAACAGTTGAGATGGAATCGACCGCGCAAGTAGCCGGTCAACGCAAAACAGGCAAAGAGCCCATTAACGGCATCAGACAAATTATTGCAGTCACATCCGGAAAAGGTGGCGTGGGCAAATCAACAGTCTCATGCAACCTGGCTGTAGCACTGGCTAAACTTGGCGCCAATGTCGGTCTGCTTGATGCCGATATTACCGGCCCAAATATTCCACTGATGATGGGCGTTGAATCTTATCAACCAAAAGCCAAAAACGATCGCATTGTGCCTGCTGAAAATCATGGCGTCAAATGTATTTCAATGGCATTTTTCGTATCGCAAGACACGCCGCTAATCTGGCGTGGACCAATGCTCGACAAAGCAATCAAACAATTTTTGCGCGACGTTGATTGGGGCGAACTCGATTATTTAATCGTCGACATGCCACCCGGCACCGGTGACGCACAATTGACCATGGTGCAAGCGACACAACTGAGTGGTGGCGTCATTGTCACTACCCCTCAAGACGTCGCCTTGTTAGACGGCCGCAAAGGCCTCGCCATGTTTGCTCAAATGGAAGTACCGATTCTCGGTTTCGTTGAGAACATGAGCTATTTCCAGCCTAAAGGTTCGAGCGAACAGTACGAAATCTTTGGTCGCGGTGGCGGCAGACGATTAGCCGACGAATACAAAGTGCCTTTCCTTGGTGAAATTCCACTTGATCCGGACGTTCGCATCGGCGGCGATGAAGGCATTCCGATTGTGGCAAAAGATCCTGATGGCGCAGTTGCTCTGGCCTTTATCGAAATTGCTAAGCAAGTGGCTGCGCAGGTCAGCATTCAAGCTCGCAACCCTATCCCTGCCGCTCCTCAGGCTGCAGCAACACCGGTATCGATTTCTAAATAACTAAAGAAAGCGATTTTGGTGTAATAGTCAAAAAACGCTCGTTGGCTGCTTAAAAATTTGCTGGGCAGGTTTTTACCTGATTAAGGGGCTTTACGCTCTGCTATTTCGGGCTATGATGTTGCCGTATAGCGGTTTTTAAGCAAAACTTGCTATTGGGCAGCGGCAATATAACGTCTCCATATACGGTGCATGCTAAAAAGTATACAGATTAGAGATTTCGCCCTGATTGAAAGAACTCAGGTTGAGTGGACTCGCGGATTAAATGTGCTCACCGGCGAAACCGGTGCAGGCAAATCAATTTTGATGGACGCTTTGAACGCCGTGCTCGGCGGCAAAGTGCCGCCATCGATTATTCGCCCCGGAGCAGACAAAGCCAATCTTGAAGCAGTGTTTATGGCCAGCTCTCATGTGATTGCCTGGCTGAAAAAAGAAGAGCTGATAGACGAAGACGCCGACGATCAGTGCGAGCTTGTGGTGGCACGTGAGATTGGTAAGAGCGGATCGAAAATTCGCATCAACGGCACACTGGTCAATCATAATTTGCTGGCTGAATTGCGCACCATGCTAATCACCGTACATGCACAACACGAAGCGCGCACGCTGATGTCGTCGCAATCGCAGTTGGAATTGCTAGATGGCCTCGGTGCTGATACGCACACTAAAATTTTAGAAAAAGTACGCACACTTTACGCTCGCAAAAGACAGTTGCAAGATGAGCTTGATTCGCTCACCATGTCTGAAGATGAGCGCTTGCGCAAACTCGACTTTGCCAAATTTCAACTGAATGAGCTTGAACAAGCAGAACTTTCAGACGCTCATGAAGACGAAGAATTACAGCGTCAGGTCAGCGTTCTCAGCAATGCCATTGAACTAAAAACTCAAGCTGAAGCGGCTCAAGATGCATTGACCGGATCTGATTCGGACAGCTCAGTTTGCGCCCTTGATCTGATTCAAAAGGCCATGTCTGAAGTTGAAAAAGCATTGCGTTTTGATGCGAGCCTGGCGACAATCTATGAGACTTTAGGCACCAGTTTAGCCAGCCTGGAAGAGGCTTCTACAGAGCTTCGCCGCTATGGCGACAGACTTGATACCGATCCAGGAACATTGACTGACTTAGAAAACCGCGCCAATTTGCTCGCTACCATCAAGCGCAAATATGGACCGCATTTAAGTGATGCTATCAGCAAACACGAAGAGCTGGCAGGTGAAGTTGAGAAGCTCGAAAATGCGCTTAAAGAAACCGAAGGCTTAGCTGAAGAAATTGCTGATGTGAGCAAAGAACTTTTGGCTAAAGCAGTTGAGCTTTCAAAGGGCCGCGTCAAGTTGGCCAAAACTTTGTCAGCTCAAGTAGAAAAAGAACTTGTGGATCTGGGCATGGAAAAATGCCGCTTTGAGATCGCTTTTCAACAGCTCAGCGAATCTGGGCCAAACGGCGTAGATAAGATCGATTTTTTAATTGCCCCTAATCCGGGCCAACCACCCATGCCACTTGGCAAAATCGCCTCAGGCGGCGAGCTGTCGCGCATCATGCTGGCGATCAAGACGATTTTTGCCGCTGCCGACCAGGTTTCGACCGTTATTTTCGATGAAATTGACACCGGTCTCTCTGGCCGCGTGCTGAACGCCGTGCGTGACAAACTTTCGAGGCTGTCGCGCTTGCAGCAAATTCTTTGCATCACCCACCAACCAATTGTCGCTTCAGTAGCTGACAACTATCTGGAAGTACGGAAAGAACATCTGGCTGATCGGACCATCGTTTCGGTCAGCGTGCTCGACGATGCCATGCGCCTGAGATCTCTGGCTGCCATGGCCAGCGGCAATGCCGACGAAGAAGCGTCACTGAGCTTTGCCCGCTCTTTGATTGACCAGGCGGCAAGCGTACGCGCCCATCCCTGAATTTTGCCAACATCAATTGTGCTTTATATTTAGGCATAGAAGGCTGATCTGGATTGACACCCACCCCAGAACTTCAATAGAATCAACCGTTGCTGTCGGGCTTTTTGGGCCCTGCAGTTTTAAATTGGGGCGTCGCCAAGTGGTAAGGCATCTGGTTTTGGTCCAGACATTCCGAGGTTCGAATCCTTGCGCCCCAGTTTCATTTTTCCTTCGGTGAAATATTCACTGAAAACAAAGTCGTTTCTAAGCAGTCAGACAAGGAATTGAGCGGGTTATGGAGAAAATCAAATTAGGTGTCGCCAAACGCGAGGCCAAAACCCCGAAGCAATTGAGACGTGAAGGCAACGTGCCTGCGACTCTTTATGGTCGCGGTATCGCATCCGAGAGCTTGCAAATCAATGCTCGCGAATTCCAGCGCCTTCCGGCAGCTGCTTATTCACACATGATTGAGCTTGAATCAACTGAGGGCGGAACACCTGTAAATGCCATCATCAGACAAGTGGCCCGACGTTCGACTCAAGATTTCGTTTACAACATCGAACTGTATAAAGTAGATCTGCAACGCAAAGTTTCAGTGACAGTACCTCTCAAGTTCATCGGCAGTTCAGAAGCTGTAAAAGCTGGTGCCAAACTGGAAGAGAACTATCAAGAAGCAAACATCGAATGTTTGCCAGCTGAAATTCCAGATTATATTGAAGTCGATTTGACCGCATTAGAGATTGTCGAAGCAGCCATCCACTTCGGCCAGGTAAGTTTGCCCGCTGGAATCACTATTCTCAACCCACACGACGAGATTGTGGTCAAAGTTGTCGCTCCTAAGGTTGTTGCTCCAACTGCTAAAGAAGTAGCTGCTGCAGCCGCTAAATAGAGCGCTGACAAAAGAAACAAAAGCGTCGGCCTCACGGTCGGCGCTTTTTTCTTGAGAGGGTAAAATAAGAGCATGAAAAATCTACTCAACGCCGCTTTTATTGAAACGCCTTGCCCAACCACCTGGGACAAAATGACTGGTGACGACACTGTGCGCTTCTGTGGCCTCTGCAGCCTCAATGTCTATAACATCGCCGCCATGACCGACACTGAAGCCGAAGCGGTGCTTGCTATAGGCCGCGCTTCCGGAAAGATGTGTGCACTTCTTTACCGTCGTCCGGACGGCACAATCATGACCGACAACTGTCCGCGCAGTTTGCGAAAAATTCGTGACGCCTCAAAATGGGTGAATTTGAAAATCGTAGCGGCAATTGCATTGGGAATGGCAATATTTTCGCCGGCCCCGGCACAAAGTCAAAATGCTGATTCGGCGAACAAAGGGAAAGTTGAAAAGTCATCTGCCGCGCCCCCGCAACCAATTGCTATGCCTGGGGGAATTTCTTTCAGATGGACCGACGACAAATTTTATAAAGACGAAGTCACTCACATGATTTTGGCTAAGTGGTTGGATGCTAATTCGAATCCACCAACTCCAGTGGTCTCATTTAAAATCAATACCAAAGGTGTTGCCTACGACCTGAAGGTTGTGACGACGTCAGGTAGTGAAGATATTGATGATGTGGCACTCAAAACTATTGTAAAAATGAAATTTGACAAACCGCCGGCGGGATGTCGGATGCCGGTTGAGATGACAGTGCGGAAGCCCGCTGCAGCTGCCGGTTCTAAGTAATGAATCTTTGCTGCTTAGATGGGGTGGGTAGCTAAATGCTCGGTCACGGTAGGGATAGCAGTTGCCTGCCACCCCCCCGCATAGATCCCTGCGTGCGGGATTACCGCACAGGGCTCTTACTTCAGGTTCTGACACCAAATCGCTGAGATGGATATGGGTGGCAAATGCGTG
>JADYXQ010000001.1 GCA_021772135.1 Candidatus Obscuribacter sp.
AGTCAAGGCCAAACCGGCACCGGCACCAGCACCAGCTGCTGTCGTAAAAGAAGTAGAGAAGAAAGCTGAGGTCAAAGAAGAAAAAGCTCTGCTTTTCGAACCAGACACAGCACTCATCAGTGTGCTCAAAGATCTTAATCGCACACTTAAAGAGCCGGAAGAACAAAATAAAATTGAAGACGTCAATCAACGCATGATTGTCTCACTGGCTTCAGACGTGCTCAACAAAGCACTGAGTGAGCCAAGTTTGGCCTTCAATCGTATCTTAGCCAAAGAACAAGAAAACAAAGCCCGCACCCGAATGGCAGCCGAGGCATGGTCATCCGGTGACGTGGCAGTCAATGATAAATTCCACGGCTCCATTGCTACTGTCTGGGCCAAACGAATAGACGGTCTAGTGACAGTCACCATCGCCGGTGATTGTCATGATCGCAGAGCTAAAGACGGCAGTGATATCGGTGAGTTTCTGGTTGTGGTTACAGCCAAGTCTCCTGTTGAAACCGGCTTTGATATTCAGAGCCAGGCAAACGTCAATTTCTGGATGGGCAAACTGAGCAACATCCTCGTAGAAGCGGACTGCATCGCCAAACAAGCTGAAGGCGAAAAAGTGGAAGGCGAAGAAAAATCAGATCGCGAGCGCAAAGTCGATTTAGACAAAAAGAGCGACGGAGACCTGCAAAAAAAAAAGTCACTAGCAGCGCTGCCACCGCTGCTGACCAATAGGTATCGTAGCTACTACGAAATGATTGTCCTCAAAGACAATCGCCGCCGCTTAATCGCTCAGCAATTAGCCGAAATAGATTTTGTAGCCAAACCAGCCGCTGCCGACAAGAAATCCGATGAAGAGACAAAAGCTGACGACATTGTCGCTGGCGATAGTAGCGACAAAGCTGGCTCCGCCAAAATCGGCGACGAGAAAAAGCCTGCCACCACCAAGCTTGAGAAGGTCGAGAAAATCGATAAGATCGATAAGATCGATAAAGTTGCTGTAGTCGATAAAAAAAGCGACGACAAAACTGAAAAAGTCCAAGTCGCTAGCGAAAAAACTGTCGTAGAAAAAACTAGCATCGAAAGAACTAGTATCGAAAAAGCTAGTGCAGAAAAAACTGCAGCAGAACAGACAGCCACTGAAAAATCTGACAGTAGCGCAAAAAATAAAGTTGTAGCCGTGGTGGAGAAAGAGCCGGTAGTAGGTGGTGACGACGCTGTCAACAATGTGGACGACGAAGCCAATGTAATCGTGCACACAAAACCATCCGCAAGCTCTCGACCAGCAGTGACCACCGCCACTAAACCACCTCTCACCAGTACCACTAGTGCTGTGACTGATGGCACTCTCAGTGGTTCCAGTGCACCTAATATAGCCATGGTGACTACCAGTGTAAGTCCCACTGCGAGAGGCAGTCAGCCTGTCGTCAGCACTAACACTAATAACACCATCACTAATTTTGACAGCAGAACCCAGGCCAGCACCAGACCCCACGGCAAGCAAGGAAACGAGACGGCCTACGCTGGTGCCGCAGCTTCCATGGAACGGGTGACCGGGCTCGATTTACCGGCTCTCAAACAACCTAAAAACTTCACTATGCTTTTACCAGATAGAGCACTGGCCGGCCAACCGCTCACTGTAGCCTTCGTAGACGATCAGTCAAATCCAGAAAGCAATGTGGAACTTAGCTTCAACGGCGTTACCCTTTCGACTGATCAAAATGGTCAAGCGCAATACATGGTTCCTGAAGACGAAACACCGGGCCGTTCACTCAATGTTGCATTGCTCTCGCGACCGTATGAAATGCCATCAGTTGTAGAAGTACTGCAGCCGCTCAATACACCGGAAAGCGCGCAAGCACCTAAAGTCGATAAGGCCAGCCACCTTGTGAGCCGCCGCAGCCATCTTGTCATTGACGGCCACAATTTCGATGGCGTGGCCCAAAACAATCGCGTCATTATCGACGGCATGACCGAGGCAACCATCGCCGCGGCATCTCCCGTGCAATTAAAAGTGAATCTGCCAAAGGCGTTAAGACCAGGCCCTCACTCGCTTTGCGTCAGTACCGAAGGTATGCGCAGCAACCCCATCGGCTTCGAACTGGCGCAACTGGAAGTAGCATGCGACCCGAACTCGAATCGCGTTATTGTAAGAGTCGTTGGCACCACCAGTAAGGTCAATGTCAAACTGGTTAACTTGAGCCCAGAACTGATTAAGCTGACTAAAGGCGACGATACAAAATTAGTGAGCAGCGGTGGACCCGACAATACTGCCAGCGTTGCTGTGCAGCGCATCAAAAAGGGCAACACTCGCGTCGAAGCCTGGATTGAACTTTGAACCTTGTCAGCACTCGTTACGCCCAATCAATTGCCCACGCCAGGCGCATCGCCGAAGTAATACCCGGCGGCGTGGATAGCCCGTTCCGAGCCTTCCACGAAGTGGGGGGCGACACTGTTTTTTTTGATAGAGCCAAAGGCTCGAAGCTTTATGACTTGGACGGCAATTGCTATATCGATTATTTAGGCGCATGGGGCCCGGCCATTCTTGGTCATTGCCCCGAAGCTGTAGTAACTAAATGCCAGGAGACTTTAGCAAAAGGCCCTGTTTTTGGTGCCCCTCACGTTTATGAAATGCAAATGGCCGAGCTGGTAATTGCCGCGGTGCCATCTGTAGAAAAGATTCGTTTCGTCAATTCAGGCACTGAAGCTGTGATGAGCGCCATTCGCCTGGCCAGGGGTTTTACCGGTAAAGAAACAATCATCATGTTCGAAGGTTGTTATCACGGTCACAGCGATGCCACATTAGCCAGCGACGGCCACCAGTCTTCTAGTGGTATTCCTGGTGGTGCGCGGGCGGCCACGAGTTTGGCGAGATTCAATAATTTGAATTCGGTAGAAAGTCTTTTTCAAACGCAGAAAGATCAAATCGCCGCCATCATAGTCGAGCCGGTGGCAGGCTCAATGGGCGTTATTGCCCCTGATCCGAATTTTCTCTCCGGTTTGCGCAGCCTCTGCAATGAGTATGGCGCCGTATTTATCATGGACGAAGTCTTGACTGGTTTTCGCGTGGCATTTGGCGGTGCTCAAAATCTCTACAAAGTTGATGCCGACATTACTTGCTTCGGCAAGGCACTGGGAGGCGGCATGGCCATCGGAGCTTACGGCGGCCGCAAACACATTATGGACAAACTGCAACCGGAAGGTGATGTTTATCAGGCCGGCACATTTTCTGGCAACCCACTCACCATGGCGGGTGGCATCGCCACCCTTAAGCTTTTAGCCGATAACCGGGTCTATGAGACACTAGAGGCCCGTACAGCTCAGCTCTTTGCCGGCCTGCGCCGGATAGTTGAAGCACACCAGTATCCAGTTCAACTGCCCCGCGTCGGTTCGATGTTTTCTCTAGTCTTCGCACCAGAGCCCGTGCAGAATTTTCAAGATTCGCTGACCATTGACGCGCAAACTTTCGCCAAATTTTTCCATTATTTGCTAGACAACGGTATTTATCTACCACCTTCATCGGTAGACGCAGCCTGCCTCTCGACAGAACACAGCGAAGCAGAAATCGATGCCACCATTGACATAATGACTGACGCTTTTAAGCACTGCTTTAATTAGCCGCCGCCAATATCAAGCAATTCCGGATCTTTGGCCGCCAACCATTGCTTGCGAATTCTTAAAGCCTCGGCTCGCAGCGGTGTAATTGCCGCCCGTTCTTCAGCAGTTTTTTCCGGCCCTTGCCTGAGCACGTCGGCAATGGCAAGATTGACTCTAGCTCTTGCCAGTTGCTCTTCTGCTTGCTCCGAATGGCTCAAGTTTGTTTGTGCTTTAGAGGCAGCGCATTCTGCTTCTTTAAATTCGCCACTCATCAAATAAGCTTTACTCAGCTCGGCTAAAACGCTGGCTTTATAGCGATCCGGCGGTGTTTCTTCGCCACGTAAATCTAAAGACAGGTGCAAAAGAGTAATGGCGTCATCAGCCTGGCCGGTGATATTGAGAGTACGGGCCAGCTCATAATATGAACTGGCCAGAGCGCGGTTAACAACCTCTTGTTGTCCGGCGCCAGCCGCAGCAGACAATTCATTTTTCCTTTGCTCTAGCAGTTCGCAACCTTTCTTGCCGGCTTTCAGAGCTTCAGAATATTTTCCCTGGTCTCGCAAAACCGATCCCAGCAGTTCATAAATCAAGCCTTCCGCTTCTACTCTCTGGTACTTAGTCTTCTTGCTGAGATTTTGATCTGAATTATATAGATCGATAGCCTGGCGCACCGTCGCTTCAGCTTCGGCAAAACGCGCCTGGCCCCGCAAAACTTCGGCGAAAAGGGCCAGCTGGAAAGCCGTTTCGGGTGATCCCGGTGAGAACACTTCATGCAGGTTCAGAGAAAAATGCGCAATTTTCTCTGCCATTAAAAGCCTGCGATTTAAACCATATATAGTGACGAAAACAGGCAAGGCCGGATAAACAAAAAAAGCAATGGCCCCGCCCATAATCAATATTAAGAGGGGCGCCAGCCACTTGAGCGGCAAGGGACAGAGAAACCAGACTGCGGTGGCCAATAACAGCCAAAGCAGGACGTAGCCGCCGAGGAAAACAATGGTTTCACGGGCAAGATTCTTAGTTTGCATGCGATTTTAGAAGGTAGAACGCATTTTGACGAGATCCGAGAATGTCTCCCAAATCACTGAGAATTTTCCGCCGGAAGCACCTTGAGTGGTGCGGGGCAAATGCTCAATGGGAATTTCAATCACCTTGAAGCCGGCTCTTTCTGCACGAATACAAAGTTCAGCATCGACAAAGGGTGATTTCGAAAGCAATTCAACTTTGTCGAGAATCGCTCTTCTGAACAATTTGATTGAGTTGACGTCTTTATGCTTGTGGCCATAGAAGGTGCGAAGCATCAAGTTATAAACCTTAGACTGCATTTTTCGACGAGGTGGATCGTTGCGGTTAACCCGCAAGCCGATGACAAAATCATGATCTTTTAGCCCTTTCGCCATTTGCAAAAGTTCTTTAGGAGCATATTGATAATCGCCAGGCAGCGAGAACACCAGATCCTTGGTGCCGCAAGTGTAGAGCTCACGAATGGTGAAACCAAAACCTTTGTTGACTTCATGATTGATCAGTCTGACATTTGGATTGACACTACTACGCTCTTGAATCACAGCTAGAGTGCCATCTTTACTGCCGTCATTGACCACCACGATTTCGTAATCGCTGCAAATCTCTGCGAGTAATTTATCAGAATCATCTATCAACCTGCCGATGGTTTCTTCATCGTTATAGGCAGGAATGATCAGAGTGACCGGGTCCAATTTGATTTTGGCATCGGCGGAATTTTGGCGCTGTCTGGATTGAGTGTTATTCATTGTTAGTCCAATTGGTGGTTCTAATGACTGTATTAGACAGTTTGACCGTCAGCAAAAACAGAAGTGGCGGTTTGCACGTGACCTTCGGTGACACCACGCTCTGCATAGAAAGCCTTGATGCCGTCAATAACTTGGTCAACTTGTTCGCTGGTCATTTCGGGGAACATCGGCAAACTCAAAATGCGATTGACGATATGTTCGGTGGTGGGCAGACTGCCTTCGCCGTAGCCAAGGAATTGATAAGCCTGCTGGCGGTGAGCGGGAATAGGATAGTGAATCAAGCACTGCACGCCGCGTTCCAGCAAGTAAGCCTGCAACTCGTCGCGATCAGGAGTTTGAATTACATATAAATGATAGACATGCTTGAAGCCGGACACTTCCACTGGTGTCACCACCAGATCTTTCAAGCCTTCGGTGTAGCGAGCTGCAATCTGGCGGCGCTGCTCATTCCACTGATGCACATAAGGAAGTTGAGCTGAAAGAATAGCGCATTGAATTTCGTCAAGGCGGCTGTTAATGCCGAGAGTGTCATGATAATAGCGCTTCGACTGACCGTAGTTGCGCAACATTTTGAGCTTCTTGAATTTCTCTTCTGAATTGGTAGAAACTGCTCCACCATCACCAAAAGCACCCAGATTTTTGCTGGGATAGAAGCTGAAAGCACCGTAATCGCCGATACTTCCGGCCACAGCACCACGATAGGTGGCGCCCGTTGCTTGAGCTACATCTTCCATAACTTTGATTTTGTGTTTGGCAGCGATTTTCATGATCGCTTCCATTTCAGCCATGTGGCCATAAATATGTACAGGCACAATCATCTTTGTCCGAGCAGTGATTTTTGACTCAAGCTCGGTTTCGCGCATCACATAGGTAGAGGCTTTGATGTCGACGAATACCGGAGTGGCACCGGTCATAGAAATTGCGGAAATGGTGGGTACGGCTGTGTGAGCCACAACCAGCACTTCATCGCCAGGTCCGATATCTTCAGCGGCGAGAGCAAGATAGATGGCTTCAGTTCCGGAGGCACAGCCAACTACATATTTGGCACCAACGAACTGGGCAAACTCGGCTTCGAACTTGTCTAATTCCGGTCCAAGAATGTAATAGCCGCTGGCCAAAACACGGGCAACAGCCTCGTCGATTTGCGCCTTATAGGCTTGATAGTGCACTTGCATGTTGCCGAATGGAACGTTCAACGTATTTGCCTCGCTAAAACCGCAGCACCTGAATCTAGTCTCGCCAATTCTAGTAGAAAAGAGCATGATTCGAATTAACCCTGCTTTAGTTGACAACATCCCAGACCCGAAACTGACGCTTACAACGAGTCCCCGCCTGCTATCACAATTCTAAAGAGAGGCGGTTGGCCAACACTTAAGGCTGTAACACCGTGTTAGAATCGAGCGGAAGTGAGACATGATCAAGTATTTAGTGAATTTCATAGAACTTGTTCATAGTTTCAGAGTAAATGTACTTTGGCATTCTGAGCGGAATTTAAGATATGAGCCAGGCAGTGGAAACAGCTTTCAAAGGCAAAACAGCATTAATTACAGGCGGCATGGGCTTCATTGGTTCGAACCTGGCCATTCGTCTGGCAAATCTCGGCGCCAAAGTAACAGTTCTGGATTCAATGATTCCAGATTACGGCGGCAACGAGTTCAATCTTGCCCCCGTTAAAGATCGAGTGCGCATCAACTATTGCGATATTCGCGATGAGTCAGCCCTCGACTATTTAGTGCGCGGCCAGGATTATGTCTTCCATCTGGCCGGACAGGTCTGTCATTTGATGAGCCTTTCCAATCCTTTTCCAGATATTCAAATCAATATCACCGGTACCGCCGTATTAATGGAAGCACTGCGCAAATATAATCCCAATGCCATTTGCGTATATACGGGGACGCGGGGCCAATACGGTTCTTCAGTCTCACTACCTGTAAATGAAGAAGCGCCGACCAATCCTAAAGGCATTTACGAGATCTCCAATCTCACTGCCGAAAAAATCATCAAAGTCTATAACGACGTACACGGCATTCGCTCCGTACTGCTCAGACTGAGCAACATATACGGACCACGCTCACAAATGAAACACTCGCGCTTCGGCGTCTGCAACTGGTTTGTGCGACTGGCCATGGATAACGATGCCATTCAAGTTTATGGCGACGGCAGCATCTTGCGCGATTTTTGCTATGTAGACGACACTGTTGAAGCAATCATCAAATCAGCTGTTACCCCTAAAGCTTATGGCGAAATCTTCAACGTTGGCTCAGACATACCAGTGAGTTTCCTCGAGCTGGTCAAGACAATTGTCGATGTGGCAAAAATGGGCAGCTGGGAATATGCTGAATTTTCCGCTGAGCGTAAGGCGCAAGAACCGGGCGACTTCTACTCTGACATTACCAAAATGAAAGAGATCGTGGGCTGGCATCCAACCACTACTCTTGAGCAAGGTCTGGAAAAAACCTGCGATTACTATCGCAAGAATCGCGAATATTACTGGTCAAAGGCTCCCGCCGAAAGATCCCTAAAAGATATACCTTCTGCTAAAGAAGTCACAGCAACTAAGGTATGAACGCAATATGAATGAAGGCGCTCGCACTAATGTCGCCAGCGGTACACCGTGGGAGCCAATTGTCGGCTACTCGCGCGCTGTCAAAGTGGGTAACTTTATCGCCGTGTCAGGCACAACCGCCACTGGCGAGGACGGAAAGATTGTGGGACCGGGCGACGTTTACGCTCAGACCATTCAAGCAATTAAAAATATCGAAAGTGCTCTTAAGCAGGCCAAAGCCGACTTGAAGCATGTGGTGCGCACTCGCATCTTTGTCACCGACATCAAAAACTGGGAGCTGGTGGGCAAAGCCCATGGTGAATTTTTCTCAGAAATTCGCCCGGCCACCAGCATGGTGGAAGTCTCTCGCCTGATCTCACCGGACATGCTTGTAGAAATTGAAGCCGACGCTGTTATCTAACTGGCGCTGGCTAGTGGCGATAAGCGTCAACCCAGTTCAATTTGAGCCCATGAGCCTCGACATTCAAAGGCAACAGTTCCACAGTAAAAGTGCGGCGTTTCGGCCCTGACCCGGGCTCAAGCAAGTCAATTTTGGTGCCACCGCTGGCGGTGAAGCCTTCGAGCGAGTTGAAATCAAAGAAGCGCACTTGGGCCGTATCGGGCCACTGCGCTTCTTTGAGTTTGATTACAGCTTCGCCAATACCGTTTTTATGACGTACCTCTATATAGAGTCTTTTCTTTCTGGCCACTGCGCTGACCTCATCTCCACCTCTCAGCCCGGTGGTAGATACTGTATATGTGGTCGCAGTCTCCTCTCCCGCCGCATGCACCGGGGCCATGGCGGCGGCCAACAAACAAAAGAGTGCAGCAATCGCACTAGCAAAAATGGAGCGGCGAGGGAGAGCGGTTAATTTCAATCTAAATGCCTTTTGCTGGTGAACTACTAACTACTAGGATCCTGACCGATTTTTTGAGATACTGAGTTTTTCGAATACATAGAGATCAGATGAACAATAAGTTATTCGTTGGCAATCTTTCCTTCAAAATTGAAGAAGCCGAGCTGCAGGAAGTTTTTTCTCAGACCGGTTCGGTTTTGTCCGTGTCGATTCCTACAGACAAATATACCGGTAAAAAACGGGGATTCGGTTTTGTCGAAATGGGTTCGGAAGAAGATGCCGAGCAAGCAATCAAAGCGCTAAACGGCCGTGCACTGGCTGGTCGCGAGATGTCTGTCAATCTGGCCCGGCCTAAAACTCGTCAGCCTTAAAAAATGAGTCTTTAATAACGATAAGCTATGGCCGATGATGGGCGTGTGGCCCTTCGGAAAGAGCGGCTCTTGCTATAATTTGGGCTTGTCAAGCAAGTGGTATTAGATGCTTAGCACTGAGCCCAAAGAAGTAGCTCCAGTACAGACTATTCAACCTGAGCGCCCGGCCCCCACTTTTGCCGCTCGCCTGGGTTCTGTTTTTAAAATTACAGCCAGCAGCAAAGCAGCACAGGCAGCGCTTCTGGTTATTCTGGCCAATTGGGCACTAGTTGTCACCAACCCTTTTAAAAATGTCGATCCAGACAGTTTGCCCACGCTTAAATCATGGGTGTGGTGGACGACTCAGGATTACCGCCAGCTGAAAGAGTCTCCCAGCGTGGTGCTTTTAGGATCATCATTGTTGATGAACTCAGTCTGGATGCAAGAAGCAGAGCATTTACAGCAAAATGTCGATATCGTCGTCAATCGTCGTACCCGTTATCTAGAGAGCATGCTCAGTAAATACCTGCCAGGTAGCAAAGGTATTTGCTTTAACTTTGGTTTGCCCGGCAGCATGGTTTCAGATGATTACATGATTGCCCGCACATTGTTTGACAAAGAGCACACACCTAAAATCGTGGTGCTCTGCTTAGGTCCCAGAGACTTGATGGATACCAGCTTTAGTTGTGCCGGAGCCACCAGCGCTTTTAGATACCTCGAACGCTTTACAGACACAAAAGACTTGCTCGATATTGCCTACACCAGCACCTGGCCAAAAATCAATTTCATGCTGCGCGAATTTATCTATTTCGTCGATAAAAAGCACCACTCGCAATCGGTTCTGGGAGAACAGGCCAAAAGCGCCTTGAATCCTGTCTACCAGGGCGTTACCGGCCCAAGCAAATTCAACGTCAAAACCGATTTCGATAAACAATTTGCTTTTTATCGCTCGGAAGTAGAGAAAGGTGTCTTCATCGCCAAGCCCAACGTGCAGACAGATTCATTTTACGACAACGGCAAAGACTGGAAAAAACGCTTTAAAAATTCAAACGATGAGATGTTCGACAATCAAAAAATCTGGTTAAACAAAACACTGGCTGAGGCCAAAGCCAAAGGCATTGTGCCTGTGTTGGTAAACATGCCGGTTTCAGAGCTTGGTATCAAATATATTCCGCCACAGGTCTACAAGAGACACGTGGATACCTTAGTTGAAATGGCGGCAAAATATGATTGCCCATATGTCGACACTATGAAAGAAGGTCAATTCGATATGAAAGACTTTTCTGATTATGGTCATATGGACGCCAGTGGCGGCAGAAAAATTGTGGATATCGTCGCTCAGTTTCTCGCCAGCGATAGCCGCACCCGCAGCCGCCTAATCGACGGAAACGGGGGAGGCCTCTAATGCTCTTCAACAGCGCCGCGTATCTAGTTTTCCTGCCCATAGTAGTAGCAATTTACTGGTTGATACCATTTAAATACCGCACGGCTTTTTTACTTGTCGCCAGCTACTTTTTCTACATGACCTGGAAGCCAATTTATATCGTGCTGATTGTGGCGCTTACTGCCTTCAATTATTTTGCCGGTATCATCATCGAAAAAGAAAAAGTCAGACGCAAACTTTACCTGATTGGCGCACTGGTAGCCAATATCGCCACCCTGGCATATTTCAAATATGCTTATTTCGCCATCGATTCTGCCAACGGCGTGCTGGCTATTGCCGGGCGCAAAATTTCTTATCCACTGCACGATATCATTCTGCCCCTGGGCATTTCCTTTTTCGTTTTTGAGTTCATTCATTATTTGGTAGACGTTTATAAGGGCAGTCCGGCGGTGAAAGCGCCTCTAGAGTTCGCTCTTTTCCCCAGCTTCTTTCCTACGCAAATAGCTGGGCCTATCAAGCGTTTTCAAGATTTTGTGCCTCAATTGCATTTGCCCGCCAAAATCAATTTGAAAGATATTGATGAAGGCGTAGAACTTATTTTGTGGGGCCTATTCAAAAAAGTAATTGTGGCTGACAGCCTGGCCATAGTAATAGACAAATGCATGCCGCATCCGGAGATGCTCACTACCATCGACTGCTGGATGCTGCTCTGGGCGTTCGCCATTCAGGTCTATTTCGATTTTTCCGGTTACACCGATATTGCTCGAGGCTCGGCAGCCTTACTTGGTTTCAAGGTGCCGCTTAATTTTGATCTGCCATTTTTAGCCGGTTCGATTACCGAATACTGGCGCCGCTGGCACATCTCTTTGTCTTTGTGGTTGCGCGACTATTTGTTCTTTCCATTGGGTGGAAGCAAACACGGCACACTTGCCACCATTCGCAATGTCATGATTACATTCACTATCGCCGGCCTCTGGCATGGTGCCGGACTCAACTATATTATTTTCGGAGCGATGCACGGCCTCTGGCTTAACTGCAATCGAGTCTGGAGGCTGATTGTCGACAAGAGCCCAGCATTGACTACGCTGACTGAAACGAAAATCTTTCATGTCTTTGGCGTGCTGCTTACTTTTAATGCTCTGGCTGTCACTCTGGTGACTTTCCGCTTGCCCAATCTCGAATTATCCGGACGCTATTTCCAGAAATTACTGGTTCTCACACCGGAAGCGGCTTCAAACCCGATCTCTCTGACTATTCCTTCAATAGAAGGCGCGGCCAACTTTGCCCTTTTCCCAGTATTTTTATTGGCAATAGTGATTGGTCACCTGATCTCCAATCAACTTAGAGGCAAAACCGCTCCTGGAATTCTGCCTCTACCCAAGTCTATGCAAATACTGAAACCGGCATATCTAGCGGCTCTAGCCATACTGCTGCTGCTCTTCGCGCCTGATGGCACGCCGAGCTTCGTTTATTTCCAGTTCTAAGATCTGATGGCAGCCAGAGTCATCTTTAGACATGAGTCAATGTGAGCTTGACACATGTTGTTCGACAATAAATCGGTGCCTTCGGGCCAGAGACTTTTTAAATTGTCGCGAGCAATAACATAAAAAACGCACATGCCCACGATATTGGCGGCCACGTGCACGGCGTCGCCCTGTGCAAATTCGCCGGTTTGCATACCACGCTTCAAGCTTTCAATTAGTGGGCCATAAAGGGTGCCCACCGCAGCTTCCATATAATAGCGGCCTTCGTTCTGCAAAGCTTCAAGCAACATCAAGCTGCCGACATTGGGATTTTGAATAATGTGAGCGAGAAAATTGCGCACCACAATTGATACTGCATCAGTTGGCGAAAGATCATCGACATGCAAAGAATCAAGGTCAGCTCTGCGTTTAAGTATTAATCTCTCCATCACTGCTTTGTAGAGATTTTCTTTGTTCTCAAAATAATAGTGAATCATAGCCTTAGTCACACCTGTGCGCGCGGCAATAGATTCTGTACGAGCACCCCAGAGACCGACCTTAGCAAATTCTTGTTCGGCTGCATCTAAAATGCTGTTTCGAGTAGCTTCGGCATCACGTGTTGGCGCTTTTGCACCGGGCTTGGCAATTTTTTCCATTAATCAATCCACATTCTGTGCTTACAATTGTACTCTGGACAAAGGGATCCAATTCGTCTCTGGACATTGATTTTCTCTGAAGGGTTGCCTGGTTTAATAATTCCCTCTTTTATAGAGAAACCACACTTTCAAGAACAACAGATCGCCAATCGAAAAAAAATATTTTGACCAATAACTTGCAATCGCGCTCGCAGCAAGAAGGACCGGCATAATACCAGTCCTTCTCATATTTTTACTTGTTGTGAAAAATACACGTCAAGTTAGTTTTTGCTTGATGGTGCTGCCAGAAAAGTGAATGTCAAATCGACAAATGTCTCGAGTGGCTTCACTGTGCGGGTAGACTTAGCGCGTAAAATTGCCCCTTCCCAACCACTGAGGAATAAGTCGGCCAGTGCGGGCGCTTCGAAATCTCTGCGAATCTCGCCTTTCTTCTGACCCTCTTCCATACAAGCGGCAAAAACATCCGTCCAGCGCTGAAAAACTTTTTCCAACTCTTCTCGAAGCACTTCACTCTGGCCGGCCATCTCTTGACTGAGATTACCAATAAGGCAGCCCCGTGTGCATTTGCGTTCTTCAATACGCTGTCTGTGAATGGCGCAATATGATTTCAAACGTTCAGTAGGTGAGAGATTGTTCTCACGCAAACTTGATAACATCTGCTCCGTATAACCTTGATCAAAGTGGCGAATAATCTGTAAGGCAAAATCTTCTTTACTCTCAAAATAGTGATAGAAAGAACCTTTGGGCACACCCACAGACTCAAGCACTTCCTGCAAACCACAGTTGCTGTAACCTTTTTCAAGCATCAGCCTGGTGCCGGCTTCGAGCAGCTCCAGCTTGGTACCTTCTTTTTGTAATACTTTTGCCATTTCAACTATCCATCTTTCTTATGTAGAATCAGCTTTCTGGTTATACGACCGGTCATCTAGACTGATTGAAGAGAAGCAGAAAAAGTCGATCATGTTCCGCACATCACCCGGACTTCAAACAGCAGCACAAAGATTTTAATTCAAAGTGACACCACCGGTAGTGAGCCTGATTTACTGCTGAGCTAATCACTTTTGACCTATTTCCTTAAACCATACCCGCATAATAGACCAGTCGTCTACAAACGTCAAGCCCTTATAGCAACCAGCTTAACTTTGCGGCCGACAATGAAGCCCAGCATTAAATATGCCGGGCTGCATAATCAGAAGAAGCGCAAATTACTTTCTGCGGCGCTCTTCAACTTTAATTGGAATAGGTGCAGGTTGTGCAGTCGGGCCGATTAGCCAGTTGCGTACGATATCCCACATCTCTTGCCAGAATGACCGCTGCAAGATTGACGGTTTCATCAACGATCCTCCGTACCTTCTTTATTCACCATAGCAGATTAGTTGAAAAATGGAGAGTTGCCACCGCGGTTTTTCCCATTCAGAAGACAATTTTGCAATTAAGTCTTAAATTTTGAGGGCATAGAAAATCTATGAAGAGCAACGAAGAACAAAGACGACTGGCTGTAGACCAGGCCAGGGGGGCCAACTGGAAGCGCTGGGGCCCTTACCTTTCGGAAAGACAATGGGGCACGGTAAGGGAAGATTATTCGCCCAACGGCACCAACTGGGAATATTTTGACCACGAACAATCGCGCAGCCGCGCTTATCGCTGGGGTGAAGACGGCCTTTTAGGTATCTCAGACCGCGAATGCCGACTGTGCTTCAGTGTGGCGCTATGGAACGGCGCCGACAGCATCTTGAAAGAGCGGCTCTTCGGTGTCACCAATCACCAGGGCAACCACGGTGAAGACGTCAAAGAACAATATTTCTATCTCGACTCAACACCTACCCACTCCTATCTCAAAGCCCTCTACAAATATCCGCAACGGGCCTTTCCTTATGAACAGCTGCTAGCTGAAAACGCTCGCCGCTCAAGAGACCAGGGCGAATTCGAGTTAGTCGACACTGGTGCATTCGATCAGTCGCGTTATTTCGATGTGCAGGTTGAATACGCCAAAGCCACCCCCGACGACATTTTAATTAAGCTCACAGTAACCAACCATGGGCCCGACCAGGCATTCTTGCATTTGCTGCCCACCCTCTGGTTTCGCAATACCTGGTCGTGGGGCAGGTCAGGCGACGGCTACTGGAACGAGCCGCAGATTAAACAGCTCAATGGCTTTGCCCGGGCCAGCCACGAGAGCCTCGGTAATTTCAATTTTGTTTGTGAAAACCCAGATTTTGAACCGCTTTACACCAATAACGAAACCAACAACGAGAAACTTTTTCAAAGTAAAAACAAAAGTGATTTCGTCAAAGATGCTTTTCACCAGTATGTGGTGGAGAGCAAAAGTGAAGCGGTCAATCCTGAGCTTTGCGGTACTAAGGCAGCTTTTTACAGCCGGTTGAGCCTGTCTGCCGGCGCCAGTATGACTTTTAAATATCGCCTGCAAATTGATGACAGGCAACCACTGGGCGCATCGAGCGCATTAGACGAACAATTTGGTGACGAGTTCGATTCAATTTTCAGCGCACGCATAGGCGAAGCCAATCAGTTTTACAACAATGTTCTACCGGCCGCACTTACGCCAGAACAGGCCACAGTCAGCCGGCAAGCGTATGCCGGCTTGCTCTGGAGCAAACAGTTTTATCACTATATAGTCAGCCAGTGGTTAGAAGGCGATCCCGGTAATCCGCCGCAGCAAAGGCAAACTGCTCTCAACCAAAAATGGAAAAATATTTTCAATCGCGACATTATTTCCATGCCCGACAAATGGGAGTATCCCTGGTATGCCATATGGGATGTGGCTTTCCACATGATCGTTATGGCTCAAGTCGATGCAACTTTTGCCAAAGAGCAGCTCATTCTTTTTTTGCGCGAATGGTACATGCGCCAAGACGGCCAATTGCCGGCTTATGAATTTGATTTTGCTGATCTCAATCCGCCGGTGCATGCCTGGGCCGCTTTTCGCGTTTATAAAATGACTGCTCCGCGAGGGATGCGCGACTTGCCCTTTTTAGAGCGAGTCTTTCAGAAGCTACTGATCAATTTTACCTGGTGGGTCAATCGCAAAGACGTGGACGGCAATGATCTATTCGGCGGTGGATTTCTCGGCCTTGATAATATTGGTATTTTTGATCGCTCAAAAGGCGTGATTCCTTTCAATGGAGTTTTGCAACAGGCCGACGGCACAGCCTGGATGAGTTTTTACTGCACAACCATGTTGGCTATTGCGCTGGAGCTGGCGGAAAAACGTCCGGCTCATGAAGACATAGCCTCAAAATTTTTCGAACATTTTGTCCAGATTTCAGATGCTATTCACAAGGACGACGGATCCGGCCTGTGGTGCGAAGAAGACGGCTTTTACTATGACCATCTACATATAACGGAGCATCATACTCAAAGCAATATCCCCTTGCGCGTTCGTTCGATCGTAGGGCTAATCCCATTATTAGCGGTCGAAGTTCTGGAAGAGCCGCTGATTAAAAGCCTGCCGGGGTTTTACAAAAGGATGATGTGGTTCATTAAAAACAGAAGCGACCTCGACCAGAATATCTCCCTGACCCGCACCACAAGTAGGGGCGAAAGTCGATTGCTCTCCCTGCTTTCCAGTGACCGACTGAAAAGAGTACTGGCCTACATGCTGGATGAAAACGAGTTTCTATCGCCTTATGGTATTCGTTCACTTTCAAAAATATATGAAGAAAACCCGCTTGTTTTCAGTGGTGACGGAGAAACCTACGAAGTTAAATATGCACCGGGCGAGAGCGACACTGCCGCATTTGGCGGTAACTCCAACTGGCGAGGGCCAATCTGGTTTCCGCTCAATTATCTAATTATCGAAGCGCTCGAGCGCTATCACAGCTTCTATGGCGAAGACTTTAAGGTTGAATGCCCTACGGCATCAGGCAATTTCATCAGCCTCAAGGCCGTAGCGCAAGAATTGGCTCGCCGTCTCAGTAGTATTTTTCTAGCAGACGGGCAGACACAAGTGCGGCCCTGGCAAAAAGATACAGAAGAACTGTTCGCGCGAGCCGACTGGCAAGACTTACATTTGTTTTACGAATATTTTCACGCCGAAAGCGGACGCGGCCTCGGCGCCAGTCACCAGACCGGCTGGACGGCTCTGATTACCAGATTATTCAGCAAATGCAACGAAAATTCGCCAGGCGAAAACGAAAATTCGTAAAGCAAAGTTATCTCAAAAACCCACTGAGGCAGGCTCCGGGACACTGCGCTGCTATACTAAGCGAAATCTTTAGCCGCATCACGCACTCACGCCAGCACGGAGTACAGCAGTGTCTCAATCAGAACCACAAATCGTTCAACTTCAGGCCGACTCTAAAGATGCACAAGGCAAAAAAGTTTTAAAAGACAAATTGAAAGTCGGCATTGTCGGCGCTACCGGTATGGTGGGCCAGCAATTAATTCGCATGCTCAAAGACAATCCCTGGTTTGAAATTACCAAGTTAGCGGCGTCAGCAGGCTCGGCCGGCAAGACGTACCTTGATTCAGTGGCCGGGCGCTGGTTTATGGACTTCGCTGTGCCGCCTGCCGTAGGCGCGCTGACGGTTGTCGACGCCGATAATCTTGATCTGGTAGTGGAAGGCGTAGACATTGTCTTTTGCGCCGTCAGCCTTGATAAAGCCAGTGTGCTCAAACTCGAAGACGAACTGGCTAAACGCGGCGTTTTCGTCACCTCATGCAACTCAGCCAACCGCATGGACCCACTGGTACCAATGATGATACCAGCAGCCAACGCCAACCACTTGAAAGTAATGGAGCAGCAGCGTCGAGCACGTGGCTATACCACCGGCGCTATTATCGTCAAAAGCAACTGTTCGATACAAAGTTATGTCATCGCTCTGACGCCCTTAAAAGAATTTGGCATCAAACAAATTTTTGTCCATAGCGAGCAGGCCTTATCTGGTGCCGGCAAAACTTTTACTACCTGGCCTGAAATGGTAGAGAACGTTATTCCGTATATCGGCGGCGAAGAACAAAAATCGGAACAAGAGCCGCTTAAAGTCTGGGGCGATATTGGCGCCAGCGGAATCAGTCATGCCTCTCTGCCGAAAATTCATGCCAAATGCGTTCGAGTGGCCGTTGCCGATGGGCACACGGCTTACGTGAGCGCCCAGTTAGAAAATGCAATTGACAGTGCCACCATATTGAAGGCCTGGCAGGAATTTAAAGGAGTGTCCGGCGACCTGAGCACATTACCGTCGGCTCCGGAGCAAATTATTCACTTTCAGCAAGCAGCGGATCGGCCGCAGCCAAAGCTTGATGTGATGACAGAAAACGGTATGGCGGTAACTACCGGCCAACTTAGCGTAAACGAAGACTGGGTCAGATTTACCGCCCTGGCTCACAACGCCATACTTGGCGCCGCCGGTGGTGCAGTACTGGCCACCGAACTGGCTGTCGCTCAGGGCTGCGTCTATCGTCGCGTTGCCGCTAAAACTCCAGCGGTCAGCGTCGGTTAATCTGGTTCTACCATATCCGCTTCTACATCAAATTGTCTGAATGTGTCAGCGAAATGCTTGATTGACTCAAGCATGGCGGGAGTGTCACTTTCGCTCATCATGTCGCCGCGAGCAGGATCGGTAATTTGTCCGTGGCCTTTGCGTCTAAGCAACTGTTCAATGCACCAGGTGCCGTAATTTTCGGCCGAGTCTGCAAATTTGCATTCAGCGTCGGTCAAACCAATAGCGAGAAACAATCCGAAGCCGCCGGAAGGCAGAGGATACCAGGCATCAGGCGCTTCATCGGCATACCAGATAATCGCTGAATTGAGCAAAGAATCAGAATTAGGTTTAATCGGTGCACCAAGGGCGATGCGCTTGCCCGGGCTCAAAGTGCCGGCATGATTGAAAATATAAAATGCCATGGTGCGCAAGAGTTGTGGTGCCCAGGGGCTGTCTACCGGGCTTTTGACAATCAGCTCACAGCCAAATCCTGAAACTTCCAGCGGCTCACTCTGCACCCAGGGGCTGGCCAGACCGGCCGTAACGTATGTCCAGTAGGGTTTAAACGGATCAGGACCATAAGCCAGCACCGCCAGTTGTTGCTCGCTGCCGGCACCATCAGGCGGTCTTGAAGTGTCATTGCTTTCCAACCGACTCTTGCGCTTTTTCGGTGCGGAAGGAGCATCTGTAAATACAGGAGGCCCATAATTGGTCGGCGATACATAAGAAGGTTCGCCAAAAATTTCTTTGTAGAGATTATCTCTGGCAATCCATGTTTGGCGCAAAAGCTCACGTCGGGCCAGTTCGCTCTCCCTTTCGAAATCGGGATCGTCTTTGCCCCGGAGATTGTCTTCTTGCTTACCCATGGTTATCTCAAAAAACTTTAGTCGTCGATCTTTAGCAAGGCCATGAACGCTTCTTGCGGAATCTCCACTCTTCCCACAGACTTCATGCGCTTCTTGCCTTCCTTCTGTTTATCGAGCAGTTTGCGTTTACGGCTGATGTCACCGCCATAACATTTTGCCAGCACGTTTTTACGCACGGCTGAAATAGTTTCACGAGCAACAATTTTGCCGCCGATAGCAGCTTGAATCGGCACCTCAAACATTTGCCGAGGAATCAGCTTTTTCAATTTTTCTGAAATTGCCCGACCGGCTGTATGGGCTCTATCGTAGTGAACAATGGCTGAGAGGGCGTCAACTTTATCGCCGCCAATGAGGATATCTATTTTGACCAGACGCTCTTCTCTAAACTCTTTGAAAAGATAATCAAGACTGGCGTACCCGCGCGAACGACTCTTCAGCTGATCAAAGAAATCGGTGATAATTTCAGCCAGGGGCAAATCGTAAACCAGCATGGCCCGCCGAGCGTCCAGGTGTTTCATATCGACATAGACACCGCGACGCTGCTGGCAAAGTTCCATCAGCGTTCCGGTATATTCGGTCGGTGTGATGATATTGGCGGTAACAAAAGGTTCTTCAATAAACAGTCTGTAGGTAGGATCAGGCAGCAAGGCTGGGTTTTCTACCATCACAACAGAGTTGTCTGTCTTAGTGACGCGATACACCACTGACGGTGCAGTGGTAATTAAGTTGAGATTATATTCTCGCTCAAGACGCTCCTGAATAATTTCCATATGCAGCAGACCCAAAAATCCGCAGCGGAAGCCAAAACCAAGAGCTTCAGAAGTTTCAGGTTCGAAAAAGAGAGATGAGTCGTTCAGTTTAAGTTTATCGAGAGCTTCACGCAAATCGGGATACTGATCATTATCAACGGGGTAAATTCCGGCATAGACCATCGGTTTTGCCGGCCTGTAACCCGGCAGTGCTTCAACTGCCGGGTTGCTCACTAGAGTAATGGTGTCGCCCACAAGAGTCTCTACATCTTTAATTTGAGCGGCCAGGTAACCCACTTCGCCGGGACCAAGGCGGTCGACTTTTACTTGCGCCGGACGCAATACACCTAGCTCAGCGATATCGAAAACTTTGTCATTAGCCATGAAGCGAATCTTGTCGCCCACTTTGACTTCGCCGTCTTTAACGCGGAAATAAACAATAATGCCGCGATAACTATCGAAATAGCTGTCAAATATGAGCGCCCGCAGAGGTTCGTTTTGAGTATTGCGCGGTGGCGGCACGAATTTGACAATGGCCTCGAGCACATCTTTGACGCCGATATTATTCTTAGCGCTGGCTAGAATTGCCTCGTCGGCCGGAATGCCGATAACGTCTTCAATTTCGGCGCGAATACGTTCAGGCTCGGCGCTCGGTAAATCAATTTTGTTTATAACCACCACTATTTCAAGATTGTTCTCCGAAGCCAGGTGAACATTGGCCAGAGTCTGAGCTTCGACACCCTGAGTGGCGTCCACAATCAAGAGTGCGCCCTCGCAAGCGGCCAAACTGCGCGAAACTTCGTAACCAAAGTCTACGTGGCCGGGTGTATCAATTAAGTTGAGAATGTAAGTCTTGCCGTCGTCGGCAATATAATCCATGCGCGCCGCTTGCGCTTTGATTGTGATACCGCGCTCACGTTCGATATCCATAGAATCGAGCACTTGAGCCTGCATATGGCGCTTGGCGATGGTGTTGGTCATCTCCAGCAAGCGGTCTGCCAGAGTAGACTTGCCATGGTCGATATGGGCAATAATTGAAAAGTTTCTGATTAAATTGGGGTCGGTCACTGAGAACCCTTTGCTAAAATCTGGCCACCGAGTACGGTTTATGGATGCAAGGTATATTAGCAGGAGTTACGGCTTCCGAAATCGCGATTAGTTACTACTCAGCTCCTACAGGCGCCAGACTATCTCATGTCAAATTCACCGAGCCCTTTTTTAAATACCCTTAAAGAACGGCCATTGCTGGCAGACGGCGGCATCGGCACCCTTTTGTATTCAAGGGGAGCGTCCACCGATGCTTGTTTTGAACATCTGAACATTACGCGTCAAGAAACAATTCAACAACTTCACGTTGATTACATCAACGCCGGAGCTGAGATTATTGAAACAAACTCTTTTTCCGGTAACAGAATTAAACTTGCCAACAATGGCCTGGAAAATGATGTCTGGAAAATCAATGTCTGGGCGGCAAAAATCGCCCGTAACGCCCGGGAAATAGCAGGTCAACCGATTTTTGTGGCCGGATCCGTCGGACCAACTGGTAAACTCCTGCCGCCCCTGGGCGACACGGCCTTAGACGAACTCGACTGTGCCTTCAAAGAACAGATGGAAGCATTACTTGCCGGCGGCGTCGATCTGTTCATGATTGAAACCATGTCGAGTTTAGAAGAAACGGCCATTGCCGTGCGCGCCGCCCGCAGCTTGTCGAAACTACCTGTGGTGGCACAACTGTCCTTCTCTGTGGAAGGGCACACATTACTTGGTGCTACACCTGAAGATGTGGCCAGATTGATTCGCGATTTGGGCGACGATATGCCCGATGTGATTGGTATTAACTGCGGTGCTGGACCGGGGCCGGTATTCGACTCTTTAATCAGACTGACAGCGGCTATACGCACCCTTGAAATTGATCCTGAGCGCCTCACATTTTCATGCTTGCCCAATGCCGGTCAACCGTCGTTGATTGGCGGCAGACCAATCTTTATGAGCAAACCGCACTATTGCGCTTCTTATATTGAGCCATATCTGCGAGCCGGTGCCAGAATTGTCGGCGGCTGCTGCGGCACCACACCTGAGCACATTAAAGAAATGCGCAAGAGTCTCGATTCTTACCTGGCTATGTCGGTGCAACAACAAGCCGCGTCATCATCATCGTCATCATCATTATCTTCGTCGCAAACTACTGTGCTCTTTCATCCTGAATCTTTAGACTATCAAGATGACAGCCGCACCCGCGAATCACAAGAAGACAAGACTATCTTATCAGCCTCCACACCAGCCTCCGCATCCGGCTCCGCTATTAACTTGAGCGATAGACTGAAAGCAATTATGAAAGGCGAGGCTGATGATTTTTATATTTCAGTCGAATTAGATCCCCCTAAAGGTGCCGGCACCAAGAAAATTTTAGCGGCAGCCGACTTGCTTTATAGAGCCGGTGCCGATGCCATCAATGTGGGCGACAGCCCCATGGCCCGCGTTCGCATGTCGTCCCTGGCCACCTGTCAGCTTATCAGTCAACAAGTCGGTGTTGATACAATCATCCATTTCACCACCCGCGATCGCAACTTGATGGGTATGCAAGCAGATCTGCTTGGCTGCCAGGCACTGGGTCTGAAAAATATTCTTGCCCTCACCGGTGACCCACCGGCGCTGGGCAATTACGCGCATGCTACGGCAGTCTACGACGTCGACTCAATCGGTTTGATCAAAATCATTGCGCAACTGAATGCCGGCCAGGACATCGCCGGTAATACCATCGGCACCCCTCTCAATTTATCCATCGGTTGCGCTCTTAATCCTACTGCCCAGAACCGGGCCATGGAAATTGAACGCTTCACTCGCAAAATAGAGGCTGGGGCTCACTTTGTCATGACTCAACCAATTTATCAGCTCAGTGATTTAACTGATTTCCTCGATGAATTCGGCACCCTTCACCTGCCGCTGCTTGTGGGCATCATGCCTTTGCACTCGAGCAAACATGCCGAATATCTGCACAATGAAGTGCCGGGTATTTCCATTCCTGAAAATATTCGACAAGCTATGGCCGAGGCCGGCGAGCAAGGTTCACAAATGGGTCTGGAACTGGCAGAGCAGCTTCTTGAGCAGGTGCGCCACATTTGTCAGGGCACCTATCTGGTACCTTCATTCGGCCGATATGATGACATGGCTGCTCTTGTCACCAGACTGAAAAGCAAGCACGTGCAAAAAGTATAATTACTGGCTAAAAATTGCTTGACTGCGCACCGCGCGCACATGAGTCTCTAACTCATGGGCTTGACCACTGCGGTTGGTTTTGCGCAAAAGCTTGGCATACTGCTCTTCTACATCGGCGAAGCGCTGATGATCTTTGCCGTAAATTTTTTGTCTCACTGCCAGTGCTCGTTTAAAATATGGTTCGGATAATTCAAAACGTTCCTGGAAATAATAGAGACGGGCCAGATTTTTCAAAGAGGTGGAGACAAGCGGATGCTCGCCACCAAGCGATTTTTCACGAATTTGTAGAGCTTCAACTAAGAGTGGTTCCATTTCACGATAAAGTTTGCGACGGCAATAATGATCGGCCAGCTTAGTCAACAAATCAGCCACGTGAGGGTGATCTTTTCCCATCATCTGGCGCACTGAGGCCACTTCCACTTCAGCATCTTTAACCTGGTCTTGCTCATCGGGAAAACCTGAGGGCCAGCCCAGGGCCATAGATGCAGGAATGGCATCTAATGACGTAGATGAATCTGTCAGTGACTGTTTCCATTCGCAAGCGGGACGCCGATAAATTGCCGTAGGCATCGGTGACGGGGTGCTTTTCTGACGAACGGTCAGGACTTTCTCAAGACACTTTTTTGTATCGACAACTTCCGGACGGTAAGGTCCGAGAGTTCTTTCCATAATCTCCAGCGCCCGTCTATAAAGTGCTTCGGCATCTTCGAGCATACCTTTATGGAAATAGAGATCCGCCAACTTTGATACAGTGGCCGCTACTTCAGGACTGTTTTGTCCCAGCGCTTGCTCCTGGATGGTGAGGAATTTCTCTAGTTCGGGGATCGTTTCACACTTCATGACTGCCTCTGATTGCTCTTTCTGTCGCCAGGTTTCCCGGTATAAAGCGGAAGTGGTTCGACGTCGATAAACATTGGTAAGTGGTTCCGCGGTGGTCGTCAATGAAAGTCAAAAAATTCGGCTCTCGCTATCATTCTTACCCGGATGACCGGTCGGTTGATAGCCAGTTACCCTATAACTTTGTACGGGATTCGTATAACTCTCCAAATTGTTGGCGACCAAAGTTCGAACAGAGCGCCAATACGTATGTTTGCGCCTCGGCCAAGCTAAGCCTATAGGGTAGCCGCTACAGAAATACGGTCAAGCCCATACGTGGCCACTGCGGTACTGAGCTAGCATCAATATAGATAGGAGTTTCGTCGGCACTAACACTAGCAGGCGTGAACTGGCAGCCAGTTATCTGAAGAGGCATAAGTGGGGTTGAATTGGGGGATGGCATCCTTTAAAGATACGATTATTCGGCTGTTGAAAAACATAGTCGAACAAGCCGAGCGCGAGAAAAAGGCAGCAGAATTAAAAACCTTATCTAGCCAAACTAAAGATCTTCCGCCTGTTGCTGCAGCTGAAGTTGAACTCGTGTCGCCCGCCTGCCCTGAAGCAACAGCTGAAGTTATAACTGAGGCCGTAACTACTAGTGCTACCAATGACAGTGCTTCTTTGCACAATCTTCTGCACAAAGGCAAAGACAGTCTATCTACTCGCTTTCTAGCGGGCTCCTGCATCGAATTTGCTCTGCCGCCATTGACCTTAGCTGTGAGTGATAACCATAAACAGATAAGAGATCCTAATTATGCTGGTGCCGAGCTCGACTCGACCTGGCATCATCTTGAGCCTGCTGAGTCAGCAAATGCGGCAGAACCAGCGCTTCTTGTTGATCCTGCTAATGCTCTTCTGCCGGAGCAAAGCGCCGCCGACAAAGTCGCCAGAGCGGCGCGCATTATTACCCGCGACAATCAAACGCGCCTCTATTCAGGCTCTTCTGAAGGGGAGCCCAATTTGCTGGCTGCGCAATGGCAGTGCACTCCCGACCATACACTGGCAAGCGAGTCTTCTCCCAATGAAGAATCATTTAAAAATGCGGCGGAAAATATCTCTACTTCCCCTGCCACTCTCGCCTGGCTATCATCTCTGGTATCACCGGAAGTGCGCGCCTCGGTGGCGTCCAACGAAAAAACTCCACCAGAGACATTGCGAAAACTGGCCAACGATGTAGATAGCAGCGTGCGTCTGTCCGTAGCCTCCAATCTGTCAACGCCCATAGATGTTCTGCGCACGCTGACGCGAGACACAAGTAAACTGGCCGCTTCTGAGGCACAGTCGGCACTGAGCGCTCGAGGTGATGTGGTGGAAGCCCAGCGCAACAGCCATAACTTGCTCTTCAACAATCGCTTCAATCCGACATCGAATCAAATCACAGCGTCTTACACGACCCTTGACGCCGTGGCCCCAGGCGGGTTAAACGACGGTAGCAAAGCCGACAGCGAGTGGCAATCGCTCAATACAGACGGCGCCAAGCAAGCGTACATTCAACAGAAAGACACAGTCAAAGACCTCAAATTCAATGCCAGCGTCAATAGCAATGGTCCGCGCAAGCCACTGCCAAGCTATCATGCGGCTTTCGACAAACCGCCGGAAGGGGCGTCGCCTGCTGAAGTTAATGCCTTTTATAAAATGGTGGCTACGCGCTTAAGCACACCGCCGGGCAAACTGCTTGAATTAGCTGCCAGTGAAAGTGTGGAAGTGCGGGCGGCAGTGGCTGAAAATCTCAACGCTCCCATGGAAGCATTCATACTGTTAGCTAAAGACAGTCAGGCACAAGTAAAATTGCGCGTGATCGACAACTGCAATTGCCCGTCACAAGTGCTGGAAGATTTAAAAGAGGACCAGGATCCATATGTAGGCTACGAGGCAAAAAACCAGCTAAAGCGTTTGCAAAATATCGCCACGCAAGAGCGGTCCGCCAACCATAGCCTGGAAGGTCTGCTTTAAATATCGGCTTTAAGTCAGGGCCGGCTGTAGCTTCGACACCACTGCAATTGATTCTTCGAGGGCTTTGAGGAATATGTCAATTTGTTCGTAAGAGATAACCAGTGGTGGTTCCACCCGCAAAACTCTGGCATTGATGTACGTACCAGAAATAAGAATGTTCCTGGCGAAAAGTTCTTTCGCTACTGAATATCCGGTTTCATTGCTTGTGAATTCCATGCCGATCATCAGGCCCACACCGCGTATAACCGAGAGCACATTAGGATAACGCTTGGCCAGTTGATTCATTTTGGGAATCATATATTCGCCTTTTTCTTTAGCTTGCTTGGGCAAATCTTCATCAAGCAAAACTGAAATGGTAGCGATAGCCGCTGCGCAAGCCAGCGGATTGCCACCAAAAGTGGTGGTATGTAAAAATGGATTCTCTACATATTTGGCCCACACTTTTTCAGTACCCACTACAGCGCCAATAGGCATCACACCGCCGCCAAAAGCCTTACCCAGAGCCATCAAATCGGGAACGACACCCTCATAATCGCAATAGAACATTTTGCCGGTGCGACCCATGCCGCTTTGAATTTCATCGAAGACCAGTACAGCGCCATATTTATCGCACAATTCGCGGGCCGCTTTTAAGTATCCTGGCGGTGCTACGTTGATGCCGCCTTCACCCTGTACCGGTTCCACCACAAAAGCGGCAACCCGGTCGCCATTAAAATCAGCGCAGCTGAGTGCTGTTTCTAAGGCCTTAACATCACCAAATGGAATATGGCTCCAGCGCAAAAGAGGCATGAAAGGTTCGCGGAACATGGCCTTTGACGTACCACCAAGAGAACCTAGTGTCTTGCCGTGAAAGGCACCAACTGTGCCAACAAAATGTTTACGGCCGGTGGCTAACATAGCCATTTTCATGCATCCTTCCACTGATTCCGTACCAGAATTGGAAAAGAATGAATAGTTGAGATCTCCGGGAGTAATCAGTGACACCAGGTGTGCCAGATAAGTACGCAATGGATCAATCAATTCTTGCGAGTGAATGGCCTGGCGCTGAAGCTGCTCGGTCACAGCTTTTAAGACGGTAGGATGACGGTGGCCGACGTTGTAGACGCCGAAGCCGCCCAACATATCGATGAACTCTTTTCCATTGATGTCGCGGAAGACAGCCCCGTTATCTTCCCATTCCACAGCAGTATAATCGGTACTGACAGACTTGCGGTATTTGAGAAAACCAGCGTTGACGTGGTCGGTCCAGTAGCGCACCGACTCTTCAATGACTTTATCGCGTTCGTCCTGGGTCAGCTCTTTCTTGCTGATCAGTTCCAGAACTTCCCTGGATTTCGCCTTAGCTTTTTCCAGATCTTGAGTCATTTTCTTACTCCCTTACTAGTTAGCGCCTACGCTCTTTACGACAACGCCATATTCTACGCCTGTAGGACTTTTTTATCTATTGCAGTATGGTCTCACAGTAATATTGGCCAAATTGAGGCTCAGGGTAAAACGCCCCGGCTCCACTTCGAATTTTCGTTATCGAGAAATTTATACATGCGCACGCAGCTCATTTCTCGGCCGCCGGGCAAGGGGTGTCGGCCCAGCCCGTCGGTGACAAAACCATTGGCCAGATAAAAAGACTCGGCGTTAAGTGACGCATTGAGATTAAGCCAATCACCACCGGCTTGTTGCGCCTGACGCTCCAGTTCGGAAAGCAAAGCGCGGCCGATACCCTGCCTACCGAGACGCGGCAGCACATAACAAGCTCGCAGCTCATTGAAGCGCGGCACTATCACTCCGAAACCGACCACACCACTATCCATCTCGGCAACAAGCACCACTTCGTCGTCTTGTTGCGGCCGACTGAGATAATTCGCGACACGCTCACTGTCTACAACCGGCGACCAGTCATCGAGAATATCTTCTTCATAATAATCCACCGGTTCACCGTGGACGGCTGCATAGTGCACGTCCAGGATGCCCCTTGCATCTTCCTCTGTGGCCAGGGATTTGCGAATGATCAACATAGAGAGAAATTATACAGTTCTCAAACGAGCTTATTAATAGCCGTTGACTGAGAGGCGACCATTAGCGTTTAAAACCACACTGGTAGGAGGGGCAAATAGGTCGCGCACCTGTGGATCGTAAGTGACTAGAGGCTTGAGTGGGCGCGCCTTGAGGTTCAAATCTTCCAGGCGGGCGAAAGGTTTTAAAAATGACATTAAGGCGTCGACATTAGCTGAATTGACCCCACGATCAAAATAAAAGGAACTGAACAGTTTAGCGCGGCCATGGAGAGCAGGAGCGCCTGTGATATTGACCAGCGTGCCACCGTTAGTGAGGGAGCACAAATTCACTGTCAGATAATTAGTGGCCGATTCGCTTTCTTGCAGCTCTAGAAGCAAATGTCCCGAGTCGACGTCGGCCAGAAGAATTTCATAGCCGTCTAACTCAGCCAGGGCAAAGCCCACCAGGTCGCAGGCTTCAGAAAATGACTGGGGCAACTGAATAGAACGACGGCCGAAAGGTTTGCCGAAATGGCCAAGCTGCCAGGTGCGCACGAAGCTCAAAAATGACAGCAGTACTGCCGAGGCGATGGAACCGCAGACCAGACTCGATAATATCCACTGAACGACCAGGTGATGATCGCCCGCCGACCAGAAGGTTTTGCCGGTGACCACAGCCACGGGAAACGCCAGGGCAATAGGCACGAAGAACACGGCACTGAAAGCAATAGCAGCAATCAAGCCAATCAGCAAACTTTGAATGAAGAACGGTGCTCCGTCAAGATCACCTATGGCGCGCTCAAGATCTACTATTTTGCGACTTTGCTCTAAAGATGAGCGCACTTTTTTAGAAGTATGCATGCAAAACCTATGGGGGGTGACTTAGTAAATGCCGACCTATCCAGTTTACGGGCGACTACGTGGCAAATACGTGACAACCGCGACAAAAACTACAAAACTGCTGCTTGCTTACGTTCTATGTTGAAATATTTGGCTTGTGGGTGCACAACTACGATTGCCGAGGTGCTCTGCTCGGGCACCAGCTGAAATTCTTCAGACAGACTGACATCGATACGTTCCGGCTTGAGCAAAGTGAACAACTGGCTCTGGTCTTCTAAATTGGGGCAGGCCGGATAACCGAAGCTGTATCTGGTGCCGCGATAACCCTGCTGGAAAAATTTCCGGCGGTCAGCTTCGTCAAATTGGCCATAACCGAGTTCAGCTCGAATTTGTTTATGCACCAACTCCGCCAGCGCTTCTGCCGACTCTACCGACAAACCATGGAAATAAAGGTAGTCAGAATAATGATTGCCCGCAAACAAGGCGGCGGCATGTGTACTGGCCACCTCGCCCATAGTGACTATCTGCGCTGGTAAAACGTCATATTCGCCTTGCTCGCCGCTGGCGAAGAAATCAGCAATGCAAAGTCTGCGACCAAATTGTTGGCGGGGAAAATCAAATCGCACCCACTCTTTTAACACGCCAAGCTCAGTAGGCGGAGTAGCCGGCTCGATCAAATTTTCAGCTTAGCCACCGGCAGCGGCACCACATTGATAGACGACTACCTGGTTACCTTGCGAGCGGCAGGGGAAATAACCGTAAACCGCTTTAGGCTGCAGCAAACTTTCAGCAATGCAACGAGCTTTCATATTTTCCAGCATCGGTGTAATTTTTTCCGCCAGCATTGCCTGATATTCGGTGTCACTGGTGGATCCCTGACGCACACGGAACTGGCCGCGAATCAGGGCGTTTTCGTTCAGGTATGAAAAAACTTCCCTCAAATCAAAATCACTCTGGGCTTTCGAACCCCAGAATGGCGGGGTAGCAATGGCCAGATCTCCCTGGCCTGAGCGCAAAACTTCTGAACGCAGCTGGGCTACCGCTAATTTCTCACTACCATTCGCACTAGGATTGTCACTTTTTTTGTCGTCGTCTTCAGCAGTTTTACCGAATCTGATTTCATCAATGTCTTCCTCTTCATCGAGATCTTCGCACTCCACTGCCGGCGGCTTGGGCAGAAGCGACTGATCACCAGAGGCGATGGCTTCCATAATATGAAGGTCATCAAAAGCGTCTTGCCCATAATAAAGAGTGCCTTGATAAACTTTGCGGCAATCTTCTTCTACATATCTGCGCGTCAAGGCGGCGCCACCTAAAATTACAGGCACCGAAATACCCCGTTGATTGAGAATGGCCAGGTTCTCTTTCATGATTACCGTAGACTTCACCAGCAGGCCGCTCATACCGATACAATCAGCCTTGTGCTGTTCTGCCGCCGAAATTATATTTTCAATCGGTTGTTTGATGCCAAGGTTAATCACACGGTATCCGTTGTTTGTCAAAATGATGTCCACAAGATTTTTGCCGATATCATGTACGTCACCTTTGACCGTAGCCAGAACCATGATACCGCGGGTGGAGCCTTCGACCTTGTCCATAAATGGCTCTAAATAGGACACCGCGGCTTTCATTGTTTCCGCCGACTGCAGCACGAAAGGCAATTGCATTTTGCCGGAACCGAATAGTTCACCAACAACTTTCATGCCGTCGAGCAAAATCGAATTGATAATTTCCAGTGGCTTGTGCGTTTCCAATGCCTTATCGAGATCGACACTGAGAGCCACGCGATCGCCGTCAATAATACGCTGCTTCAAAATCTCTTCGACACTGGCATCGGCCTTGCGTTCAACCTTTGCGCTTGATCCTTTTTTGTCTTTGTAAAAATCAAGCAAGGCAAATAGCGGATCATAATCATTAGTGCGCTGATCAAAAATCAGTTTGTTGTGCATTTCTCTTTCGCTCTCATCTATTTTATAGAGCGGAAGAATTTTTTGGGCATTGATGATGGCCATATCAAGGCCATATTCCACAGCGTGATGAAGGAAAACAGAATTGAGAATGCGCCGAATGCGAGCGTCCATGCCAAAACTAATATTGCTCACACCAAGAATAGTGCGCACACCGGGCAAATTCTGCTTAATCAGCTTGATGCCATGCAAGGTTTCTAAACCAAGTTTTCGGTCATCTTCATTACCGGTAGACAAGGTAAAAGTCAGAGCGTCAAAAATCAGATCGTAAGGCGCCAGGCCGTTGGCCAGAGCTAAATCATAAATGCGTTTGGCAATGGCTAATTTTTTGTCGGCTGATTTAGCCATGCCCCCTTCGTCAATGGTGAGCGCCACAGCAGCGGCACCAAAACGTTTGATCAAAGCAATTTTTTGCAACATCTTCGCTTCGCCGTCTTCCAGATTAATGGAATTGACGATAGGTTTGCCGGCAATCAGAGCAAGAGACGCTTCCAGTACAGGATATTCGGTACTGTCCACCATGATGGGAATTTGTAATTCGGTGTTGAGCCGCTTGATGAATTGGCCCATGTCGGCCACTTCATCGCGACCGACGTAGGCGGTGCAGACATCAAGAATGTGAGCGCCTTCGCGTTCTTGTTCGCGAGCCATGGCCACCATGCCGTCTAAATCACCGGCTTGCAAAAGGTCTTTAAATTTCTTACTGCCGTTGGTATTGGTGCGCTCACCGACAATCAAAGGCGGCTGATCGATATCAAAAGCCACCGACGTATAGATGCTGGCGGCAGCTGGAATAAACAGGGGGCGGCGCTCTTTGGGCGCTGTCTCGCCTACTCGCTTCACTACTTCAGCGAGATGGGCAGGAGTGGTACCGCAACAACCGCCGATGATATTTACACCCTGGTCGCGCACAAAACCCAAAAGCGAGTCGGCCAACTCTGAGGGCGTGAGCTTGTAAACAGTCTGACCATCTACGTTTTCAGGCAAGCCGGCATTGGGCAGAACCGACACCGCCCGCAGTGCGTTCTGGCAGAGGTATTGCACCGGATCGATCATTTCTCTAGGACCGGTAGCGCAATTTATACCGATTACATCAACCGGATAGGCCATTAAAGTGGTCAGGGCTGCCGAGATGTCTGTGCCCACAAGCATTGTGCCCAGCGGCGGAGCTTCCAGAGTAACCTGAGTGATAATGGGAATGCGCCGGCCAATTACTTTGAAATAGTCTTCCATGGCAATGATTGCGCATTTGGCTTGCAGCAAATCCTGGCCGGTTTCAAATTGTAGAACGTCCACTCCGCCATCAACTAGACCACGCACCTGCTCATAGTAAGAGGCGCGCATTTGCTCAAAGGCAATGTGGCCTAAAGAGGGAATTTTAGTAGTGGGGCCGATGGAACCGGAGACGAAGCGCGGCTTATCTTTGCTGTAGGCGCTGGCTACACATCTAGCCACTTCAGCAGCTTTTTTATTCAGTTCGTAAGTGCGTTCGGCCAGGCCAAACTCGGCCAGAACAATAGTAGAGCCGCCAAATGTGCAGGTTTCAACCACATCGCAGCCCACTTTGAAAAACGACTCATGGATTTCTGCAATTACATCCGGCCGGCTGGACACCAGTATTTCAGGGCAATTCTCACAGCCTTCATAATCATCTAAAGTGAGATCATAAGTGTGAACCGATGTGCCCATAGCACCATCGAAGATCAACACTTTTTCCTTTAATGCCTGAAGAAAATTCACGGGTAATCCTTATTGAATCGCTCACGATTTTGCCGCTATCGAGCGGGCATGAAGCCCATTGAACTGACAGCTTTCTGCCCGTCAGGGCCCAGGCAATAATCGACAAACTTTTTCACCCGAGCTTCGTTGGCGGCGCTGTAGTACAAATAAAGCGGCCGGGAAAGCGGATAGTCGCTGCCGGAAAGCGCTCCACCTTGCGCTGAAGCCGGTGAAGCATTAGTCAATTTCAACTGTAATACTCGAACTTTATCAGTGGCCATCTCAGCTTGAGCCATACCGACAAAACCAATGGCCAGGCGGTTTCCCATAATGGCACCCATCATTGCTTCTGAAGAGGGCATCACTTTTACAACCGTGCCAAAAGGCTTTCCTTTAAGTACGTGTTCCTGAAAATAGTCGGAGGTACCGCTGGATGTTTCGCGGCCAAAGACGCGAATAGGCTCTTTGGCAAATGACTTATCCAGCTGATCCCATGAGACGAGCTCGCCCAGGTATATTTTTTCCAGATCGCCCAGATCTATTGTTTTTAACTTGTTCTGCGGATTGACGACAACGGCAACGGCATCACGTGCCACCATCAAGCGCTTGAGACGAACAGGGGTATCGTGAGCGAGTTTTTGTTCGGCCGCATTCATTTCACGAGAGGCAGTGGCCAGATCGATTTTTCCGCGTAGCAAATCAGCGACACCAGATCCGGTATCGCCGGGTTGAACACTAATTTGGATACCGGTATTTTTAGCCATGTAATTGCGAGCCCATTGCTCCATCAGATTTTCCATGGTGTCTGAGCCCTGCACCATAATCGCCGTGCCTGATTTTGCCCCCGGTTCGCCTCTCACTCCACCCGATCCGTCGGAGCCGCCCTGGCAAGCTGCCAGGCCCAAGCATGCAGCGCTCAAAAACAAGCTACCAATCACGTTCGCAATTGGTTTTCTAATCGGCTTAATAAGCGTTTTATTGGTCAATTTCGCCATCACCTGGTACATCCATCCATTGATCCATCGATTGATCCATCCTAACCGGCGCTACAATCGATAGAACCTTATTTTCTGCCTTTGTCACTTTTAAAACATCAATATTGGCGCAATATTTACCTTTATATGTGATTGGTTTTTCATGCAAGATTTTCCAAATCGCGCAAAAGGTGACCGGCTGAGGCATAACGGTCGGCCAGATCAAGGGCGGTAGCTCTGGCGATGATTTCAGCGAATGCCGGAGATACAACCCTAGCGGGGCTCAAGGCGGAAAGTCGTGAGACCGCCAAGGGCTCGGGCTCCTGGCCGGTCAACAGATAAAAAAGAGTGGCTCCCAGGGCGTAGATATCGCTCTGGGGGCAGGGCCGTCCGCGAAACTGTTCCGGCGGAATATAGGCATGCTTGCCTACAACCGTCGCTCCACTGGCATTTTCCAGCTGCCTGGCGACATTAAAATCGACTACTTTCACAGCTCCTGAGCTGTCGAGCATGATGTTGTCTGGCGTCAAGTCACGGTGGACGATGGCCGGATAAAAATCGTGCAAATAGACAAGCACGCGACACAATTGCTGAGCCAGGCCCCGAACCGAGGTCTCATCCTGAGCGCCCTCACTTTGCACCAGCTCCTTAAGCGAACGACCTTCGACAAATTCCAGCACCAGATAGCCGCGGTAGTCTTCTACAAAACAATCAAATAATTTGACCACGCCAGGATGAGCCAGACGCCCTAAAATCTCTGCTTCTTGATGAAGCTTGGCCGTCAGCCTGGCCAGGACCGAACTGCCTTGATAAACCGGCATAATATATTCTTTGAGGACGACTAGGTCACCGTCTGTAGTGTCGCTCAAAGTATTGCTTACACTATCACCTTGCGTCTGGCTCTTTGCCAGATAAGCGTTGCCCTGCCCGCCTCCGCCCAGCACCCCGAGTACGACATAGCAGCCGTTTTTTAAAGCGTTTCCGCTCTCCAGCAAACCGACTTTCTGGCGAATATTGGCCGTTGAAAACTGGTGCAGCCAGAGTTCGGTAAACTGCGGTGCCTGGTGCAAGTCTTTCTTTTCATTTACTAAAGCAGACGTTCTTACTGTCGAAGAAAAGCTCAGCAAAGAATTGCGCGCTTGCGGAGCCCAGGTATTGACGGCATTGAGAAAAGAAGCCTCGGAATTGTCAACCAGCAGATCGTCATAGCGCAGGCTGTAAGTGCTTCCCAGTGCTGTTTTAATCACTATATAAAAATCTTTCTCGGGAGTAAAGCGCCGCAGTCTTTTCAGTTCTATTGTATCTATCGTGTTCCAGGGAATAGCCACCTCCGCAAACAGTTCGTCTGTCAATTGCATACGCAGCACCATTTGTGATGGCAAAATTTTCAAACGCTTTGGCTTTTCCAAAAGCCATAAGCCTAAAGTGAGCATCACAAGCAGACCGGTGAATGTCAAAATAGCCGGCAGGCATGCTCCCAGCAAAACCGGTCCGAGCCAGACTTGCGCCAGACGCTCTGGTGATGAACAGGTGTGATAAGTGCAGTAAAAAACCAGCAAAGTCAAAAAAATCAGATTAGTTCTAAGAAAAGTACCGACAAATACCGACGGTTGTCCAAGCAGGCGATAAATACGAATGGCACCGGCTCTAAGGCACATTTCGGCGTCAGCCTCACCGGCGAAAGCCGAAACATTGGCTGATTGCGAAGCTGATAAAAGTGAGCCCAGTTCAGCGAAAACTCTTTTATGCTTTGAAAGAAATTGAGGCTTTAAAGATTCGCCGTCTTTCATGAGCCTCCACATTCTTTTGCTCGCTCGAGCAATTGATCGAGGCTGCCGATACGGTCGGCTTGCTCCTGGGCGGTGCAAAGGGCAATGAGCTGATCTAAGGACGCTGGAATTTCGGTCAGGGTACCCGGATGCAGCGTGGTCAACGGCTCAGGGTCAGAGCCGGTCAGGGCAAAAAAGATGGTGGCGGCAAGTGAATAAATATCGGAAGAAAAATTGGCCTTGCCACGAAATTGTTCTGGTGCGATATACGATTGTTTGCCCACTAAGGTACCGGTGGCGGTGCCTACTAGAGAATTGGCGGCGCCGAAATCTATCAGTGTCAGGCGCCCATCGCGGGCCAGCACCAGATTATCAGGAGTAACGTCTCGGTGAATCACAGGCGGCTCTTGCCCGTGCAGATACTGAAGAATATTGACAGTCTCCATTAGCCAGCGCAGTGCTACAGCCGCCTCTTGTTTGCCGTTTTCTTTGACAAACCGGCGCAAGTCTACCCCTTCGACATGCTCAAGCAAAATATAGTTGCGGCCAGATACGACAAAAAAATCGATTACTTTAGCAATGCGCGGATGGTTAAGTGAACTGAGCAAACGCGATTCACGCTCAAACATTTCCAGCGCTTTCTGCTTCAGGCCATCATCAGAATTGACGGGCAGCACCGCTTCTTTCAAAACGAAAAGTGGCTGCGTTCCGTCCGACTGATTGTCACTTTCGCGACTGACGAGATAAACAGCCGTCAGTCCGCCGAACGACAATTGGCCTTGAATTTTCAATGATAATCCACCCTCGCGGGTGAGAATTTGGCCCGGTTCCAGTGGCACAAATATTGTCGAACCAAAGCGGTTGTCCAGCTCTTCTTCCCAGAGCTGGGTGAATGATGCGGGTAGACTTTGCGAGGGCGCATAACTGCCAAAATTAAGATTGACGTCGGCCAGTGCCGGATTAAAAACTGTTTGCGGAGCAAAAGTTTGAGTCGCTAATATAAATTCTTTAAGATCGGCACGGCTCAGGCCTTTGAATACAAGTGTGACCCGTGCGTCATCGTTAAAGACGAGAACAATTTTGTCGGGAAACTTTTGCTCAAGGCGCCTTTGATCAACTTCGAAATTGACCGATTGCAACGATTGCCATGGTCTATCAAGGCAGAATTTTGCGTCAAAGAGAAATTGCCAGGGCAAGCGAATTGATTTACTGCTGATGGCTAATTTGCTGTCGGCGCAGACTTTAACAGCCAGGCAGCCAATCGTGATTAAAGCGCCATAGAAAAATATAGGCAGGATATAAATTAGACTTTGCGCCTGCATAAAATTGCGAAAAAATTCAGCCCCCATGTTGAACAGGGCAAAGAGAGACCAGCATAACCAGATGGGAGAAAGGGCAATAAGCAGTGCCAGTGCCGTAAAGCTGACGCGATAGCGCAGCAATTGCTCACATTCACTGTGAGGCCAATTATTACCTTCAGTCAGTGTAGAACCAGACATATCATGCTCAACGAACTGCTTTAACTATCTGCCCATTCAAACAAAAAACTCCTCCGCCACCGGGGCGAAGGAGTTTTAATGACACTGAAGACCGATTTATTCTTCGTCGAACTCTTCCATGTCGCCATACTCGCTGAATTCTTCTGCAGATTCACTGGTGGCCAGGAGAATTTCGGTAGTTAGTGTGGCAGCGCAGTCTGGTGAAACACCGACCGAAGTCAAGGTCTTCACCCAATGCACTACTTCGTCCAACAAAGCTGTGTCCATCACTGTCTCTTTCTCTGTAGCTGTTGCTGTTTGCGACATTACTATTCCTCTAATTCCTTAATAGGTCGGTTAAATGGTACTGAAATCAACTCAGTAATGGCACATGCTACTCCACTAAAGCGGGCTTGTGTACTGGCTTTTAATTTAATTCTGGCAAAATGCATGAACTTTTAAGCAATGCCGCATTATTCGTCCAGTTGCCATTCCAGGGCAATGCGGTCGGCGCACTCCATGCCCTCAAGAGCTGCCTGCACTTCGTGACCCTCATAGCCGGCATCTTCGCCCGGTTGTCTGTAGGCCTTTACCATAGCCTGGGTGCCAAGCTCAGCAGCACCGGCATCCATTGTCAGCACTTTTTCAAACAAGTCGTAAGCCAGGCGCGTGCCGGGAAGTTGCCCATGGGGCGGCACATTCTCAAAAACCAGGCGCAAATCTTTGAGCATATGTTTCATGGCAAAGGCCGGTTGCAGGTCATCGGCCACAATGCGTGGTCCGAGATTACTGAGAGCCCAGGAGCCGCCGGCCCCCTTTTCCAGCACTTCCACCACTAACTTTTTGTCCAGTCCTAAATCTTCTACCATGCGCATCGCTTCACAAACACCGACAAGATTAAGGGCGCAAAGGGCTTGATTAGCTAATTTGAGGGCCTGACCGGAGCCGATTGGCCCACAGTAGCGCACAGTTTTTCCCATTGTCAGCAAATAAGGCTCGATTTCACGGAAAGCCGACTCAGGCCCGCCCACCATAATGGTTAAAGTTGCTTCTCTGGCACCAACATCGCCACCGGTGACAGGCGCGTCCAAGAAAACCATTTTTGCCGCTGCCAGCCTGGCTTCAAGAGCACGAGCCGCCGCCGGGCCGATGGTGCTGAAATCAACCACAATGGCACCCGGGGCAGCTAGCTGGCAAACACCGGACGTCCCCGTCAGGACAGCTTCTACATCAGCAACATCACCGAGACAACTAAACACCAGTTGCGCCCCATCAATGGCATCGGCGAGCTTTGGACAAACTTCCGCCCCTGCAGCTCTCGCAATTTCTATGCCCGGACGTTCGGGGGAGCGGTTCCAGACTTTGACATTAACGTTCTTCCGGGAGAGATTAGCGGCCATGGCCGATCCCATGATGCCCATACCAAGGAAACTAACGTTTCTGGTCAGATCAGGCTTATTTTCTAACGGCAAAGTAAATCCCTCCAGCAGAATGTCGATTGTACTCGGGTATAAGCCTTTGTGTAGGGTTAAAGGCGCGCTTTATTTATGACCGAAAACAAAGCTTTCGAGAAATTAAAAGGGACGCACTCATGCCATGACTCAGGGCTGAAATGCGTGGATTGCAACGCTCAGGTCTGTCCAAAATGCATGGTGCAATGCGCGGTGGGCAATCGTTGCAAGAAATGCACCACGCGCTTTACTTCACATGTTTTGCTGGTAACGCCCAAAGTGCTAGTCAAGTTGCTTGCGGTGAACATGGCTCTTGGATTCGGCTGGGGATACATTCAACCATCTCTCGGCATAATGGGCTTCTACGGATATTTTATTCAGTTTTTCGCCGCCTTGTTTTTAGGCAAAACAATCCTCCACCGCGCCGCATCATACAAACTCGGCCCGCGAGTCACCGGTGTGGCCTTGCTCGGTCTACTGCTCGGACTGGCTTTAGGACCAGTGCAGCAAGATTTCCTCAATGCTCTGGCAATGTATCGACTGCCGGTTGAAGACGGTGGTGATCAATCGGAGTTGGGGCGGGTAATTGTGTCAACGGCAATATTTTTAGTAGGGTCACTAATGCCATTTTTGCGCAAATAACAGTGTGTGCAGAAAATATAAGTGAATGGCAACTCTAAATCAGGTAATCTTAAATCCTCTGCAATGAAGCGCGATGGATACCGAACGCAAAGTTTGTCCTACCTGCAAAAAAGAATTTTTTACGGACATCGACAAATGTCCGGACGACGGCAGCAGCCTGGCGCCGCCGGTTAGAGACCCCCTTGTAGGCACGGTCTTCGCCGAAAAGTACGAAATTCTTTCGGTGATTGGTTCCGGCGGCATGAGCGTCATTTATAAAGCGCGCCACAAGTATATGGAACGACTATGCGCCGTAAAACTTTTGCATCCGTTTCTATTGTCTGATGATTCTTTGTTTCAGCGTTTTCAATACGAAGCGAAGGCAGCAAGTACTTTGTCACACGTCAACGTGGTGGCTATGCACGACTTCGGTATTACCGGCGATGGCAGAGCATATCTGGTTATGGACTTTCTCGACGGCGAAGACTTATCAACGGTACTAGATCGCGATGTCTATTTGACCGAAGCCCAGGCCAGACCGATTTTTCGCCAAATATTGGCCGGGCTGGCTCACGCCCACTTTAAAGGCGTAATTCACCGCGATCTAAAACCGAGCAATATCTTTCTCATTCCTCAGGCAGGCACGCTGCTTGTAAAACTTGTGGACTTTGGCATCGCCAAAATCAATACCCCCGAAAATGTCAATCAAGCACTGACAAGAACGGGCGAAGTGTTCGGCTCACCGCTCTACATGAGCCCAGAGCAATGCGCCGGTAAAAGTCTCGATGCTCGCTCAGACATTTACTCGCTCGGTTGTTTGATGTACGAAACTCTCAGTGGTCTCAGGCCACTTGTTGGTGAATCGGCCTTAGAAACAATGCACATGCATCTAAAAGAAATGCCGCTCACTCTCTCCCAGGCAGCTCCCAAGGCTGACATTTCACCAGTGCTGGAAGAAGCGGTGATGAGATGTTTGTGCAAACGAGCTCTTGACCGTTTTCAAAGCGTAGCCGATCTTTATCAGGAAATTTTCGACCAGGCTTTACCGAATATCAGCAACGATTTTATAACCGCCGGCATACCTGTTCATTCAGGCAAAGGAGTATCAATAAACACCGGCCGCACAAAAAGTTCAGGGGAGACCGGTGGCACTCTATCAGATAACGAGTCACCAATTGCCGTCGATAAAAAAACGACTACTAAAACAGCGACTAGCGTGTCACCGGAGGCTGCAAGCACCAGCACCAACTCCAAAGCTTCGATACCGCTGGTGGCGGCACTGCTTCTCAGCGGATTAGCGGTAAGCGCCGGTCTCTACTGGATAATTGCCATCTGGCCCGGACCGGAAAGCGATCGAGGCACTTTATTAAATCGCATAATTTTCGCCGGCTGGATTTCACGAGCAGAGCAGCTCGTTAATCAATCTCATTACAGCGAAGCAGAAGATGCCTACAATCAAGCTGAAAAAATCGCTGATGGATTCGGGGATGGATCCGGGCGATCAATGAATGTAATGAGAGCCAAACTAAAACTGTTCGAGCTTTCCGATCAACCTAAACGCAGCGAGGCTGTTTTGAAAGAAATGGCTCTGGTTAATCGCAACCGCGCGCTAACCGATTGCGACGTCGTGCTAAGAGAAATTGAAAGAATTAGAAAGCAGTACGAGAAAGTGAAGTTAACCAGCCAGGATCGTGGCATTAATAGCGAACGCGAACTGGCCTTGCAAATGGGCACCAAAATCGCTGCAATCATTGCTGTTTCGCAGAGATTACGCGCAGTGAATGCTTATGATGATCAAGAAAATTTGCTTCAGAAAGCTACCGATTTATACAATCAATTGGTGAGCAACGACGATCCGCAATTAGCCGATTTGAAAACCGCCCTGGCGTACAGTCACTGGGATCAAGATGAAATTGTTTATGTCCGTCCGCTTCTGGCGCAGGCCCTAGCCATTACAATAAATGCCAACAAAAGAGATGCCCGACAGGCAAGTGCACTCGATGTCGCTGAGAGCTGGCTCAGACTGGGGCAATGCGATCGCGATCGCAGCGCTTACGCCGATGCTGATAAAGAATTGGGCACGGCTCTATCAATTTTGCGCGCTTATTCAAAGCTTGACAAAAACGACCCTGAATCAGCAAGGGGTTACAAACTTTTGATTGAATGTCTCAACGCTACCGCCGACTACAAAGTTCAAGTGCATAAAGACGCAGAAGCACTTGTTTTGCGAAATCAGGTCGCTGCGATGAAGAAAGTAAAATTAGACTATCAACCTTTGCCGCAATAAATTTTGAATTTTTTTACTGCCGGAAAATTGGCGGTTGTTGGCAGCCTTTAAAATTTGTTGTTGTAAGTGAGCAGAGAAATTTGCGCAAATTTCTCTGCTCACTTACAGCCATGCTCTGAGCGAATCCCGAACAACAGTCACAAACACACTTGACGAATTTAAGAGCAAAATTTGTGCAAAAAACTGAACTTTAATCGCCCTCCAAACGTATCTATTAATACAGCAGATGCTGACTAATGGAGGGAATCCCATGAGCTGTGCAATGTTGATCAGAACACACATCGGGCTACTTAAACCTGGCGAAATTTTTACGTCCCGCGATTTTATCAATTACGGAACGCGGACCGCCATCGACCAGTTTTTGTGGAAGCTCGTAAAAACTAAAGAAATTAATAGGCTAACTAACGGAGTATTTGTTGATAGTTATAAGCGCCGCGCTGCTTACACAAGTACAGAAATCGCTCAAGTGAAGGCCAATGCTTTCGCTAAGAAAAAGTTTGAACATGATTCAATACTGGCCGAGGAACGCGCACTGCCTGTGAGTGATGCAGCTAAGTACGTTTATGCCGTCAATAGATCAACAACATCCATGAGACAGGTGGAGATTGGCAGTCGTCTTATTTACGCGGCGCCAGTGGCAGAAAAGAGCACCTTGCGAATCACAAATTTGGTGACATTATTCGCGCACTGTGGCAGATCGGTGAAAAAAACTGCGAACTGGAACATGTGAAAAAAGTCACTGCCCAGTGGGACCGTGAGCAAGCCAGAATTCTTCTCGAAAATGGCCGGTGGATGCCAGCCTGGTTGCTCAAAATGTTCAGGGAAATCTTCGGCAGCTTCTGGTTGAAAGTTGCTTTTCAAACGCTAGAAGCTCGTGCGGCGATATCCCGAAATGATCAACCGGAAGATACAAATTTTTGAGATTCAAATTTACTTGGCGGCTGTAGCCATGACGGTTACTTTGGCCAGGCCAGCTTCGAGATCTTTCACCAGATCATCTATGTCTTCGATGCCGACTGACAAACGAACCAGCGCGTCTACCACGCCTCTAGCGTCACGCTCGGCCTTTGGTATTGAGCCGTGCGTCATCGACACAGGGTGACAAACCAGCGATTCAACACCACCCAAACTTTCAGCCAGGGCGAACAATTTTGTTGAACCGAGGAACTGCCGTGCGCTTTCCAGCCCACCTTTAAGCACGAATGAGACCATGCCTCCGTAACCATTCATTTGCTCTTTGGCAAGAGAATGTTGAGGGTGGCTGGCTAAACCTGGATACATCACTTTTTCAACAGCAGGATGTTTTTCTAAATACTGGGCGATGATCATGGCATTTTTTTGATGGGCTTCCATACGCACAGCTAAGGTTTTTACGCCGCGCATGACCAGCCAGCAATCCCATGGGCCAGGCACGGCTCCCACAGCGTTTTGATGAAATTTGAGAGTTTCATAGAGGTCATCTCTGGAAGTGATCACGGCACCACCGATGACATCACTGTGCCCACCTAGATATTTCGTCACAGAATGAACGACGATATCGGCACCCAACGCTAGCGGATTCTGCAAGTAAGGACTGGCGAAAGTATTATCGACAACAGTTACTAACTTTTTCTCTTGCGCCACAGCGGCAATGGCTTTGATGTCGCAAAGCCTGAGCAGTGGATTCGTTGGTGTCTCCACCCAGATCATTTTTGTATTTGGCTGTATAGCAGCTTTTACTTTGCTGGCGTCGCTGGCATCGACATAAGTAAAAGTGAGGCCATAACGCTTCCATACTTTTTCAAATAATCTGTACGTGCCACCATAAACATCATCGCCGCAGATAACGTGATCGCCGCTGGACAGCAGATTCATGATGTTGCCTTCGGCGGCCAATCCGGACCCAAAGCAAAGGCCGTATTTGCCGCCTTCCAGAGAAGCGAGGCACTCTTCTAAAGCAAAACGCGTCGGGTTTTGAGTGCGGGCGTATTCAAAGCCTTTATGTTGATTCAAGCCTTCCTGTACATAAGTGGAAGTTTGATAAACAGGCGTGATAATAGCGCCGGTTGTAGGATCCGGTTCTTGTCCTACGTGAATTGCCTTAGTCGAGAACTTCATGATTTTTTCCTCAATTTAATTAGACAGAGATTTTTGCAGATTTTTCTCTGTCTTTTTTTCCACTCAATTCTTCGGTGTTGATTCCGCCGGCGGCCCGCAGGTGCGAAACAATGTCAAATTTCGTCAACACACCACAAGCTTTGCCTTCTTTCGTCAAAAGCACCATGTTGCTGCCAAGCTTAAATTGCTTGTAAACACAATCGATTTCACTATCCACATCAACTTGCGGGAAAGGTCTGCCCATTACCGACGAAACAGTTGTTGTCTCAGGATGCTTACGTTCGTAAACAATTTGCATTGTGATCAAATCGTTGATGTGACCAACGTTCTGACCAGCGGCAGTGACAACGGGCAATTGATCGATCTGATACTTTTGCATAATTTCGATAGCGGTTTGCACAGTCTCGTCAGGCTGAATTGTAATCATGCCTGGCACCTTGCCGTTAATTGCTTTACCTTCCAGCAAATCGCTGGCGAAGAAACTTACGCCTTCGGCTTGCAAGAAACCATATTCGCGCATCCACTCGTCAGAATAAATTTTGCTGAGATAGCCTCTGCCACCATCGGGCAAAATCACGACAATAACGTCATTTTCGTCCATGGTCGCGGCGACACGCAAAGCGGCAACTGTAGCCGTACCGCAAGATCCGCCTACGAGCAGACCTTCCTCGCGAGCCAGACGTCTGGCCATGATAAAGGAATCCTTGTCGGCTACGCGTTCGAAATGATCGACGATTTTCAAATCAGCGTTGCGTGGAATAAAGTCTTCGCCGATGCCTTCAACTTTATAAGATCCTGGGGTGTCACCTGAATAAATGGAACCTTCAGGATCAGCGCCGACAATTTTGATTTTCGGATTTTTCTCTTTGAGATAACGGGCAGTACCGGATATGGTGCCACCAGTGCCGGCCCCGGCCACAAGACAGGTAATCTTTCCTGAGGTCTGCTCCCAGATTTCAGGACCAGTGGTCTCATAGTGAGAGTCGGGATTATTGCTGTTGGCAAACTGATTCGGTTGGAAAGAACCGGGAATTTCCATTGTTAGTCGGTTGGCTACAGAATAATAACTTTCGGGAGAACTGGCAGAAACGGTGGATGGCACCATGACTACTTCCGCCCCATAAGCCTTGAGCAAGTTTATTTTCTCTGGAGCGACCTTGTCAGGACATATCAAAATACATTTATAGCCTTTCACTGCGGCAATCTGTGCCAGCCCAGTGCCGGTATTACCTGAGGTAGGCTCGATAATTGTGCCGCCGGGTTTGAGTAAACCGGCCTTTTCGGCTTCTTCAATCATCTTTAAAGAAGGTCTATCTTTAATTGATCCGCCTGGGTTAAAGACCTCCATCTTGGCCAAAATTGTCGGTTTGAGGCCTTTTGAGACCTTGCTCAACTTCACAAGAGGAGTTTCGCCGATTGTTTCCAGAATGTTCTCGCAGTACTTCACAAGGAAGTCCTCCATTACAATATGTATGAGAAAGAATAGGTTTAATTATACGGCGATGACAGACAACAAAGACTGCTTCAAACCTGAGGATCTCTCTGATTTTAATTGGGAAAAAGAGCTCGGCGCGCCTGGCGCTTATCCTTTCACCCGCGGAATCTACCCGGATATGTACCGTTCCCGCAAATGGACAATGCGTCAGTATGCGGGTTTTGGTAACGCCGACGAAACTAACAAGAGATTTAGATATCTCTTAGGTAACGGCCAAACCGGACTTTCGGTAGCTTTTGACCTGCCCACGCAAATGGGTCTTGATTCCGACGATCCGATGGCTCTTGGCGAAGTGGGACGCACTGGGGTTTCTATTGACACCCTCAAAGACATGGAAAGATTGTTCAATGAAATTGACCTGGGCAAGGTTTCCACCTCCATGACAATCAATGCCACCAGCGCCATTTTGCTGGCCATGTACCGTGCTGTCGGCATAAGGCAGGGCGTCAAGGCTGAACATCTCTCCGGCACCATTCAAAACGATATTCTCAAGGAGTACGAAGCGCGAAACACCTATATTTTTCCGCCCAAAGGCTCTATGCGCCTGATTACCGATATTTTTAGTTTCTGCCACAGCGATATGCCCAAGTGGAATACAATCTCGATTTCGGGCTATCACATCCGTGAAGCGGGAGCCACGGCCGTTCAAGAGCTGGCATTTACTTTCGCCAACGCCATCGAATACGTGCGGGCGGCGCAGACATCAGGTCTGGCTATTGATGACTTCGCTCCACAACTGTCATTCTTTTTTGTCGCCCAAATGAATTTCTTCGAAGAAATTGCCAAATTTCGGGCTGCCCGGCGCATCTGGGCAAAAATCATGAGAGATCAGTTCGGCGCCAAGAGCGTCAAGTCGCAAACTTTGCGTTTCCATGTGCAAACGGCGGGCTCCAGCCTGACTCTGCAACAACCGGACAACAACATTGTTCGCACTACTCTGGAGGCCCTGGCCGCCGCCCTGGGAGGTTGCCAGTCGCTGCACACCAATTCCAAAGATGAAGCCATTGCGCTGCCCACTGAAGCTTCAGCCCTCACAGCCCTGCGCACGCAGCAAATTATCGCCTTTGAAACCGGCGTGGCTAATGTTGCCGATCCCCTGGGCGGATCGTTCTATATAGAAGATTTGACCAATCAAATCGAAGCGCAAGTGGAAGTATATTTGCAACGCATTGAAGAAATGGGCGGCGCCATCAAGGCTGTGGAAAGCGGCTACATTCAAAAAGAGATTCAAGATTCAGCCTACGAAGATCATCAAGAAGTAGCGCGCAAGGCCAAACTGGTGGTAGGAGTCAACTCGTTCATTGACGAGCATACTGAAGAAATCAACGTGCAGCGCATTGACCCTGCCCTGGAAGGTCAGCAAGTGGAATCCCTGCAGCGCATCAAAGCCGAGCGCGATCAAGAGAAAGTAGCCGCGGCGTTATCCAAATTACATCTTGCGGCCGCTGGTAGCGAGAATCTGGTGCCCTTCATCTGCGAAGCCGTGGAGTGTTATGCCACCGTTGGTGAGATCAGCGGCACATTGAAAAAATCCTTCGGCAAATTCAGGCCGATGGTGACCATTTAGCGCCCCTGCCAAGCGGCTCGGCAAAACTGCAACAATTTCTGCGCACAAATTGCTGAAATACTACTGGTGCCGATGTGACAGCCTGGTGTATGCTGCCATGTAGACGCGCGTTTTGACAGTCACTTGTCAAATGCTAGCTATCAGCGTTGCTCTCGTCAAGAAATCAGTGAATTGATTGCTTGCTTCCATCTGGCAGATTCTGTTCTTCAGGCGCTGAATTTCTAATTCAATTAAAGGGTATCTGGGACGCATGGTTCAAAAGGCTGGTCCGAAAAAAATTCTGGTCACGGGTGGAAGTGGCATGATTGGCCGCGCCATCGTCGCCCGTCTGGTGGCAACTAAACAATGCATCGTCAAATCGCAAGTACGCAACAGGCTTGATGCCAGAAAAAAAGTCGGCGATAGCGTTGATCTGACCATGGTAGAAATGCTGCAAGCAGACTTCACCAGAGTAGGCGATCAAGAAATGCGCGCTCTGACAAAAGATTGCGATTTCGTTATTCATGCCGCCGGCTTAGTGCACCAGGAAAACGCTTCTTATCAGGAATACGAAGTGGTAAACGTGCGCGCCACCCAGCAATTAGCTGAAGCCTGCGTCGCCAACGGCGTGCACACTCTGGTATTTTTCAGCACCTCTGCTATCTACGGCAAAGGGCCATTTAAAAATATTTCCGAGGCCGGTCCTTTCGCCGCCAAGACACCATATGCGGTGTCGAAGATTACCAGCGAAAATTATCTACAAACCCTCAGTGGAAAAATTCCTCGCATAATTATTCTCAGACCTTCTCTGGTTTTCGGTGAAGGTGACAGAGGCAACATGCTCTCTTTAATCAGGCAGATTAAAGAAGAGAAGTATATTCATATCGGCGGTGGTGTCACTCCTAAAAGTTTGATCTACTCGAAAGATTTGGCCAATGCAGTGCATCTGTGTTTGCAAAAAGTACCGCCCGGCTACCATATTTTCAATGTGGCTAATCCCAGTCCTGTAGCCATGAAAGATCTGGCTGAGAATATTGCCGCCACTCTCAATGTGACAAAGAAATTTAGTTCGATGCCTGAAGGGCTGCTTAAAATGGGGCTCAAAGCAGCTCAAGCGTTCATGCCCGGAAAAATTGCCGTTACTCCTGAGCAAGTGGAAAAACTGGCCACTGAAACTACTTGCTCAGTTGACAGTCTTGTAGGCGCCACCGGTTTTGCACCGGCCGCTGATCTTAAATCAGGTATCAAGGCCGAAGTGGATTGGGCCACTGCCAACCAGCTACTCTAGCCAGTTGATAGTCGCAGCCATTGCTAGATCAATATTTCAAATTAACTGAGCGCGGCACCACAATTCGAACAGAATTTCTGGGCGGCTGCACTACTTTTTTGACTATGGCTTACATTATCGTCGTCAATCCTGCAATTCTTGCTTTTGCTGGCATTCCACAGGGTCCTTCGACTGTAGCTACAATTGTGACAGCGGTTTTCGGTTGTTTAGCTATGGGACTATTTGCTAACCGACCTCTGGCAGTAGCACCATATATGGGTGAAAATGCCTTTATCGCTTTCGGTCTGGCGGCCTTGGGAATTAGTTGGCAACTACGACTGGGTGCGGTTTTTGTCAGCGGATTAGCTTTTCTTGCCATGTCGCTATTGAAAATCCGACCATGGCTTGCCAATTCCATTTCGAACAGCATGAAACACAGCTTTGCCGCCGGCATTGGTATGTTTCTCACCTTAATCGGTTTGTATGAAACCGGTTTGATTGAAAGCGCCGTGCAGGGCATGCCGGCCAAATTACTGCTGGTCGGCGATGGTATTACCCTTGGTGCGCCGGCCGTTCCTCTTAAACTTGGTAATTTGCACGATATCAAAGTTTTACTGACGATCTTCGGTACTCTGACCACTGCAGCTCTTCTGGCCAGAAGAGTGCGGGGAGCGATTTTAATAGGCATTGTGCTTACCGCTATTTTAGGTTTTGCCTGCGGCGTGGGCGAGATGCCTAAAGCCATTTTTTCAGTGCCTTTTCAAGGCGAATATAGCCTGACACCAATCCTCTTCAAGCTCGATATCGCCTCCACATTGAAATTAAGTTTCCTGCCAATTTTGCTCACTCTTTTTCTCATGAGCTTCCTCGACACCTTGAGCACATTGGTTGGTGTGGGTGCTAATTGCGGCATGGTAGACGAAAATGGCAATCTTAGCGATATCGAAAAGCCGATGATTGTCGACGCATGCTCTTGCATTTTTTCAGCTCTAATTGGCTCGTCAACTAGTGGTGCCTTTATTGAATCGGCTGCCGGCATTCGCGAAGGTGCACGCACCGGGCTGGCATCGGTCACCTGTGCGCTGTTCTTTTTTATCGCCCTCTTTTTTATTCCTCTGCTGCAACCGCTGCAGCATCTCAAATACGCTTACGGACCGGCCTTGATTTGTGTAGGTTTACTGATGTGCAGTTCGCTGAAAAAAATTGAAGTGGAAGATCTGACTGAAGCTTTTCCATCATTTGCCACCATTGCCATGATGATTTTTACTTACAGCATTGCCAACGGTCTTACCGCCGGTCTAGTACTTTACGCTCTAATTAAAACTTTGACCGGACGCATCAAAGAAGTGACGCCGGGCGCGTGGATATTGGCCGCCATGTGCCTGACCTATTTTCTTTTTGGCTTGCCCCATTAGTTTGCAACAGGCAGACAGCTCGGCTTAGATTAAGCCATTACATTCGGGCAAAATAATGAACAAGATCAGAACGAGAAATTCCGACTATGTCATTACGCGAAATACCGGCATGATTGGGGCCGTCATGATCGTCATGATCGTCATGAGCAAGAGCAATGCGATCTACGTTTTTAAGTAAAAAGCGTACATAATTTTTCTGACGCCGATCTAAGTCTCGATGCTGATAGGCATATTCAAGCTCTGTGGCCGAAAGAAAACCATTTTGGTCGACATCGATCATGTCGAAAGTATCGAGAGCAAAGGCCTTTATTTCGCTCAGCAAATCAGTCAGGTTAATGCCATCGTGCGTTGCCGGCCGGGGCCAAAAATCGCGCATATCTTTGACGCTGGGAATGCTGTTCGTCATATCGATATTTTACATGATCAGCCCAGTGCTGAGCAACTGCGCTTCTTTGGCCTCTTCGGCAGTGAGGTGGCCGGAGCCGGCCAGAGCAGCCAGTCGCATCTGTAAATCAAGCAAAAATTGGCTGTCGTAAGTATTGGGCGGCGCGCTGGTTGCCGCTTTTCTATAAGCCGACAGGGCCACACTGTAGTCTCCTCGCCCTTCAGCCAGACCACCCTCTATAATTCCTAAAGGCAAGGCATAAGAGCTCAAGGCCGACATATTTTTGATACTTCTGGCTCTTTGCATGAGAAATTCGGTGTGCTCATACTTCTTCAAAGCCAGACTGATTAATGCCGCTTGTAAGAGCACTTCTTGATTATACGGCTGGCGGCCCAGCGCTTTGCTTATGTGCGCGTCAGCTTGCTCATATTGTCTTTGGGCGAAGAGAATGCGAGCGCGAGTCATGAGCAGATAGGTGATGTCTTCACCGTGGTGAAAGGTTTGCGGATCTGATGAATACTGTGCGATCGCACTTTGGGCACCGGCGATATCTCCGGCCAGCAACTTGGCTTGCGCCATCAGGCACCTGGCTTTAAAAATGTATTCCGGATTCTGCGTACCCGTTATTCCTTCGCTCAGCAGTAAGCGCGCTTCTTTTTGGGCCAATCTGTAGTTACCGGAATATAAATCCAATTCTGCTTTTTCCAAAAGCACCAGACCGTCGTCGGGAGCCAGTTTCAAGGCATGTTCGAGCAAATCTTTAGCAGCCTTAAACTTGCGCTGGTAGAAGTAAACCCGCACTATGTTCAAGCGCGGCTCGACAAAATCTAGCTTGAGAAAAATTGCTCGTTCCCAGTCGCGCACAGCTACACTGAAGTCACTTTGTTGTTGTTCGGCCAGACGAAATTCTGACTGTCCCAGGCCGTTCCAACCGGCAGCGAAAGTGGGTTCAAGCTTAACCGACCAGCGATAGTAATCACGAGCCGTCTCGAAGTGACCTTGTGCTGCCGCTTTGCCTGCGCTGTTGAAACAATAATAAACCATGGCTTTGCGACCGAGAAAAATCAATAGACTGAAAAAAACAATGGTGCCAACCAAAATTTTTTGTTTAGCAAGCCATTGATGGGTTCGTTTGACACTACGCCATTCTTCATCGGTGGCACCGGTAGTGGCAAGCACTGCGAAATCATTTTCCAGGTATTGAGGCAATGCGGCGGCAGGCAGTGCATTGCTGCGTTCAAACACAGTTCTAATTAGGCGGTCAAAAGTCTCTTTGCTGAAGAAAAAAGAGGGCACATAATTTGGAAAAAGAAGCTGCGAAAGTAATTTGTTTTTGATTTGAAAGTGAAAAAGTATAGTCAGCCTGCGGGCAGTCTCTTTTAAAGAAAATAGTCTGGTGAAGAAAAAATTGGGTTCGACTGAAACGGCGCTGACGGATCGCCACGGCACAATGCGATCAAAGCGCGAAAGTTTGATGCCTTTGTCAGAAACCCAGACGCCGCGACTGACAAAACGCAATAACTGAGTAATGGCTAGAAAACCAAGAAACCAGATCACGGCGGCGATTATCCAGTCGCCCACCACGCGTAAAAAAAGTGCGGTGACGGAACTGGCATTCGGTATAAGAGGAATGACATCGGTAATGGCCAATACTGAGGCGATAAAAAAGGATGATCCTGCTGCCAGCTGTGTCAGAGCCTGCGAATCGAAAGCAAAAAGCTCGGAGCCTGGATCTGTATTCACCTCTTGGCCAGGTAATTTTGAATTTTTCAAGTAATTTGTGCTACGTCTTACGCAATTTGTTTGGCAATTTTTCCTGCAACATCGGTGCTGTCTATCTTAGACCCTGCTTGGCTTTCCACACTCCATGTAACGAATCTAAAAAGTTGGACAAAAACATTAGACCATGACATATTGAACAAGGGTTAATATTAACCGTGACGAATGCATGCGAGAGGTATGTCCTTTGAAAATCCTGATCATTGAAGACGACGTAAATATCGCGCGTCTCATCGAACTTGAGCTCGGCTATGAAGGTTATCAAGTTTCCGTGGCTCACGATGGCAATCAAGGTCTTGATCTTTTCAAGAAAGACCAGCCCGAACTGGTTCTTCTGGACGTCATGCTCCCTGGCCTTGACGGGATTGAAGTTTGTAAGCGCTTGCGCTCGATGTCTAAAGTTCCAGTAATCATGCTCACTGCTAAAGACGGCGTGCAAGATAGGGTAAGCGGACTTGATAGCGGTGCAGATGATTATCTGACTAAGCCATTTGCCACAGAAGAGCTCCTGGCCAGAATTAGAGCTGTTATGCGGAGAAAACCAGCAGAAGGCATTCTTACTTATGCCGACTTGTGGATGGATCAGCTCAATCGAGTTGTAAAAAGAGGCGAGCGCCAACTAGACCTGCGCGCTAAAGAGTTCGATTTGCTGAGATTGTTCATGCAATATCCAGAACAAGTACTTTCTCGCGAATTCATTTTCGACAAAGTCTGGGGCTATGACTTCATCGGCGAATCAAATGTCATCGAAGTCTACATTCGTTATTTGCGCTCTAAGCTTGAAGACGCCACTTCTAAGCGTTTGATTCAAACAGTGCGCGGCGAAGGCTACGTATTGCGAGAAGAAGAACCTTCAAGATAAAAGACAGAGAAACTTGCGCAAAATTCTCTGCTAATTAAAAGTGATTGAAAAAAAGGCCGCAACACCCAACAGGTTGCGGCCTTTTGCTATCTATATATAGGCTCTAAGGAGCGTCGGATAATTTCTCAAAAGGCGGGCTGAGTAAGAGTTTTAGCCTGGCCTGCAGATCTGGAGCAAGCATCTGCAAGGTTTTAAGTGACCGGCAGCGCACATATGGATTTTCATCGTGAGCCAGTTCCGCCAGGATCTCTTCGGGCATGTGAGGGCTTTCAGCCACGCCATAACGCACGTCAACATTCTCGTCTTTAGCCAGCATCGCTAAAATCTCTGCCGGACTGTTTTTGTTCTCAGCCACCGCCATTCTCACTTCGGCATTGTGATCAAAAACCAGCTTCTTCAAAACATCGATGGGAGTGCGGGGATTTTCGGCCACCGCCCGTCTTACAGAAACGTTGGCATCGTCAGCCAGACGCATTAGAACCTGCCTGGGAGTGTTGGGATTGCCGGCCACCACGCGTCTTACTTGCAGGATTTCAGCGTCCAACTCCAAACCATCATTGGTTGACTGTACCGATGTAGCCTGGTTTTCCAGGGATAGGGATAGATTGAGCTTCTCTTTGCGCATTTCACTGCTCCGGGCCGTATGAACCAGTACTATGCCCGTTGTCAAGAATTATCAACCAACTGTCAGTGCCCGACGCCACTGCAACTCTCCCGTAGCATGGTAATGAAATGTTAAGAAGGCTTGTAACAGAAAATTGGTCAAAATCGGGCTTTCCCCAATGGGTTAGGGGATTCTCCCCTGATTAGGCGCAAGTTTTGCGTGAAGCCCCCATGCAAGTAAAAAAGGCTGACATGTTGCGGGTTTTACGGCTTGTAAAAAAACATGTCGTAACGTTATGATAACTGGCATATAGTTTAGGTATCTCACAGGTTCGCTGCCAAAGGAATTACCCAAATGGCGTTTCGCGTCAGCAGCCCTTGCCAAGACCAAGGTAACATCATGAATACATTACAGACACGCTACAAACCAACTTACTCCGGGCCCACCACTTCTGATGGCATTGAGCAGCTTCTGTCTGTGGCAGAAAACGGCAATTTTGTTTTGAGCTTGCCGCCCACACTCAAAGATTATCAACAAGAACTCGAGCGTTTGCTCGGTAAATGCTTTAGAGGCAAAGCCACATCGGCCGACAGCCTGGCCCTGGCTCGTCAGATGTCGATTAACTGGTGCTTGTCTAAATGCAAACAAACAGGCCAGTCTATCGACCAGTGCATGAACGAACTTTCTTAATCAGTCTCAAAGCTGACTGAATTAGTAGCGAAATTGAAAAGTCGCAGTAACGTATTTACTGCGACTTTTTTTGCTTATCGAATGAATGAGGAGATCAGGAAGTGGCTTCGCCTCCTTCCATATCTTTTTCATCTTCCAGAGAAGATTCAAGAATCGGAGTGACTGAAACAACCACGTCGTCTTCGCCCACTTGTTGCATTCTCACGCCTGTTGCCATGCGTCCTTGGATACTGATAGCGTCAGCTTGCTGACGCACCACTACACCATTGGCAGTGGCAATGATCATTTCGTCCCCTGGCCTGACTACACGCAAGCTGGCCAGACGTGAGCTGGCATTCTTGAATTTGGTACCAATCAAACCTATGCCGCCGCGTCCTTGCTGTCTGAATTCTTCCAGCCTGATACGTTTGCCGAAGCCGTCATTGGTGACCACAAGCAAGTAAGTGTCGTCGAATGTTTCCAGAGCGTCGAAGCCGACAATGCGATCGCCCTCACGCAGAGTAATCGCTCTGACACCACGGGCGGAGCGCCCGAGAGGTCGCAATTCTTCTTCGCTGTAGCGAATGCACATGCCGTCGCCTGTGCCGATGATGATGTCGCTCTTGCCTTGAGACGGTCTGACCCAGCCGAGTTCATCGCCGTCATTGAGTGTAATGGCGATGATGCCGCTCTTTCTGATGTTGGCAAATTCAGACATTTGCACTTTCTTGATGTAAGCCTGGTGAGTGAGCATGATCAAATAGCTGTCAGGATCAAAGCTCGATACAGGAATAACTGTAGTAACAGTTTCGTCAGGACGAATCTGCAACAGGTTAACGAGAGCCAGACCGCGAGCGGTGCGGCCGCCTTCCGGCACATCCATGACTTCCAGCGGATAAATCTGTCCACGGTTGGTGAAGACTAGCAAACGATCGTGCATGCTGGCGGCAAAGAAGTGCTGCAAGTCATCTTCATCACGAGTTTTCACACCAGATACACCACGGGTATTGCGGCGTTGTTTGCGGAAACTATCGAGCGAAATGCGTTTGATGTAATCTTGCTTGGTAATAAACACCGCCATAGGCTCGTTAGGCGTCAAGTCTTTGGAAGACAATTCGCTTTCTGAACCACTGGCTTCGATTATTGTGCGTCGCGCATCTTTCTGACCGTTCGCATCCTTGTAATTGTCGCGAATTTCAATCAATTCTTTTTTGATGATCTCATCAACCAGCTTACGATCGGCCAGAATGCGCTTGTACTCAGCGATTTTTTCTAGCAGTTCGGAGTGCTCTTTTTCGACCTTAGCTCGCTCTAAGCCTGTCAATCGGCGCAATTGCATCTCTAAAATTGAAGATGCTTGAGCGTCAGAAAGCTCGAATTTAGCCATTAATTCTTGTTTGGCTTGATCGGTGGAATCAGCTGCGCGAATAAGGCGAATCACTTCGTCGATATTGCTCATGGCTTTAAGTAAGCCTTCGAGAATATGAGCGCGATCTTCGGCTTTGCGCAAGAAATAACGTGTGCGCCTGGTGATTACATCGACACGGTGATCAATAAATTCTGAAAGCATGTCAGCGAGACACAAAGTCACCGGTTTATTTTTTACCAGAGCCAGAGTGTTTACCGGGAAAGAACCTTGAAGCTGAGTGAATTTATAGACGTTGTTCAATACCACCTGAGCATTGGCATCGCGCTTCAGCTCAATCACAACTCGCATACCAGACCGATCTGTTTCGTCATTAACGTCAGAGATACCGGTCAATTTCTCGTCGCGCACAAGTTCTGCAACGCGCTTGGTGAAAGCTTCAGGACCAACCATATAAGGAAGTGCCGTAACGACAATGCCCATTTTCGGCTGGCGGCCGCCGGAAGATGACAGTTGTTCGATTGTGGCCGTTCCGCGAGTAGGAATAGAACCGCGGCCGGTGGTGAAGGCTTCGATGATGCCGTCGCTACCTAAGATGCTGCCGCCGCCTGGAAAATCCGGTCCTTTGATCCACTGCATTAATGCGCGTGAATCAAGCTCGGGATTATCGATTTTAGCAATGGTGCCGTTTACAACTTCAGTTAAATTGTGTGGTGGAATATTGGTGGCCATACCAACGGCGATACCAGAGGATCCGTTCAGTAAAAGCACCGGCACCCTTGATGGCAACACTGTTGGTTCTTTTAAAGATTCGTCGAAGTTAGGGCGCGTATCGACGGTTTCGGCTTCAATGTCGGCGAGAGTTTCCATTGCCAGCGCGTGCAATTTGCACTCGGTATAACGCATGGCAGCCGGTGGATTATCGAGGTCACCAAAGTTGCCGTGGCCATTAATAAGCACGTAACGGCTGGCCGAAGGTTGAGCCATGCGCACGAGTGCTTCGTAAATTGATGAGTCACCGTGAGGGTGATATTTACCCATAACGTCGCCCACTACCCGGGCCGACTTCTTAAACTTCTCACTGGGAGCCAGACCGAGCTCGTACATGCCGTAAATAATTCTTCGGTGAACTGGTTTTAAACCGTCCCTCACATCAGGAATAGCTCGGCTGACGATCACTGACATGGCATAGTCGATAAACGACTTTTTCATCTCATCGCGCAGTTCCACCGAAACGATTCGCTGCCCGCCAGTACCGCCGGTACCGCCTGAAGAATTTGCTTCAACCACCGAGAACTACCTCTTAACTGCCCAACTGATGCCAACCGAAACAGAGCAGATCGCCTCAGCGGATATAGAGAACATATCCATTCCGCGGCGCTTGATTTGCTCGTTTGCAGAGACAAATTATAACACGCAGCCCAAGCTCGCTTGCGATGCCAGTTTCAGTAACAAATTTGGGGTATTACCGGCGGAGGCCGGGGCGCGCGAGCACATTGATATTAAAATAGAAAGCTCACATCAAACAGAAAATCAGATCAAACCAGGTATAAGCTCGTGAACAAAGGCACTATTGGGAGCGACGAAATCAAGATGTCGGCAGTATCCAACTCCACCCCAGGTTCAGCCGATGACGGCCATGACGGCGGTGAAAATGCTGAAGCCAGCAAACTAAAAGCCGACCGCCTGCGCAAGCTCGCCGCCTTCAAGGAACAGGGCGTTAATCCCTATCCTTACAAATACGTGCGCACTCACAAAGCCGCCCAGTTGCAAGAACAATATAAAGACCTGGCCGCTGAAGTCGAAACTGAAGACGTGGTGCAGGTTTGCGGCAGAATTATGAACAGCCGCAACAGCTGGATGTTTATCGATCTATTTGACGACTCGGGAAAAATTCAACTTTTTTGCCACAAGCAAAACCTGCCGGAAGAAAAACTCGCCCAGCTCAAGCTGCTTGACAAAGGCGATTACATGGGCGCCACAGGTACCATCCGTCGCACCAAACAAGGCGAACTTTCAGTCAAAGTGACCGACTGGCAAATCCTTTCTAAATCACTTTTGCCCTTGCCTGATAGCTGGGAAGGTTTTAAGGATGTAGAAGCGCGATACCGCCACCGTTACGTCGACATGATTATGAATGAAAGCGTGCGCGACAATTTGCGCAAACGCTCTTTAATCATTCGCCACATGCGCAATTTTCTCGATCAACACGATTATTTAGAAGTGGAAACACCGACTCTGCAAGTAGAAGCAGGAGGTGCTGACGCACGGCCATTCATCACCCATCACAACACCCTTGGTCTCGATCTTTATTTGCGTATCGCTACCGAGCTGCATTTAAAGAGATTGATCATCGGCGGCATGGAAAAAGTTTATGAAATCGGCCGCATTTTCCGAAACGAAGGCATGAGCACAAGACACAATCCTGAATTCACTATGCTCGAGATGTATTGCGCTTATGGCGACTACAACGATCTTATGACTTTTACAGAAAAAATGTTGCGCACTGTAGCTGAAAATACCCTTGGCACTGCTGATTTTCATTATCAAGGCCAGGATATTTCTTTTGCCAAACCATTCCGCAAATTGCGCATGAACGATGCCATAAAAGAAATCACCGGCCTTGATGTCAGTTCACTGAAAAGCTTCGAAGAAGCTAAACACGCGGCTCTAGGGCTCGGTGTCAAGCTGGATAAACACGATAGCCGCGGTAGTGTAATCAATGCAATTTTTGAAAACAAAGTAGAACACACCTTAATTCAGCCTACTTTCATCATTGATTATCCAGTGGAAATTTCACCCCTTACAAAAGCGCACCGCGATCATGCCGGTGAGGTGGAACGTTTTGAAATGTTTGTCTTCGGGCGTGAACTGGCCAATGGTTATTCAGAGTTGACCGATCCTCACGATCAAAGAACTCGCCTGGAAGAGCAAGGTCGTAAAAAAGCAGCCGGCGACGTCGAAGCCATGCCCCTTGATCTTGATTTTATTATGGCGATGGAATATGGCATGCCGCCCACCATGGGCATCGGCATTGGTATCGATCGTCTGGTGATGCTGCTCACCGACTCAGCTTCCATTCGCGATGTCATTGCTTTCCCCACTATGAAACCGCTGGGCAAGCAAAAAGAGTCGCAATAAAGTTTGCATTAAAAGGAGTATTGACACATGAATATGATCAAAATCTACCTCTATGCACCGACCAAAAAAGTACTACTGCCTACGGTGGCGGAAACCGAGGCCGGCGTTTTTGTGGAAGGCGAGCCTTTGCACATTTTCGATCATCTGCAAGTAGATTTATGGAAAGGCGAAATCTTCAAAGCGCTCAATCGCGAAATGCTTACGGTTAAGACACCAGAAGGCCAGCTCGAGCCGGGATCGCAATTGCTTGAGGCTTTGCATTTAAATTCTTGGGCAGCTTTTGAAAAAGAAGCTGTGCTGTTTACAGTGCACAAAGGTGCTCGCTACATCACAATTTATACCACCGGATTTGGCGACGACGGCATGTGGTCTGCCACTCAAATGACTGAAAGAAAGTTTCACAGTCGCGCACCACAAGAGGTAATTGTGGACGCGATCGCCAAAGAAATCATGTGTCATCCGCGAGCGCACAAAGGCACTAAAGTAGCGGCTGTACCTCTGATGATCGGCATGAGTGCGCCGAAGAATAACTAGTAGAATTCGCTAAAGTCTGCCGGAGCATAGCTGGCAAGATAATTGCTGAAAAAATACGTCCGGACGTATTTTTCTTGCTGACCTGATTACTGACCCGATTCCATAGCGGCGCGCTCGGCTTCAACTTTTTCTTCTACGAAAGCTCTTACTTTCTCGAACTCTTCGTCGGAATCAATTGTCTGGAAAACATAATCGTTGCCGCGGTGGAAGAAGCGCATAATCACCAGGGTCTGGTCTTCTTCTTCCAATTCTTCTTCAGCACCTTCTTCAGCAATTTTTAAAAGAAGGGCATATTCATTTTCTTCAAAAACAAAACGATCAAGCATTTCGCAATCGTAAGAATGGCCGTCTTCACTTTCGAGAGTGATTACAGCAATTTCTTGTTCTTCCGAATTAGGCGCTTCTGTCACTGTACTTACCTCAATTAAATCCGAACATCGGAAAGCTCGACCAATTTATTCAACTGCTGCTCTGTACCCAGAGCAATTAAATCATCGCCTTCCCGGAAAATCAGGTCAGGCGAAGGATTGGATATCAGCTTACCATTTTGGTTAACGGCCAGGATCATGGCCCCGGAAGTCTGCTTAATGTTTGCATCTTTCAAAGCCTGACCGATTAATTTAGAGGCTTTACCAAGCCTGACCTGCTCCATGCGCAAGTCATATTCAGGAGTAGACATGACAACATCGAGAAACTGTGTCACCAGCGGGTGAGTGACGGCTGTTGCCATGCGCTTGCCGCAAATGACATACGGTGAGATCACCATACTGGCACCAGCTCGACGCATCTTGGCTTCTGTACCGGGATTGGCTGCACGTGAGACAATTTTGATATTTTCGTTAAGACCTTTGGCCGAGAGAGCAATAAAAGTATTGGAAGTGTCGTCATCAAGTGCACAGACAATTCCTTTGGCCGTTTCTATCTGTGCATTAAGCAGCACTTCATCAGAACTGGCATCACCCTGCAAGACAAGATGTCCGGCTTCAGCGGCCAGCTTGGCCCTTTCATGGTCCACTTCGATTAAGACAAAATCGATTTTGTTGTGATTGAAGTGCGTGATTACTTCCTGGCCGGTACGGCCATAACCGCAAACAATCTGGTGATCTCTAAGTTTGGCAATTTTCTGTCGCATACGCCGGGCTCCCAGATTGAAACGGAGAAAAATATCCACCATGTCGCTAAGTACAGATAGCACTACACCGGCGCCAATCAAAATCAATAATATGGTGTAAAGCTTTCCTGCGGTGGAAAGCGGGTGAGTTTCACCGTATCCGACCGTAGTCAAGGTTATGACGGTCATGAAGAGCGAGTCTAAAAAATTCCAGTGCTCCACCAGCATAAAACCCAGTGCTCCGAAGAGCACGAAGCCCACCAGCCGGGCTAAATCCAGTAAAAATCTCCTGGCAACCGCATCTTTCAACTGTACTGAACACCTATCTATGAACGCCAGGTAATGAGCATTTGTGCTGAAACAATAAAATAGAACGAAAACTATCATAAACGAGTTGGGGAAACTCCCCGCTAGCATCTATCATTTGCTTTGCTGAGAGGCATAACATAGACCAGTAGTTAACACCAGTAGACATCGGAGAACCAATGAGCACAGTTCTAGAGAAGACCCAGGGTAAAGTCGTTCAGGTTATTGGACCTGTAGTAGACGTTGAATTTCCTGGCGGACATCTACCTGAAATCTATAACGCTATTGTTATTGAAGGTCTCAATCCAGCCGGCGAACAAATGAGAGTTGTTTGCGAAGTGCAACTTTTGCTGGGTGACAACCGCGTCAGAAGCGTATCCATGAGCTCTACCGATGGCATGACCAGAGGCATGGAAGTTACCGATACCGGAAAACCAATTTCAGTTCCAGTGGGCAAAGGTACTCTCGGTCGCATCATCAACGTGCTTGGTGAAGTGGTTGATGAAGGCCCTGAACTGATAGCCGATGATTACTGGGAAATTCACAGACCTTGCCCAGACCTGACAGATTTGCAAACCGATACCGTGATTTTCGAAACCGGTATTAAGGTTGTTGACTTGCTCGCTCCTTATGTAAAGGGCGGAAAAATTGGTCTCTTTGGTGGAGCCGGCGTAGGCAAGACCGTCATCATTATGGAACTGATTAACAACATCGCTCAGCACCACGGCGGCTACTCCGTCTTTGGCGGCGTAGGCGAACGCACACGTGAAGGTAACGACCTCTGGCACGAAATGAAAGACTCCGGCGTTATCGACCGTGTAGCTCTGGTTTACGGTCAAATGAACGAGCCACCAGGAGCGAGAATGCGCGTTGCTCTGTCAGCTCTGACTGTAGCCGAATATTTCCGTGACGTATCCAAGCAAGACGTGCTGCTCTTCGTCGACAACATGTTCCGCTTCACTCAAGCCGGTTCTGAAGTTTCAGCATTGCTCGGCCGTATGCCGTCAGCTGTAGGCTACCAGCCAACTCTGGCATCAGAAATGGGCCAATTGCAAGAGCGTATTACTTCCACCAAGAACGGTTCGATTACATCTGTACAAGCTGTATACGTACCGGCCGATGACTTGACCGACCCCGCTCCTGCCACCACATTTGCCCACTTAGATGCCACCACAGTGCTTTCACGTCAAATCGCCGAATTAGGAATTTATCCTGCGGTAGATCCACTGGCTTCCACTTCCACAGCTCTAAAACCTGAAGTCGTAGGACAAGAACACTATGACATCGCCCGTGGTGTGCAGCAAACTTTGCAACGCTACAAAGACTTGCAAGATATTATCGCTATTCTCGGTATGGATGAACTTTCCGCAGACGACAAACAAGCAGTTACTCGCGCCAGAAAAATTCAGAAATTCATGAGCCAACCGTTCACTGTTGCTGAAAACTTCACCGGCCGTAAAGGCAGCTACGTCAAGTTGAAAGACACCGTTGAAGGCTTCCGTCAAATTCTCGAAGGAGAAGTTGACGATTTGCCAGAGGCTGCTTTCTACATGGTTGGTAACATCGAAGAAGCTAAAGAACAAGCTAAGTCGATGTCCTAATGAAGAAGAAGCATCAGACCGAATCAGTAGCTGAAATTAAGCCATTGAAGGCACCGGAGGAAGCTCCGGTGCCGGCTTCAACGGCGCGCAATATTTTTGTTTGCGGGCGTCTCGAAAACGAAATTACGTTGCCGACAATCAAAAAATTGCTGCGATTCAATGAGCGCGATCCGAAAAAACCAATCAATATGTATATCAATTCAGCCGGCGGTAATGGCTACAACGCCGATGGCATCATTGCCGTCATACATTCCATCGAAGCGCCGGTTAATACAATTTGTTTGGGTCACGCTCTGTCCGGTGCTTGTGAAATTCTGGCGTCGGGAACCGGCGAGCGCGTCGCTTATGAATTTTCCACTTTGATGTTTCACCAGACGCTCTGGGAAGCGGAAGGTGATATCACCAATTTAGAAATTCAAGCCACTCAAGGCAGGCGTTTTCGCGAAGCTCAAATTGAACTGCTGCACCGCTGTTCCGGCCAGGACAAAAGCCGCATTGCCAAAGACATTGAGCGCGATCATTACCTTTCTACGGCCGAAGCGCTTGCATACGGCCTGATTGACCGAATCATCGTCCACAACGGACACCCTGGTTTCAAAGCAGCAAAAGACAAAAACAAATCAAAGTCTAAGGCGGCTAACCAGCCTTCAGCAAAAAAAGCGACGACCCTGACAAAATCTACAAAATAACAGCACTGAAAAGCTAGAAATTAGAGAAAGCAAATGGCAAACACAATCAATCTGAAAATCATCACACCAGAAAGAGTAGTATTCGACGATCAAGTCGAGCAGGTCACCGCTGTGGCCAATGACGGCGAACTGACCATTCTTCCTGGTCACGAGCCAATCGTTACCACCCTGGCCGTAGATGTTTTACGCTTTAAAGTGAAAGGCGAAGAAGAAACCGCTGCCATTATTGGCGGCATCATGAACGTCAACAACACTGAAGTTGAAATCCTTTCCGATATGGCTGAACTGGGCATCGAAATCGACGAAGCTAGGGCCAATCAGGCTAAATCAAGAGTGGAAGCAGAAAAATCACAGAAGACAGACAAGCTTGATGCGTATGTCAGCGAAATGGCTCTTTCCCGCGCTATGGTTCGCCTTAAAGCGGCCGAAATGGCTAAGCTGCGCAGGCGCGGCAGAGCCTAATTCAATAGCGTTAACGTTCGCTCTGAGTATTTTCGCCAACGACAATGGCCGAGCGCACTCGTGTTTGCGTTTTGCGCCCAATCAACAGGTCGTACTGCCGCGAGGTTTTGTTGAACTGCACCATAGTTGTTGATGTGCCACCGTCCAGATTAAGAGCTTCAGTGGCGCCCAGATTTTTCAACAGAGTGGCTAAGTCAGCTAAGTTGAGACCAGACGAAAACTCGTCCTGCCCCTTGCCCGCTACTGTCAAAATCAACATATAACCGTCGTTGGTGAGACCAATGGCTGTGCGAGCTGCCGTGCGACCCACGCCGATAGAATCGACTTTCTGCCCGCCCGCTTCAGTGCGAACAAAGGCTTCGGCTTCGGCGGTAAGTTGCGGTAAAAGCCTTGGTCCGGCCTGCAGTGATGCCGACAGTTCCATACCATCAGGCACAGGCTCGTCATGGCAAGCAATCTTCAAGGTTGTGGCGCCGCCTCGGCTGCCCTTTTTTTTGAGAAAACGCAATTCACTGCGGTTATAAATTTGAGGCAAAAAAGGCTTCAAGCGAAGGTTTTCAGTCAGTGCCCGGTTGGTATGGGGATCAGCGCAAACTACGCCGTCCAGCACAACATAGCTGGTACTCTCGCCGTTGCTTAAATTGAAATAGCCACCGTTTACCGCCAGTAGCGCGTTTTTATCCAGGGCGATGGCCGCAGTAGTCGCAGTAATATTTTTAGTTACAGAATTTGCCAGAGCCGGCGCCACACGAATATCGGCTGGGCGAAAAATAATAAGACTGGCCCTGGTTCCGCCGCTAAGGGCAAAAGTTATCACCGACGGCACTTTTGTTCTTTTTGAGGGGGGCAAAGTGACTAAACTGCGCCAGCCGCCAATATCTTCCACAGTGAGATTTTCTGCCCCCACCGGCTGTAAGGTAAAAGCGGCACAGAGCAGCGGAAAGGCGAATTTCTCGATAAGGGCGGCCACAGGACCTCAATTTTTTGGATATTTCCAGGCAAACCTATTCTAGCCAAAACTGTAACAACGCGCTTAGCGTGGGTTAGCAGTTTTCAAAAGTGGCATATAAGTCTTAGCGATTGACATCTGATTTTGCCCAGATTTCACAGCTAGTACCAAATTCAGGTATTGAGAATGGCTAGAACATAGAATGCCAGAGATCACGCATTACGACAAACAGTTCTTAGAAACTGCTTTTCAGGACGCCCTGGAACAGTTGCCTGAAAGCGAAGCGCGTTCGTCGTTGCAGCTAATTTTTTCCATGTTTCAAAAAATGGTCGAGCAAGAAGTGGCACACAGCCACGAAATGGCCCAGCAGCTTGAGATTTTCACCAGGCTGTCAGAAGTAGAAGTGGCGCAGCGTCTCAGCGAACTGAGCCCGGTGCACGCCGAAGGCGAGCGGGCCAAAGAACAGACAGCTCAAAGCGAGCTTCTCTTTCGCACCATGTGCGAGGCGTCTCCGGAGCTTATTTGGACAGCCGACAGCAACGGCACGGCGCAATATTTCAATGCGCAATTTTTGCAATTCAGCGGTCTCAGCCCTCAGCAGCTAGCCAATAACGGTTGGTTTAATATCATTCATGGCGATGATCGCGACCAGGTGGCCAGTAGCTGGAAAGAGAATGTTCAAAGCGGCGACAAATTCGAAAGTGAAATACGCATGAAAAGGTGCGATGGCGAATATCACTGGTTTTTGGTGCGCAGTTTGCCGATTAAAAATGCCGCTGGCGAGGCGAAGAGCTGGTGCGGCTCTTGCACCGACATTGACACTCACCGCAGCATGGTATCAGAACTTAAATTAGCAAGAGACCAGGCCGAATCGGCATTGAAAGTAAAAACAGAATTTGTCGCCAATGTCAGCCATGAACTGCGAACTCCGCTCAACGGCATTCTTGGTATGGTGGAGGTGCTTTTACGCGGCGGCGATCTCCGCGCAGTTTCTAAAGGACACGTCACCACCATTCGCGAAGCTGGTGATTCACTACTGAGCATTATCAACGATATTCTCGACTTCTCGAAAATCGAAGCCGGCAAAATGGAAGTATTAAGCTGCAAGTTCGATCCGCTCTCTGTGGTTGAAGGCGTGGCCGAAATTCTCGTGCCGCACGCAGCTGCTAAAAATTTACTGTTGCTGGCCACCGTAGACAGAGCTGTACCAGACATGGTTTACGGCGATCCGCAGAGACTGCGTCAGGTTCTGGTTAACCTCTGCGGCAATGCTATCAAGTTCACTGACGAAGGGCAGATTGTAATCAAAGTTGAAGTAGCAAAAAACGATCTCGGCAAAGCCGAATTATTGTTTTCTGTTTGCGACAGCGGCATTGGCATTTCAAAACAATTTCAAGATAAATTATTCGAGCCCTTCATGCAAGCAGAAGGTGCAGCCTACCGCCGCACCGGCGGCACTGGTCTAGGTCTCAGTATCTCCAAAGATCTGGTCGACTTGATGGGCGGAAAATTGTTTGTGGACAGCGAACAAGATTTCGGATCGATTTTCAGTTTTTCGCTGCCATTGCGCACTAACACGGAAAACAGCCTGAGTGACTTTGAAGAACGCCCCTGGGAAGTGGTCTACAGCGACATCAAAGTTCTTACACTGGAGCCGCGGCACAAAAATCAGTCTGTCATTTGTACACACCTTTCCGCACTTGGTATTGCCGCAGAGACCAGCGACAATGCCCAGGCCGCTCTCGACTTGCTGGAAGCGGCGCGCCGGGGCCCGGGCAAATATCAGGCGGTGATGCTGGATAGAGTGCGCTTCAATCAACAATGCGTTGACTTTCTCAATCTCTATAAAAAGTCGAGCGTCTTTGGATTGGTCAATATAATCGAAGTCGGTGCACCAGAATCTTTCTCGCAAGCGCGCACCACATATCTCGCACCGCGCACCAGCCAGCTGGCTATTCCGTTGCGGCGTAAAGCAGTGGCTGCCTGCCTCGATCATCTGGAAGGCTGGCAACCGAAAGAGCGCACCTCGGACACGCAAACAGTGGAAGTTAATTGTTTGCCTCGGGACGGCATAAACTCGGCTCACGCGCAAAGACTCGATCAGCCTATCGATAAATCTGACGAAGAAGGACCGGTCAAAAGAAGTTTTGGTACTTTGAGAAAAGCCCTGGTTGCTGACGACAACAAAATCAATCAACAAGTTGCATCACTATTTTTGCAAGACATGGGCTTCATAGTAGATCTGGCAGCTGATGGAATTGAGGCGGTGAGCGCTTTCAAAAGTAACTCGTACGATATGATTTTTCTCGATTGTCAGATGCCTGGTTTAGATGGTTATGAAGCCTGCAAAATCATCAAAGAAATCCAACAAAGACGCGGTCAGCATATTCCTATCATCGCAGTCACAGCCAACGCTATTGCCGGCAGCCGTGAAGAATGCCTGGCAAAAGGCATGGATGATTATTTGAGTAAACCGATTGATCCTGTGCTGATGAATAAAATCGTGACACGCTGGCTCGGCGCCACTGATTTCAAAATTACGTTGATTGCACCGCCCCGCCAGGACATGACACCGCCGGAAACTCTCGACATGGACAACCGCCTCACATCATCATTTCCGATGATCGATCTGGCTCAGCTGCGCATGCGCTTCAACACAAAAAATATGCACGCCATCATTCGCATGTTCAAAGATAGCTGCGCGCAAGAGTTGAAAGAACTGGCGCTCTGTATAGATAG
>JADYXQ010000093.1 GCA_021772135.1 Candidatus Obscuribacter sp.
CGGCCTCGCTCTGGGGTCTGCCTCTAACCGGTTTTTGTGCACCAGCGGCTGGCCAGGAAGCTTCTGCTGCTATTGATGCTGCTGCTGTAGTGCACTGCCTGGAGCAGAACAGGTTTCTCCATATGGTCGGTAAAGCTCAAGCAGTGGTGGACGGCCCGCGGCTGCTGATTGCGCTCTATCAAGATCCCCGAGCCAATATTCGCGACTTGAAAATCAATTCGGTTTTGTTGGCAAAGGGCCTGGCAGACCAATTCGGCGCCAGTTTTGATCAGTATATTTTTTCCCATTTTCCTCTGGCTGAGCAGAGTCTTTATTGCCAGGCGACGCTATCAAGGGGGGATCTCGAATTGTTTGCTCAGGGCAAACTGAGCAATGACCAGCTACTTAGCCGTGTCAAAGTTGAGCCCTTTCTTGCCGCCAGCTTAAAGCGCCGCTATCAAGGCCTTTCTTATGCCGAAATCATTTGCGAGGAGCGAGTGGTTGAATCTTATGACGATAACCGTAATAGGGATCGCAAAGAAATTAAGGCGAGAATTCTATCTCTCAAGAGAAGTGGTTATGATGTCAGTGTGGCCGAAAGGCAGTTTCTCAAAATTGAAGATTTTGTGCGTCGGCACGAAAACTTTGATCAAAGTGATTATGCAGCGGCATGGCACGCAATCGAGCTATGTTTGCAAGAATCAGTCAATAATGGCACCTTGAGAAAAATCAAAATTGCAAGTGACGAGGGGTCTTCGTGGCAAAGATAAAACTCACCCATTCGCTGGAGCGCGGCGATCAGGTTGAGGTTAACGTAGAGTCGCTGGCAAACGGCGGCGATGGCGTAGCTAAGGTCGATTCTATACCGGTCTTCATTGAGCGCGCCGCTCAAGGTGACAGGCTGGCAATCTATTTATTTGATGTGCGCAAAGACTTCGCCCGTGGTGCCATCGAAGAGATAGTCAAACCTGCGGCCGAACGCGTTGATGCACCATGCCACCACTACGAACGCTGCGGCGGCTGTCAGTGGCAGCACATTGATTATCCACAGCAGCTCAAACACAAAAGACAGCTAATCATCGATGCTTTGAGCCATATTGGCGGAATTGCAGAAAGCGAAAAACAAGTTCTGCCAATTATGGGTTGCGACGATCCTTTCCACTATCGCAACAAAGTTCAGTTTCCTGTCAAGTACAAAGATACTCAAGTGCTGGCAGGCTATTACGAACGCGGTAGCCATGATCTCGTCAATATCGATTCTTGCCCGATTCAACCTTCAATATTTGATCAACTGCTCAAAACAACAAAAGTTCTCTTCAAGAAATATCGCATTTCGATTTATGATGAAGCTCGCCATCGCGGCATGGTCAGGCATTTGAACTTCCGCATCAGTTTTTCGGCCAACAAAATACTGGTGACCATTGTGGTCAATCACGCGCCAGTCAATATCAAAGAATTCAACAACATCGATTATCTCAACGCCTTCACTGTACTCGGCCAGGAGCTACAGTACCTACATCCGGAAGTTGAGTCGGTGGTGGTCAATTTTAATCAAGACAAAGGCAATCGCATTCTAGGCGATCACACCATTACTTTGCTTGGCGGTGGCTTCATCGAAGAACGTCTGGCCACCACTAACAAGGCTCTGCCTGCGCGATTGCAAGAAGGTCTGACTTTCAGACTTTCTTCGAAAAGCTTTTTCCAGGTCAATAGTCTGCAGGCGGTCAAGCTGCTTGAAGTGATTGCCCTGGCTGCTCAAGAGTGCCTCAGTGGTGTAGGAAAACCGCGCATAGTCGATGCTTATGCCGGAGTGGGAACCATTGCCATGTGGCTCAGCCCTCTGGCCGGTGAAGTTGTGGCCATTGAAGAAGTGGGCGATGCCATTGCCGATGGTGAAGAGAATGCCGCTCTCAACAATTTGAGCAATGTGGAATTTATTGAAGGTCAAGTGGAGCAAGTGCTGGCTGCCGTTGTAGACGAACGACCGGTTGACTTGCTTGTTTTAGACCCGCCACGCAAAGGCATCGACCCGGCCATATTGCAGGTGCTCTGCCAGCGCGGGCCGAAAAATATCATTTATGTGAGCTGCAATCCGGCCACCCTGGCGAGAGACTTGAAAATACTTGGACAGACGGGAGAAAACGCTCTCTATGCTGGGTATACAATTAAGCGTGTACAGCCGGTGGACCTCTTCCCACAGACTTATCATGTGGAATCAGTGGTGGTCCTAGAAAGGAAATGACGGGAACAATGGTACTCTCGGGCATCTGGAAGCGTAACGACAATTCGAAAGACCCTCTGCCTGACAACTTGAGCGTCTCTCACGATAAAGCAGTGCCTCCTGAAGCTGTGCAAGCCCTGTGCGCTTCGGTGGGATGGAGCCGGCGTGAGCCTGACTTGATTGTGCGCGCTTTGCAAAACTCTCTGGCTGTTGTCTCAATCTGGGATCAAGAAGAACTGGTGGGCTTTGCCAGAGCCACCGGCGACAAAGTTTTCAACGCCACAGTCTGGGATATGGTGGTGCGGCCCGATTATCAGCGTCTCGGACTGGGACGTCTGGTGATGTGCGAGCTTTTAAAAGAACTAGACGAATACCAGATACCACTGGTGACTTTGTACGCCGACCCGGGCACTGACGGTTTTTATAAGCGCTTTGGTTTTCTCGCCGACCCTTCAGGTGTGCGAGGAATGTTCAGAGAGCGCATGGATTATTAGCCTTGTCTAGAGTCAGTCAAGAGCAAATATTGATTTTAGGTGGCAGCGGCATGCTTGGGCACAAGCTTTGCCAGGTGCTGGCAGGCGAGCGCAAAGTGTTTGCGGCCGTGCGTTCTCGCGATGCTGATCTTGGCGAACTTGGCGGCCATCTGGCACTACCAGCAGAGCAAATTTTGACTGGTTTAGAGGCACAAAGTGATGATTCGCTGACTGCAATCTTTGCCGCAGCCAGGCCAACTGTAGTGATTAATTGCATTGGTATCGTTAAGCAGTTAGATTTGGCATCTGAGAGATTGCCTTCCATTGCCATCAACTCACTATTGCCTCATCGCCTGCATAAACTCTGCCAGGAGACAGGTGCCAGGCTGATTCACATCAGTACAGATTGTGTCTTTAGTGGCAGCAAAGGCCTTTATATTGAAAGCGATTTTGCCGATGCCTATGATGTTTACGGCCGCTCGAAATGGTTGGGGGAAGTAATTGACGGCAACGCACTGACCATCAGAACTTCCATTATTGGCCGGCAACTAAGTGGGCATCACAGTCTGCTCGACTGGTTTCTATTGAACAGAAATAGTTCTGTCGGTGGTTACAGCAAAGCAATTTTTAGTGGTTTGACCACCCTGGAATTGAGTCGTGTGATTGGTGAGATCATCGACTTTCATGTGTCTTTAACCGGTCTTTATCAGGTGGCCAGCGAGCCCATTGATAAATTTAGTTTGCTCAGTTTGATCAAAAAGGTTTATGACTTGAATATTGTTATTGATGAAAATGACCAATTTAAAATTGATCGCTCACTCTGTGACGATAAATTCCGCACCATCACTGGTTTTGCTAAGAAATCTTGGCAAACAATGATTGAAGAAATGTATGAGTTCGATCTGAGAAGATACTAGGCACGCGCCTCTTCAAGGTGAATCACGGAGCTGACTTTTTTACGTCCTGGTTCCTTTATGACAATATCAACCTTACAGCCAAGGCGAGTCAGCATGCGCATAATGCGTTCGACAGAGACATCTCGGAACTGACCTTTCAAAAGTCGAGATACATCTGGCTGACTGAGCCCCATTAGTTGGGCAGCCTGAGTTTGAGGGGTCTGAATGCCCTTTTTTGATTTCTTTTGAAAAGCATACAAAACATAAATTGCGTTCTCGAATTTAACAGTGTAGATTGCCCTGTAAGCGTCTCCTTGGTGATCTTCCACAATCTCTATAACGCTTGCTCCACCAAATCCTTTTAACGGTTTTGCGCTAGCATGTATTCGCCCGACTTGGCCTTGGTAGAGCGCAAAGCCCATTACATCTTGAGCCAAATCAGGAAACGAACGAAAATCTTTGTAGCTTGATCCATCCCATTTGACCAGCTTTATTTTCTCTGAAGCCATGTCGGTATTATGGTGGTTCCACCATAATACCGACATGGTCGGCTGCTGAGTGTCTTTTCTTGTCAGGTCGTTGATCGCACTTTAACTTTGCGCTCAGGCAACGGATCACGATTAGCCCGGTGATACTCTTCCAGGCAACCAATATCTATCCAGTCTTCTGTCATTTTGTAAACAGCGACACCACCTTTAGCGGCACAGAGCTGCAACATATCAGGCATATCAAACGGGCCCGATGGCGGAATCAAATCTAAAGCGGCAGGTTCAAGTACGTAGATGCCGGCGTTAATCCAGTGCTGGCTGGTGGGCTTTTCGGCCACTGATGCCAGCATACCGTCCACAGTTTCTACAACTCCGTAGGGAATGGTGGCAGTATATTTGAAAGAGCAGACCGTAGCCAGTGCTTTTTTGTCGGCGTGCAATTTCAAGAGTTTGTCTAAATCGATATTGGTAATTAGATCACCATTCATGACCAAAATTGGCTGCTCAGGCCGTTTAGGCAGCAGGCGCAGGGCGCCGCAAGTGCCCATAGGTTCTTCTTCAGTCAGGTATGAAATGGACAAATTCCATTTAGATCCGTCTTGAAAATGATCACGTAATTTGTGGCATTTGTTGTTCACTGAAAGGTGAATATCGTGATAACCACTGTCGGCTAAAAATTCGAGCATGCGCTCGAGCAGCGGTTTCCCCTGCACTTGCAGCAGCGATTTAGGCGTGTGTTCAGTCAAAGGCATGAGCCTTTTTCCGGCGCCGCCGACCATCAAAATTACAGGTGTAGGATCTTTGGACATACTTTTAAGCCGAATATTTTAAGCCGAATATTTTAAGCCGAATATTTTAA
>JADYXQ010000094.1 GCA_021772135.1 Candidatus Obscuribacter sp.
ATTGTCAAGCCCCGGACACCCTGGCACGTTTGGATTCCCAGTCTTTCAGGGCATATTAATGCGGTAGCTTTTGCTCAGGTATCTCCGCAAAATGCCTAAATTCGAACACGGCGAAAATCACTTAAAACCAGCGGAGCCAAGCGCTCTAGAGCGGTCGTATCTTGATGTAGCCGTGCGTGCTGCGATTGAACCGGCGGTGCGCACTTTCACCTCGGGCGACAAGGCCGCGGTGATTGAAGACGAAATCAGCACCTACTCACGGGCTTTTATTAAAACCGCGCCGCTCTTTATGAAGGGCAAGCTTGCTCTGGGTGGCCTGGCTCTGACATACGCGGCCGATCAAGCCAAGGTTGGCGATACCGCCGTTCACCAGTTGACTGATGCCACCCTTGGCATAGGCAAAGCAGCTGCCCTTAAAGGCAGTTTTGCTTTGATGGAAAAGCGAGCACTGTCGCCGGCCCTGAGCGGCGTGCAATTGGGAATTATTGGGCGCACCGCCGAAGCTGGCCTGACGCGTGAAAGCTATCAGACAAAAACTGGTGATTTCAGCCTGACGAACGGCTTATCCACAACATTTAAAACCGCTTTCAATCCTGGCAATCTTGCTGTAGATGCCCTGACTTTCGGCGCCGCCGACGTTCTCTGGGGGCGCGCTTATCTGAAAAGTCGCGGCGCTATTCGTTTTGACACTCCCCTAAAACAGACACTCACAGCCGGCACCATGGGCACCGCTTCCGGCACCGGCAACGAATTTGTGCGCCAGTGGCAATCAGACGAAAAATTCAATCTGCCCTTGATTCTAGAGCGAGGCTTAGCTTCAGGAGTAGTGGCTACAGCGGCCGGTCGCCTGGGCGGCATCCAATCAGAACGCCATATGCGGCTCAATGTAAAAGACGGCCCCGACGCCGTTGCCGAAGCACGCAGCACACCATTTCAATTGGGAAAAATTGCCGACGCCAGACAAGCCGCCCTGCGCGATGGTGAGTTTACCGCCGGGCGCGAAGTAGCAAATTTGCAAACGCCCACCTGGAAAGGCACCATCAAGACGGCCGAGGGTGAAATTCCGGTGCTCTTCAGGCCGCACACTGGCACTGAACCTTTTGCCCTGCGCATGCAATCTGAAATAGCCGGATATGGCCTTTCGGGCAAAATCAAATTCGAAAACTCCATGCCGGTTTCGGTGGCGCGCACAGTAGAAGTGAACGGCAAAACCGTGCACGGTTATGTGCAAGAAATGCACGGGCAAAATTTGCTCGAAGCCGTGCATCCAGGTGGCCAGCGCACATTATTTAAACCGCCGCCCCGCAAAGTAATTGATGAATTTGTGCAGAACAAACCACTTTTTGAAAGCTATCAGGAAGCCTGGGCCAAGCGTTTAATTATGGGCGAATGGGATAATCATGCGCTCAATTTTATTGCCGACAAAACCCCCGGCAAAGTAGCAGTGAAGAATATCGACCTTGGTGACGGTTTGCGACCAGCCACCAGTCAACTCGATTTAATTCCGCGTGCCGGCATCAGACGCGGATATGAAAATCTCAATCAATACCTCTATGACGCGGCCGCCAACAAACCTCTGCCCTTAGCAACAGTCACCAAATTAAACGACTTTGTCAGTACATATAACAATGCGGCCGGTAAGCTGGAGCTGCAGGGCCTGGGTATGACGCCGCAGCAGGTTGAAGGCGCTGTAGGCAGAGCCAGCTGGTTAGCAAAAAATGGTAGGCTTCCCAAAGGCGACGCTGAGCCAACAAGTTATCAACTGGTTCAGCGGGTTTCGCAAATGCTGCGCGGTAGACCGGCTATGCCCAGTTTCATCGACCGCCATAATATAGACGACTGAGTCGTTGCCTTAGCAAAAAAATTTAGGAATTAAAATGAGTCTTAAGGGAAAAGTTCTGTTCATCACCGGTGCCTCCCGGGGTATTGGCCTGGCCATCGCACTTAGAGCCGCTCAAGATGGTGCCAATATTGCCATCGCCGCCAAGACAGTGGCAGAACATGAAAAATTGCCCGGCACCATCTATTCAGCTGCTGCTGAAATCGAGGCTGCCGGCGGCAAAGCCCTGGCACTGAAGTGTGATGTGCGCGACGAAGAACAAATTAAAGCGGCCATCCATCAAACCGTTGAGCATTTCGGCGGCATCGATATTCTTGTTAATAACGCCAGCGCCATAAGCCTTACAGGCACTTTAGAGACAGAAATGAAACGCTACGATTTGATGAATCAAGTCAACTCACGCGGTACTTTTTTGTGTTCGAAGCTTGCCATTCCCCATCTGGAAAAGGCAGCCAATGCGCATATTCTCAATCTTTCTCCGCCGCTCAATATGTCTAAACGCTGGTTTGCGCCACACGTTGCTTACACTATGGCTAAATATGGCATGAGCATGTGCACTCTAGGAATGGCTGCAGAACTCAAAGGTAAAAAAATTGCCGTTAATTCACTCTGGCCCGAAACGGCCATTGCCACAGCCGCTATTAAAAATTTGCTCGGCGGCGAAAAAGCGATGCAATGCAGTCGCAAACCAGAGATAGTGGCAGACGCCGCTTACTGGATTTTCAATCAAACGAGTGCCGACTGCAGCGGTAATTTTTTCATCGACGTCGATGTGCTCAAGTCGGCTGGTGAAGACGATTTGGACAAATATCTAGTGGACCCCAGTGCAAAATCTAAATTGATGCGCGATTTCTTTTTGGAATAGTGCAGTTTGGGCAGGCTTATGCAGTGTGCTCGGGGATGTCAACCTACCACTAAGGCGCTTTTTCAACCACAGTTTTCAATTTCGCCAGACCCTTAGCAAAATCATTGCCACACATATCGTCCATATTCATGAACACTTGCATAACTTTGCACATGAACGGGCTTTCGCCTGTCATACCCCAGGTGACTTTGGTGGCGTGGCCTTCCGGCACGAAAGTAAATTCGGCCAGGTTATCTCCTTCAAAAGGCTTGATGAAGTGCAGATTGATGCCGATTTTTGAAGGCTCTGTTGCTTCGGCAATTTCCATGCGGCCGCTGCCGACTTCATCATTGCCCTCCCAGCCATAAATAGCGCCTTTCCCTTTATCAGCACCACTATATGTGCGCTTCATTTTGGGATCTTTTGCTTCGTAGGGAGACCATTCCGTCCACCTGTGCAAATCGTTGACGATAGGGAAAATCTTGGCCGGTGGGGCCGAAATTAAAGCTGATCGTTCCACATGTAACTGGTCGGGTTTTGTGGCTGCCATGCCGAGCACGGCAATCACGGCCACGCCAATAATTGCGGCTGCAATTAGAGCAATCTTTTTAACCATTTTTATTTTCGCTCCTTATTTTTGCAGTTTCGCCATCAATTCTTCCAGTTGATCAGTGGCTTTTGACCAGCCGTCATGAAATCCCATATTTTCATGCGCTTCTCGATCGGCTACGCGCCAGTGACAAACTCGAGCGGTATATTTAGTCTTGCCGCTTTGATCTTCAAAAGTAATGGTGGCAGTCATGAAAGGCTTTTCTGAAGGCTCCCAGGCCGAAGTATAAGCATCGGTGAAAACTAATTTTTCGTTCGGTACTACGTCCAAATAAATGCCACGATTGGGAAATTCGCTGCCTTCAGGATCACGCATGATAATTTCGTTGGAGCCACCGGGACGCAAGTCCATGGTCGCCCGTGGCGTCATATATGGTGCTGGCGTAAACCACTGCGTCAATAACTGAGGAGCAGTCCAGGCCTTATAGACTAGCTCGCGCGGGGCATCGATCAGGCGCGTCAGGCCTAACTCGCGCTCATTTGAAGTGGTATTGGCTACGGTGCTCATTGTGTTCTCCTGTTAGGTGCAAATTTAAATTTCTGTTGTCAATTCTGTGGTGAATAAAAATTGCAGATAGCTTCTGACGCATAGAGATTCTTGGCCGCCTGAATATCTAATTGCAAGACACCGATGTGCTCTGTCATCTGCCGATCACAGACGGTACGCAACTGCGGATGAGTAGTGTAGACCTCTTGCACCATGGTGCCGAGCAAACAGCTATACATCGAGAGTTCGACATCGAGCATGGCAATGCGAAAATCGACATAACCCAGAAGTCTATCCAGAGGATCAGTATGAGCGTGGTAGGGTGCTGTACCAAAAATTTGCTTGGCCATGACGCCGAAATCTTCAGCAGCGGCAATGCCTAGTTGTTCTTTGCTGTCGAAATGGTGGAAAAAACTCCCCTTAGTGGTCCCTGCCGCCGCGCAGACATCGTCGACTGTTGTGCCGGCATACCCTTTTAAGCGAATGGTGTCGCGAGCGGCCTCAAGCAGCTTCATTCTCATATCATCAACAACGCAAGGTGCACAAGATTACAATCTACTGATGATTGCTTCAATCTGGCGGCGATGCACGCGCTGATGAATAGCAGCGAGGCAAATCCATTTATGCAAAGTGAGCGGGCCGAACCAGGGGTGTTCAAAAGTGCCAGTTGCCCACTGGTCGCCGCGCAGGCCGCGCACAGCATTGAGAAAATCATCGCTATAAACACGATATTGATCGAGGCAAACCACCCCTGACAGTTCACCAGGCGGCTTGACCGCGGCGGTGTCAGCCACACCTGGAGGTTTTTCTCCCGCCGCTAAATGCTGCGCTACGACTTTGATTGTCGAACCGACAATAATTAGATGTTCTAGTACCATGGCCGCCGACCAGAATCGCGAACTGTCTTCAATGGCGGGCAAACGCGGCACAAGTACTTTCTTGTCACGCAATGGTTCAGGTATCAGCATCACTTCGCGCAGAAGTAATTTTGACTCTTTTTCGAAAAGCCTTATGGCACTGTCAAAAGAAATTTTGCAAAAGATTGGAAATACAATAGTTTTTTGCAAATACATTTCTAGAGCAGGTAAACCAGAGCCGGGTGGAGCTAGTTTAGGCAATTTCAAGTCGGCGTCTTCATTCATATGCGTTAGCTCAGTCTATCTCTTTAGCGCGAAATCTGTAGCCTACTCCGTAGATACTTTGAATATTCGAGTCTTTTGTATCCTCATCTATTTTTTCTCGCAGTCTCTTCATACAAGACTTCAGATTATCTGGAGAACGTTCCGAAGAGCCGGGCCAGACTCTGTCAAATAGAGCCTCGGCACTAAAAACAGTATTTTCGTTTTTAATAAAAAATGTCATCAAGGCAAACTCTATAGGGGTAAGACTGATCTGCTGACCACGTCTCAAAAACTTGTGTTCATCCACTCTAAGTTCGAAAATTCCAGCATTGAGAATTGGCTGAAGTAGCTCGCCCGGTCGGCGCAGCAATGCTCTAATGCGCATAGACAGCTCTTTTAGAGCAAATGGCTTGGGCAAGTAGTCATCAGCGCCAGATTCAAAACCAATCTCTTTGTCCAGCAGAGTGCCCTTATCGGTCAAGAATAAAATCGGTGATTTGCCACCCTTGCTTCGAAAAGAACGGCAAATCTCAGGTCCTTCCATTCGTGGCAGCTGCCAGTCGAGGATAACAACATCATACTGAAAGCCCAAAAGCCGATGCAGAGCCAACTCGCCATCAACTTCCCAGTCGACAAAATAATTTTGACGACTGAGCCACTGAACTATCGACTCCCCTAAATCGGCATCATCTTCAGCTAGCAAAAGTTTGGCCATGAGATTGTTGTATGATTTCCCGGTAAAACTGCACCTAGGCCTGACTTACGAACAAAAACTTCATTTCTTATACCATATATCGCATTTCGACGGCCCAGCGCACATGAGCGATTGGTCACGGGCAGCCAGGTTTGGCATTATTTCGGCAGTATCTCTGCTGTTTTGGGAAATACTGCTGGCCATTTTTCTGGTGGGCACGGCCCATGAAATTCAAGCTGCCGTCAAGTGCGAAAGGCAAAAAAGAAACTTTGTTTCGGCCACTAACAGAATAGCAAATCTCAACCAAGCATTGGCTCTCCAATATCGGCTCAGGCTGATGGTCCCTGTTGATCAAACAGCGCGGTTAGCGGAGAAGATTAAATACACCGAAAGCCTGCTGGCTGCAGAGCAGCGCCAATTGAGCAAACTAGCAAGACTAGATGCCAGCGCACAAGCAGTGCAAGGACTGCAGCGCATCAAGGCCATTGCCGATGCTCGCAATCAGTTCTCTCTTTTGATTGTCCTGGCGGCCGCAAGCAACCTTTTGCTGGCAGCCATAATGATTGTGTACGTAAAAAGCTTGCTGGCAAGACTTTCCAATCTCGAACACAATTTTGAGAATTGTAGAAAGAAATTGTCGACAGGGCTGCGCGAAGTTGGCAGCGACGAACTCAGACAGTTAGACCGGCTATTTCGGCAAATGACGAAAGCCCATGAGACCTCAAAGTTGACCGAATCTAGCCTGGTGGAAGGGGCACCGGATGTAATTTTTAAATTGAACAGAAATGGCCAATTCGACGAGATCAATAGTGCCGCACTTTCTCAATGGGGCTATCAGCCCGAGGAGCTGCAAGGCCGGGCCTGGCAAGGCGTGGTGACACCAGAATCGATTGCCCCGATGCAGGAATTTTTAGGCGCACTATCTATTAGCAGCGAACCTGCGTCGCTAAGGGTTACTTTTGTGCGAAAGGATCAAACTCACTGCCAAAGTCGAATATCTTGCTGCTGGTCAAGTGAAGAAAACTGCGCCTTCTGCTTCGCCAGCGATATCGACGCTGAAAAGAACCGTGAAGACCGGCTTAAGGTGCAAGAAAGTGAATATCGAAGCTTGATGTACAACTTGCCCGTGGGCCTACTGCTTGTGGATGAAAACGGCGCCTTCCAGACGTGCAATAAGGCCATGGAAAGTCTGCTGGGGAAGCTTAATGGGGCTCCGTCAATGACGCTGGATGAGACCTTCGCTAGTGCCGACCTGTACAGTGGTGGCATTATGGCGAGAGCGCGGCAGGAGCAACCCCTGCGGTCAAGCATCCGCAGAGAAAAAGGCGAACAAATACCTTGCGATATCACAATCCAAGATCTGAATCAGTCAAGTTTTCTAGTCGTGGTGGCTGACGCCCGCGAAAAAATCAAACTCAAGAATTTAAAACAAGACCATATATTTACCCTGCGAAGCAACTTCGCCGCCCCCTTAACACGGGTGAGAAAAATACTGCAAGGAGTCAATCCAAAAGGTGAGAAGGCTGCCAATCGCAGAGACAGAGCGGTGCAGAACACCGACAGACTTCTGCGATTAATAGACGAGCTACTTAAACTGGAAGAGCTTTCTCCGGGCAAGCTGCTAGGAGCCCTGCGCCCCGTGTCAGTTGAACGGCTTATCAATGAATCTCTGGCGGCCCTGTCTGATTATGCTTTCAACCAGGGAGTCACTGTTTCCAGTCGAATTGAACCAGCCATTGTCAGAGCCGATGCCGAAAGAATAGTGCAGATACTCATTAATTTGCTCTCCAACGCAATCAAGTTTTCTCATCGGGGTGGCACTGTGGTGGTGAGCGTTTCCGCTGACGAGGGCCAGGTCGAATTCAGCGTCACCGACAACGGTCGAGGAGTACCTGAACACCTGAAAGAGCAAATTTTCGAAACCTACGGACAGGGACAGACTTCTGATGCGAAGACCGGAACTGGGCTCGGTCTGGCAATCTGCAAGTCTATCATCGAAGCTCATGGAGGCGTAATTGGGGTCAAAGCCGCCGCAAAGGCCGGCAGTATTTTTTGGTTCCGCATACCGCGGGCTGGTGAATTAGAATGAGCTTTATATACACATACTGGCACAGCAGGCTTGGAAAGAAAGCTTTGCTACTAGCGGCAATAATTGTGCTATGCAATTTGGCTTTTGTTGTTTCGACACTAGTAATGCAAATGTGCTTTGAAAGCCAACTCAAGCAAGAGCCGGCCGCCCACCTGGTGGTTATCTCAGTAGCAAAAATCTCGACAGCTCTACAAGACGCGGCGTCGGCGTCTCTTGCACCGAAACAATCGGAAAAATTTAGCAAAAAGAATTATATGATTTTATTTGCGGAATGCGCCACACAAATAACAGAGTTACGGATGGTGCTAAAAGATAGGCCTTCAGATACTGCGATCTTAGACGGCGTCAATATGTCAGTCAATCAGGCCTCCAGTCTGGCTAAAAGAATTAACGCACCAGATTACGATCAAAAATCTTCTTTTTCAAAATTTCAGCACTTCAGTTACGCAACAGAATTAGTAGACCTGACCGACTCTATGTCGCGCCAGCTCGACAAGCTTCAGGGCAAATATTATGCCATTGAAAGCAGCGGCAATTCCTTGACCAATCAGGCGCATAACAGCCTGATCAACAACACTATTTTTCTGGCAGTGATCGCGAATGCGCTAATAACAATAGCCATCTTCCTCAATTTCATTCGCAATATCGGTGGTCGCATCACGGCAATAAGCAATACAGCCGGCAGTGCGGCCGGGCATGCCGATGCAAAACCGATAAAATTCACAAACGACGAAATCGAAGATGTCAACGTAGCGTTTCGCCAACTGGCTTTTCAAATAAATTCAGCCAAAAGCCGCGCCCGTCTGATTCTTAAAAATGCCGCCAACTTTATTTGCATGATTGACCAGAAGGGACTCATTGTCAGTGTGTCCGAAGCAAGCGCACGCATTCTGGCACACAACCCCGATCAACTTATTGGTCGCCGACTAAATTCCATCCTTACTGCCCAGGCGGCCGAAATCGTCAATGGAGCGCTAAAGAACCCCGGTGAGAATTTAACCACCACATTCGAATGCCGGGTAGCCACCACACCTAGAGGACACAGAGAGTTCAGGTTCGCCCTGAGAACGAGCCACAATCATGATTGTATCTGCGTTGGCTACGATATCTCAGAAGAAAACAAAGTACTGGCACAAATCAATGCCAGTCAGGAACGTCACAAACATATTTTAGACGCCTTACCTCTTACGGTTTTAGGGCTCAATGCGGCCGGCAAGATCAATTCAGTCAATCAAGCGGGCTCACTAATGTCGCAATATTCGGCGGAAGAGCTTCTCGGCCAGGCCCTGGAAACTTTCTTAGCCGATTCGAATTATCCCCGCTCCCAGTCGTCCAGTAAGGAAGATACTTATACAGGCAGTGGGGCAAAGCTAAGACAAAGACTGAAGAGAAAAGACGGCAGCTCAATAGCTGTGGAAGTTCACATCTGCACCTGCAGCGAAAAAGAGCTGGGCACATCAACGACCCTGGCATGTCTGCGCGATCTTTCGATAGAAGTTGAAATTGAAAGCGCCAAAAGAGATTTCATTAATATGATCGGTCACGATTTGCGCTCGCCGCTCACGTCCCTTCACATGGCCCTGATCGTAATGGCACAGGAAGGCGACCACCAAGAAGTGGCGGAAGGCCAAGTCATCCTCGAAAACCTCATTGTCCTCACCACTGACTTTCTCTACCTGGGCAAACTGGAGGCTGGAGAAGAGCAACTTTTCGCCACAAAAAAATCTTTTCTATCAGTCTTCAATACCATAATTGGCGCGCTGAGCGACTCACCTTTAACCCGCGCCCTGTCGCTCAATATATCAAAGCCTGCCCAAGACTTTGACCTTAAAACCGATGATTTGCGTCTGGCTGAAATAATCACTCATTTGCTCACCGCACTGAACACAAGCGGTTCGCCAGAGACAAGCTTCTGGCTCGATTTTGCCTGCGAGAAATCTGAATTAGTCGTCCAGGTTGCCGGTGCAGTGGATAGCGGCAGTGCCAGCATGATTGCAGCTGAAGATGCGAGCGCGCTGCGAAATCGCTTAAGCCTCGACCTGGCTCGAGCGCTGGTGAACCTGCACGGAGGCACTCTGGATGCGTATCAGCTCGAAGAAAGAAGCGGTTATCGCATTGGTATAGACACAGAGTTACCGTGCTGACACTTTTGCTCGCTATTCTGCTGTCATCGGCAATCGAGGCCGCAACTAATTAACTTTGGAGATCAACTATGCCTAACAACTCTGGCGACGTCGCAGCTTTCAAATCACTTAACGTAAATGATTCCGCAAGCTCAGAAAAGAATTTGACTCAGCCTATAAATTTGGCTGACAATCAGCTGCTTCGGCATCTAAGGGAAGAGCTGGCAGTTGATGGAAAAACCTCATTACCAAAAATTGACCTCATTTGCAGCGCACCCGGCAAGAGCGATAAAGATTCAGCCAAGCGAATGGAGCAGATTGATAAAGGCAGCAGCGAACAAATCAATAAATTTTTAGACGCTCACCGAATGGAGCAGGCTCACAAAGGCAGCGGAGAAATCAATAGAGATTCAGACGCTCAGAAAGAATATTCTAAAATCCTAAAAAAGCCGGAGAACAATTAAAGAGCGGGATTGAAGAGTTAAATTTCATGCCACGCTCACATCAAGCCAATGGCAATCATATTAGTGTCTACTCTCGGAAGCGTCCAGCATAATACTCTCAATGTCGCTTCCGGTAGCCACTGCTGTCAAGGAATGTGCGGCTTTAAGTCCTTTCGGAATAGCAAAAAAGGTTAGCGGAATGTTGCGATAGGCGATGCTTCGCGTTTCGAACTCCGGCCGTGTACTTTGATCAAAAGTCACGTCTTTATAAAGCAGTATCCTCGCTTGCGGATTTGTTAAGTAAAAGCCCTCAACGAACCGTGCGACGCCATCCTTGAGAGAAAAATCGCTGGAGGCGATGTACGTTCTCTTAGACGTCGAAGCAGCAATGGCTTTGGAACGATTGTTCGGTTGATACAGAAGTTCGAAGGCGCCACCAGCAGTAGCGCTCGGGCGGCCGGCAACTCTCGGGGCCCGGTGTTTTGTACTAACGGCGTAGGCAGATTTACCCAGATAGGACACCGGTCGAGGGACCTTATGGTTAAAGTCAAACAGCCCGCGATGTGTTGTCTCAATCCCCTTCATGCCGTTCTCGCGCCAGAGCTGGCTATTCATTGTAAAAAACTGCCTGTCTCTGTTGTAGACAGTTACATCCCACCCCGGTGCCGAAGCCACGAAGATACAGCGTCCGTTCATGCCATCCACCCGCAGATGCCTTTCACCCAGGTAAAGGGTCATTTTGCCGACACTCCAATCCTGCTGTTCCAGAACCAGACAGCGCTCCCAGGCATGCTGTTTATCAGCGGCTTCTGAGGCCGGCGCGAAACAGGCCGCCAGTATAGTAGTAATTGAAAATAACAAATTTTTCCGGCCCGTTCGTCTCAACAGTCTTTTCACCTTGATTGCGGCGCTTCTGCCTGAGTAATTTTTTTGCGATCGATGTGGCTGCCGGCTATTCAGTTCGCGCCCATTTCCTCGAGCATTCCAGACTGATTTTCGGTCAAAAACATTTTCTTGTCCATGGCTATCTTCTTATAGTTTTTTGGCGGGCACAAGGAGCTCGCTTTAAAAATAAAATCGCGCTTCAAAATTTTGTAGGTGAGCGAGGTATTGGTTTTATTGTTCGGCAAAATAACGCAAGAAGATATAGGAAAGCCTTTTAATTTGGGCAGGTTATAAACCTTGCCCAGGATCAAACTTGCTTGTTGCAGGTAGTTATTGTCCAGAGCGATAAGTTCAGGTTTCAGTTTTTGTCCGGCAAGAAGGCCGTTGGCGTCTGTACGATCCGAGACAAAGAGACCGGAGCCGCTGACAGTCTCAATTGGCGGGAAATATTTGTGAATACCGTTTGCGGTCATCACGCCAAACTTGAACTTGCCAATGTGGCGCGCAAGCTGCAATGACATACTCGTCTGATAGCGAAAATATGCGCAGCGCTTCGGGTGAAACCCAGACTTCATATACGCCACTGGATTCAGTGCACTGAACCAGGCGTAGTCCTTTATGATCGACAACGGCGCCGCTGGCGTATTGGAGACTGTTGAAATTGCTGCAGAGCACGCCGCCAAATAAAAAGAAAGAGTGATGTAGCAGACCGAAGATTCTTCCATTGCGACCCATTTGAGCAGATCACCTCAATATTTCTCAGCTGCGACTATCAAACGAATTTTCATTGCCAAACTGGCTGGTAGTGTCACAAGCCATATGCCCGCAACCACATCGTTTGTCACCATTCTCAGAAGTCTCCACATCTTTACAAAAAGGGCTGCAACATTCGTCATCATCGGCGGTGCATTTGCAAGCCACGTGAGTGCACTGCTTTACTTCGTTACTCATAACTCCTCCAGCAGCTCTACCAACTAAGCTGCATTGATATCTATATTCGAGGGTCGCAATGACACCTCAAAACTATCTTCCCCACCGGCATCTTGAGACAGGTCAACGTGAAGCGGTTGCGATTCAGGCCAGAGACCTTCTTCGTCAGCCTCTGGTTCATTCTCTTCGTCCCTCAAACCGTCTGACCACTGGCGGTCATCTCTGTTGACGAGATAAGGGCTTTCTAGATTGCCCAGGCGCTCCTCTTCGTCGGCAAAATAGTCGCGAGCATAAGCCTCACCGCTATCGTCTCTAAAAAACGCTGATTCGTCTACGTCTCGATTGGGAATAACGATTGGCTCATCATCGGCTTGAACAATCGTGAACGGCATTGGCTTTCCGCTAACTGCATTAGCTCGACGTTTACTTGCGCGCTTCATGTGAGCCTCCTTAGCATCATTTCCTGCCTCTGCCTAGACGCAAACAAACCCGCTAAGTTCCTTTGGAAAATCTCGAAAGCGGCTCTACAGCTACACTGCTGAGCTTCCAAGCTCGAGCTGGGTGACAGCACGCAGGTGGTATATAGCTTTTTGCAGTATTCTTATGGCTGTCGTTTTAGAAAGGTAGGCCATGACCAGTCAAAAACCGCGTCCGCTAGAGCAAGAAGATGCAAATCAGGCCTTGCCTGTAGAGCGAGCCAGAACCATGCCCGCCAACTTTTACCTCGACCCGGTTCAATACGACTTGAGCCTTGAAAAAATATTCGCGCGTTGCTGGCAATTTGTCGGTGACACGCAGACAATGTTTGCAGAGTCAACAAAAGATGGTGTTGTCAAAACCGGCGCCATGACTCCTTTTACTTTGCTCGAAGGCAGTTTAAACGAGCCACTTTTGCTCACTCAAGAAGAAAAGCAACTCAACTGTTTATCAAATGTCTGCACTCACCGCGGCAGTCTTTTAATTGAAAAAAATTGCGAACACAGTTCGATTCGCTGTCGCTATCATGGTCGCCGCTTCGCCTTGGACGGAAAATATCAATCAGCACCCGGGTTTGAAGGGGCAGAAGATTTCCCCTCCGAACAAGACAATTTGCCCCGCGCCGCCATGGGCAGTTGGGGAAATTTATTGTTTGCCGGAGTCAAACCCGCCCTTGAACTTGATCAAATCATCGGCGAAATGAAAGAACGTCTGGCATTTTTACCTTTAGATCAGTTCAAGTTCGCCCCTCAGCTTTCTCGCGACTATTTTATCAATGCCAACTGGGCGCTCTACATCGAAAACTATCTGGAGGGTTTGCATGTGCCATTCATCCATCCTTCTTTAGTATCGCTGCTTGATACAAAGGCCTACCACACTGACTTCCATCCTTTTTGCAATGTGCAAATCGGCGTAGCGGCCCATGAAGAAGACGCTTTTGAACTTCCGCCTTCATCGCCCGATCATGGCCAGCTTATTGCCGCTTATTATTACTGGCTCTTTCCTAACATGATGTTCAATTTTTACCCCTGGGGCCTGTCGGTCAATGTAATTATGCCGCAGAGCTACAACACAACCAAGATTCGCTTCCTTACCTATGTTTGGCGCGAAGAGCGCTTCGGCAACTATTCAGTTAAAGATATTCACCAGACCGAAATGGAAGATGAAGCTGTAGTTGAAATGGTGCAGCAAGGCATCCGCTCTCGCTTTTATGATACCGGGCGCTATTCTCCCACCTGGGAAAACGGTGTCTTTCAATTTCACAATTTGATCAGAGACTTTATGAAGGCCTGAACTAAACTGAACTGACTTGAACAAATTGGCAAAAGAAGCCCAAAATGAGAGAGAGACAGGTAAAACCTGCCTCCCCCACTTCCATCCCCCGATGAAACTTATTAGATTGTCGTTGATCGGTGCCGCTGCCGGTGGTGCCCGATTCGTTCGAGCGATGCATTGCGCCTTCGACTCACGATGTAATAATGCCTTCGCTACATAACATTGACGTAACACAAAAAAACAATTTTTGCTGCCGCTGCGATTCCTTATATAAGGAATCGCAGTCGACCTTTTTGCCTGGCAGCATATTTTGGCATTCTCGAAAAAAAACCAATCTCTGCAATGTGGTTGTTATATTCGGCCCTTACATTGACATCACTGAGAGGCAAGCAGCCTCCACCCCCCGACTCAATTCCTTTTGGAGGAAACTTACATGTCAGACGATCCAGTAAAAAACGCTGAAAGACTTTCCCACAGCTATCTTTCTGGCGGCGCCGACTCTGCCGTGCAAAATATGCAAAGAGAATACGAAAATTCTCGCGGTGACTTCAAGTCTGAATCGCAACACAAAGAATACTGGAAAAACGTGGCCAGCGAATTATCAGAAACCGGCCACCTGCCTAACATGACTGTAGCTTACCTGGATAGAAACAAAGGTCAGTTCGATCAAAATAGCGACGGCGTAATCAGCAAAAATGAAGTTAACAGAGTGGCCGACCAGGATGGTTTCGCCTCTATCTTCGCCAACGAACTGAAAAGCACATCGGCCTCGCCCAAAATGAACAAAACCTTCTACGATCAACTGGCTCACACCACCAAGCAATTCGAGTTTGATCCAAATGCTATTGAAGACGCCGATCTTAATCGCTGGGGCAGGCAGAACAATCGAGTACTGAAGCGCGAGCTGCGGGCCGATCAAGCGATGGATGCCGCCTCACCTCTGTACGAAAATGATGGCGCTCTACTGCACGCACTTGATGCATCACGCAAAGAGAACGGACGAATCAGCAAGAGCGACTACAAAGCCTTCTTGAGAGACTACAAAGAAAAAGCAGCCAACGGTGACGAAGACGAAGTCTACAACGAAAGAAACGCTAGATTCGTCAGAACCCTCTTGAACGGCGATCAACCGCTGATTAAACACCAAGGGCCATTCGGCATCGGCAAAGGCATCAACATTGACAAACTTGACCGCAGAACCGGTCTGGCTCCTGTTGACGACTTCTCACCCCACAAAGATATTCCTGAAGACGGCATCTCTGAATCGGAACAAAAATACGAAGACCAGCTCGCCGCTGACGCGCTTAGAGAGAAGGAAGAAGCCGAAAAATCAAAAGTAAAAACAAACGATAATTGCGACAGCGATCTGAAAAACAAAATCGACTCACTCGCTACTCTGAGACCCAATGAAGGTTACAGCCACGTCGCCTGCCGTTTGCTCGACATTAAAATCGACGGCCACTACACTGCTGAGCAAAAAAGAGAAATGGACACTCTGGCCGGCCAACTGAAAAACATCACCACCGGTCATAACACTCATCGACTCTACAATGGCTTCATTGTGCCGGTTTCAAACAATCTGCAAAAGCTCGAAGATATGAACCCATCACTGAAAGCTAGAATGGATCAAATGCGCGGTGTCGGCAACGACTACTAAGTTGCTGACTGATAGATAGCTCAAAAACTAAGGCTCTAATCGATAACCGACACCCCGGATGGTCCTGATTAATGGATTATCCGGGTCTGTCTCTACCTTCTGTCGTAGTCGCAAAATTGTGGTGCGCACTGTTTCAATCGACGCATCAGAATCGGTGGGCCAGACTTTATTGAGTAAATCGTCGCCTGAAAATACTCTTTGTGGGCTGCGCATAAATAGCTCCAGCAAAGAAAATTCTTTGGGATAAAGCTTGATTTGGGCGCCATTTAAACTAACAACATGCTGCACCGGGTCAAGCTCGAGCTCACGTATTTTGAGCGACTTGTATGTTACCGGTGCCGGTCTGCGTAAGAGAGCGCGGGCGCGAGACAAAAGTTCGCGGATGTCAAAAGGTTTAGTAAGGTAATCATCGCCGCCAGAATCCAGACCGGTAATACGGTCGGGCACAGTGTTTCGCCCGGTCAAAAACAATACCGGCGACGTGCCCCCGGCTGCGCGAAACTCAGTGGTTAAATCAATTCCAGTTGTATCAGGCAGCTGCCAATCCATCACGATTAAGTCATAGGTGACGCTTTTCAGGTACTCACGCGCGTCACCGCCGTTGTGCACCATATCAACCATGTATTTCGCTTCAGTCAAAGCGTCTTTAACCACTTGAGCGATAGACACATCGTCTTCGACTATTAGAACCTTTGACAAGCCCGCCCCTCTCCAGCAACACCAAGATTATAGCTACATAGAAATAGACTGTAACGTCAATGTCATTTTGCCCGCTTACATTCGGTAAGCAGGGAATTAGTCCCCGCTCATCAAGTTCCTCGAGTTCAGGGAAGTAAAATGCAGACTAACGACAGCCAGAACCCCTCCACCAGGCCACCTCACGCACACGCACCGGAAGCAGCGGTAGCCAGCTTGTCGGCTCTCTCGAATTATATTGAGGCTCGCGCCACTGGCCACGCCCTCCCTCTAATCATCGACGAACAAGAACTCAGTGTTCAGGCCAGACTGGATATGTACATTTCTATTGCCGCCCGTTCGAGCAACGCTCAGGTAATGGAAACAGCTTTCGCGCTCGCCCTGCGGACGATGCGTTCGATGCTCAACGCTTCGATTTCGAGCACCATGCCCACGGCTTCAAAATTGAAAACTTGCGAAACGCCCATTCTCAATCTGTCGCTGGAATTTGCCGGCAAGAGCGCCGAATGGCGCGCCATTATTGTGCAGATGATGGCCGACAACGTCACCACCGGCAGCGGCCATTTGAGCGTTAACCGTGCCAAACAAGTTTTGAAAGATATCGCTAAACGCACCAATTTCGTCAATCTGGTGGGCGAACTAAAACAAGAATGCAACTCCCGTCGCTTGGCGGCAATCTATTTATTGGGTTGGCTCAAACACGAAAAAGCGATAGAGCCTTTAATCGAAGCTTTCGAACGTGCTACCAATGCTGAACAGGCAGCCATAGTAGAAATGCTCTCGGGGCATTATATGCACAAACTGCCTTTCCACCTCAAATGGCGCTGCGCCAATCGGCACAGCCCAACGCCTGCATTGACCAATTTGATACAATTGCTCGCCGTTGAAATTTAGCTGATTAATCGCAAAGTTACTTGCTAGCTGGTTATTTGCTAGCTGGTTCTATGGCGTGCACTTTGCCCAAAATGTTTTCGGCAACTTCACCTTCGCTGAAATATGGCCCGGAAATGGCGTCGCCTTTGTCAGACCAATCGAACATCATCCAGGCATTAGTTTGTCCGGCGTATTTTTTCGGCAAGGGCTTAAAAGGCTGGGTCTTCAACAACAAATCGCGCACCTGAGCTTCAGCTGCCGGTTGCGGCGTTTTTTCGCCGCCAACTTTGACGTCGGTTATTAAACCATCGGCGTCAACTTTCACAACTGCGTAAATGCTCTTGCCTGTTTTCTCGGTCATGGTAGGGGCTTCACTTTTAAAAGCGTCCATCAGTTTCGTGAGCAGATCGCCGTTATCGATGCCGCGACTGCTGCCTAAATTATCGGAGTCACCGCTGCCCGAGGCATTCTTCTCATCATTGAAGCCAGTAGTTTCTGAAAATTTGCCGTCTTTACTAACCACATCAAACTTCCAATAATCTTTATCGACTTTCCATGCGCCAGCTTCTTTTACCAGACCCACTGTGCCTTTCAGTGATGTCTTCACACTTGGTGTCATCTGTTTTTTGTAGTGATCCGGAACTACAACAGCATCTATGCTAAATACCGGACGCACAGCGGTGCCTGTATTTTTGCTCACAACCTTTATTTTAGTGGGTTCCTGCCCGCCTATCATATTGAACATCTGCATCATCATTTGATATTCGGGCGAATTTTCTTTGCGCATTTTTTCAAATTCGGCCTGCTTCACTTCCAGCCGTTTTGAATAATAGCCGTGCAGTTCCAGAGGAAATTTGACTTTGGCTTTAGCAGCATAATATTCCATGATGAATTGTGTCGGATCGGCCGAAGCTGCCACCGCCGGCAGTGACAAGAGGGAAGCTGCGGCAAGAGTGATGGCTAAAGAGCAAGCTTTAAGGATCGGCGCAAGCATGAAATGAATACTCCTAATTTGTGACTAAAGGCGCTGCTGGATTATATAAGCATATTGATGAGTTACAAGAGCGCCCTTATGAGACAGGGCTAAGGTATGGCTTTCAACCTTGGCTTAGACTATTCATGACAACACAAGGCTAATCAGTGAAAATCAGCAGCACGGCCGTCGCCCTTTCGGTCTTCCTGGCCATCAATATCGCTATTCCAGTCTCACTCTGTTTGAAAAAAGACAAAGGAGCGGGAGATACCATTCAACGAGCGTTGATGGGAGCTTCTGAACGTCTGCAAATAAGCGCCGGTAAGGCTAAACCGGTTGTCTTGATTGGTTCATCATTGATTATCGCCCCTTTATGGAGCGCCGACGTCAAACACGGCTTCTTCCATCAAGATTGCATGAATCATCATGAAAGCAAACAATTGAAAAATATATTGTCCGCCGCAGGCATGAGCGCAGACGTCGTCAGTCTGGCCACCGCCGGGCAGTTTGTCTCCGACACCTATTTAATCGTCGATAAGCTTTTGACTGAAGAAACCAAACCCGAAGTGCTGGTATACGGCATTGCCCCGCGCGACTTTATGGATGATACCGCCGGCGGTATGGCACTGACTTCGGTATTTGACCAACTGGTCACATTCTCCGATATGCCCACAGTCAGTCAGCTCTTCTTCAATACCTATGAAGAGCGCATCGATTTTATGCTCAACCGCACCAATTACATTTATCGCAAACGCGGCCGCTATCAAACTAAGTTTCAAGAAAGTTGCGAAAAATTGGCCGCTGGGCTCATGCGCGACAAGAAAGCGCAAATAGCCACCATAGCCGGTGCCAACGATCCGCTGGCCGGTTTCTTAGTGGGCGGAAACCGCACTGAAATTTGGACGAAAAGCATCGAAGAGTACAGACAGAGATATAAATCATTCAACGAACAGCAGTTCAATAAACAAAAACTGTGCTTCAAAGCGCTGGTGGATCTCTGTCAGAAGCGCCAAATCAAGCTATGTGTCGTGGCCATGCCCCTGACCGAAGACAACCGTAAGCTGATGCCGGGCAGCATGTACGACCAGTACATCTCTTTTGTAGAGACAACCTCAAAACAATCGTCTGTGCCATTCATTGATCTCGACAAGTCTGGCGCTTATCAGAACGCCGACTTTTACGACACCGTGCACTTAAATGGTGACGGCGGCGATCGCTTCATCAGCACCGTGGGCAATCTGGTGACCCGAGAGTCATCGAGCAGCCTGGCCGGCTCTAAGCCTGCAGTGAAAGCTTATTAGCCTCTGGCTAATCTAAACCAGAATCGCGCCCCACTGGCTCCGGAAGCGGCATCTACACCTATTTGGCCACCGTGCAGATCGATAATCGTTTTGCAAATGGAAAGGCCAAGGCCAAAACCACTTTTGCGATCGCGTCGCGCATCACTTTGCTTAAACCGTTCAAAAACCGCAGCACGAGCCGCCTCAGGCACACCGGGCCCCTGGTCGCTGACGCTGATACAGACATAGCGCCCGCCTTCTTGCTCCTGGGCTTCAATCAATATGGCGCCGCAGGCCGGCGAATAACCGATGGCATTGGCGAGCAAATTGGTCATCACCTGAGTCAGATAGTGCGGATCGCACATCACCGACAGATTGCGATCAAGGCATGAGATCGTTACTTGCTTAGCTTCGGCCTGAGCTAATGTAGATCCAATGGCTGCGCCAGCCACGAATTTTACCGGTACATGCTCGAGTAACAGTTCAACGGTGCCTTCTTGCAACTTATCGAGATCAAGCAATTTGTTGACCATCTCAAGCAACCGGTGGGTATTGTCTTCAGCTACCTGAAAACGAGCCGCCAGCTCACGATTGACTTCGCCATACCGACCCATGCGGGCTAGCTGTAAGATACCACTGATAGTCGTAAGGGGGGTGCGAATATCGTGACTGACCATAGCGTAGAACTCGTGTTTGAGGGCCTCGAGGCGATAGCGCTCAGTGACGTCGATGATTGTCGCTAAAATACTTTTGCCGTCGGGTCCGGCAAAATGAGTAGCGGTCACTTCTACAGCAATAATTTCTTGCTCGGAAGACAAGCCTTCAAGCGCGACGGGATGGCCACCTGAGCCAGTTTTGAGCTTCTCAAATAAAGACTCGCCTTTGGCCGGCCGAGCAAAAAGTTTATCTACCGGTTGTTGAATGAGCTGATCATTGGTATAGCCGAAGAGTTGCTCAGCAGTGGGGTTGAGCGATTGTATGCGACCCTTTTCGTCGGTGACTACCAGTGCTGCAGGAATATTATTGATCAGATTTTCTAGACGCTCTTTGCTGTCTTGCAAAAGCGCATTCATATATTTCTCTTTCAAACGAGCTTCGGTCAGGGCTTCGGCCATGGTATGGAAAAAGCTGTCTAGCTCACCGATTTCATCAGTGGAGTTGAGCCGCTCTAGAAGCGGCTTACTGCCGGCAAAGCGTCTAGTATTTTCTTTGAGAATATCAAGCTTGGCCACTGTGCCGCGCACGAAAGCGATGGCCAGTAGCAGTGCCACAATCGCATTGAAGAGCACAGTCATATCGGTAGCCTGCTGTACTTTGCGCCGATACGCTTCTTCTCGGCCGGAAGCATCGCTTACTCTGGCTTGTTCAGAAAGTCCGAGGTCTTTAAGGGCGGTAAACATTTCGCGGGAGACATCGCGAAAGTGAATATTGCGCAGCAAATCATCAGTGATTGAAGCGAATTGATTCTGCTCATCTGGGTTAAATTGCGACTCTTTCAAAGCGACAATATAGTCGCGAGAAAGAAATCTCAATCTGGCGCCCTTAGTTTTATCGCCTTCTGTTTTGTCAATAATATCGGCCAGTTCATCGTTTTCTTTGATCAGATTTTTTGTATAAGTCTCAAAATAAACGCGACTGCTCTTTTTGCCGTAAAGTTTGAACTGCATCAAAGACTGAAAGCCATAAAAGGTATAGAGCAAAGTCTGGTTGACACGGTTGACGATGTCGCGACGCACATCTAGTTCATGGGTTTCACGCTCGAGATTTGCCAGATCGCTTTTCAGCTTGAGGTAAACGCCGCCCTGAATGGCCAGAGGCAACGCCACCATTAATATGCCTTTGTGCGAAAGTTTGAGCTGTGGAAATCGCATGAATAAACCCTGGGACTTCATTATAACCTGGGGGCGTACGCCCTAATTGGGAAACGCTCACGGCTTCTGCAGACATCCCGACAAACATTGAGCAATTGTCGCAACTGAGTTACTTAACATTAGCACCATATCACACAAGCAGAAGGCAAAAGCGGCGAGATCTTGCGGATTTTTCGCTGCCCGACAAGGAGGCAAGACCAGGCGCTGTAGCAGCACCCGAGTCAGTTTACAAAGGCAATTGACCATGGGAGGATGCCCACACTGATTTGGCTTTATAAAAGATGAAATTGGCACTGCTGGGGCATCAAGGCAATCCAGGCGCTTTAGCGGCCTAGCCGTTTAGCGGTGCGCTACGGGAAAAACTCTTTGATCTGCAGGGCCACGGCATTAGGGTAATGACATAACTCAATCACCACCTCTCCACAAGATTCAACAAAAAACCTTCAAACGCATGTACCTGCCATTCCCGCATATTTGAATCTTCCGTTTGAGGAGATTGGAAAGAGTCAGCAATTTTTCAAAGAATTTTTCAACATTTTTTCACCTCAAAATTTCTCAGTCATGAAAAGTAGTAACATCTTCGCCCTTCTCGCTTTCACAGCAGTAACCATCATTGTCGGTCACGCTACCTACACCAGTCGCAAACGTAGACAGCAGAAAGAAGAACTACAGTTTGCCGTTACACACCCGGTTAGCGCGATGGACATTTTTGCCCATTCATCAATGCAGACAAAAGAAGACAAAGAATTCGGCAAAGTGCTCGGCTCTGGCCTTAGCTACGGTAAGCATTTACCTGCATGGGCAAAACGCCAGTTGAAGAAGTTGATTGTCACTCAACACAGCAACTAACTTCACCCAGTTTTTTCACCACTCAGTTTTTTCAGTAACACAACTTTCTTTATCAAAAACATTCAGTTATCCCCACCTGAAGACGACTTTGTGCCTCCTTTAACAACGGACACATCGGCGCAAAACTGCGGCGTTAAGCAATTAGCAATGCACAGGGGCTTATTTTTAAACGCTCTAACGAGCACTAATTTTAAACAACATGTCAAACGCAAAAGCAAAAGCAGCAAAGAAAACCAAAAATGCAAACAGAAAACTGTTCGGCCTGGATCGCCTGAGAACAATCGACCCTGAGTTTCTGGCACCTGATGAGCTGGCCACAGCAGAGTTACAACATCAGCAAATGACCGACCTTCTTGGCGGCACCAGTTCTGCAACCAGTCCTTTTCCTAAAGACTTCATCACAGGTGAAGTGACCGGCAAAAGCAAAAAGGGCATCTACGTCAACATCGGCCTCAAGTACGACGCCTTCGTACCAGCCACCGATGCCGGTAACCTTGAAATCGGCGACAACGAGACTTTCTATGTCACTTCCAAAAGAAATGACGAAGGTATCGTTACGGCGTCGCATGTGCAGGCAAAATCGTGGCAAGCGTTGAAAGAAATCAACGAAGCCGGTGAGCATGTGGCGGTGAGAGTGTTCTCTCTGGCTAGCGACAGACGCACAAAGAAAGTGGCTGGCTTGAGAATTGTTTTCGAATCGGATGCACTTAAAGGTGTGCGTGGATTTATTCCTAACTCGGAGCTGAGCTTTGGTTCCGATGTCGAATCGATGTTGAACAAAGTAATCAATGCCAAAATTCAGGGCGTAGATCCGCACAAGGGCGGTGAATTCGGCTATTTGGTTTTGAGCCAGAAAGATGCCGAAAGAGACAACATCACCAGACAAATTGCCGCCTTCAATCTTGGCGATACGGTTACAGGCACCGTGGTGAAGTTTATCAAAGCAGGCAAGAACGACACCGACCTGAGCGTTCTGGTAAACATCGGCAACGGCGTTACCGGGCTTATCTACCGCACAGAGGTAATCGGTTACCCGCGCAGAAAGGCCAACGATGTGTTGAAAATCGGCGAGACTATTGAAGTAGAAGTAACTAAAGTGCAGCCCGAATTGCAGCGCATTGGTTTCTCTATGAAAGCGCTCGGCAAGAAACGCACATTGAGAATGTTGGAACCAGGCATGGTGGTTGAAGCAGAAATCTTGAGGGCAAAAGCCTACGGATACTTTGCTCACATCGGAGATGGTGTTGAAGGTCTGTTGCACGTAAGCGACCTGGGCAACACTGCTTCCGGCAAAAGAGAGTCATTTCAGCCCGGCGCACACACACAGGTTGTAGTACTGCACATAGAAGCCGATGGTTCACGCATTGCTCTGGGTCGCAGGCAGATTGCCGATTTTCTGAAGAAATAAATTGCCGATTCGGAGACTAACTAATGGACCAGACTGAGGCAGTCAGCCGCAAATCTGGTTCATTGGTTAATCCCTGAATGGCTTAATCGGCGCATCATTTAGTTCCTACGAGAAAAGCTTTTAAAACAAATGTTAAACCAGCACTGTGACGATGACTCATTGTGCACAAAATTTTCAATCATGATTGCTCAACTTGCAAAGTACAACAACGAACAATTGATCGCAGCCGCCAATTGTTTCTTAACCGACCACCAGAGTCAAAGGCTCGCCCACGAATGCACTCGCTCAAAAGTATTGACCGCGGTGCTAACTCTAAGTCTGCTTTCTGAAGCAGACTACGACAGCCTCACAGCTGAAGTATCCAAGTCAGACCTAGTGCAAACCGCCATTTTGCGCTCGATGATTACGGCAGAACAAGTGCCCGCCGTACAAGGTCAGCAGGTCGATAATTTTATCAACTCAGGCCCCCTGTCAGGCATTGTGATTGGCTACGACACTCCGGCGTTGGGTAACCCTTCTCATGCCTTGTTCGAAGAATCAGTAATCAGCGAACAAGCTTTGCTTGCTCAGCTGCAGCTGCTCTTCGGTGAGGCTGAAGCGTAAACGGTAATTTATTTATTCACCTTTTAAAATCTAGTATCAATGATTCGCAAAGAAAAAATCACAGAACTGTTGAGAGGCCTTTCACGGTACGGCTCTTCACAAAACGGCCTGGACTTACAGTGCCGCATGCTGCGTCAAATATTGCAGAGTTACCTGCCCACAGAAAAGCATGAACACCGCACCGCGGTGCTCATCTTCTCGGGTTTGAAATGCCTGGACCAGCACGACTGGCTGCAAATTCAATGCGGCAGAGTCAGGGAGGAAATTGAATCACTGATTCAACTTGCACATGCCACCGCCGACGACGCTCATCGCGAAAAGCTCATTATTGAGCTGATGGTCAAAATCAATTTGCTCGCTCATGCCCAGTTTATCGGTCAGGAGCTCTATAGCAGAGCAAGTGGTTTCATGCTTCAGGTCAGCACCTACATGCTATCGCGCATTAGTTGCGGCGATGAAGGTAATCAGCCGACTGTTGCGCCGAACGGCACAGTGAGCACTCAATTACGGCTACTGCGCAGCGTTGTCGATTCGGTCGTGGGTGAGCTTACGCTTTGTTCAAAGAAGGCTAGTACGGCGTTTTTCGTGCCAGAAAATCAAACATTGGAAGCGCAAGTGCAATGGCGCACTCTGGGCGCAATTGTCGAATTCGGCAATATGGTTATTGAGCAAGCCGTCAGTCTTGCTGACCTGGCTATCAATACCATGATCATAATTGGCGATTTGCCGCCAAAAGATGCTACCTTCCGCAAACAGTGGCTCAGCGCTTACGCGCTCACCGCCGCCACCGTAGCTGGTGCCTGCAATTCCATGGTACGCGATGCCTTCCTCACCTACGGCAACATCGCCGAGCTAGAACGTCAGGTTCCGCAAGGGCAACCCGGCCCTGATGATGGCCCCATTCCCGGACCGGCAGGCCCACGTGATAATTGAATCGGCAGTATTTGAATTAATTATCTTCACCAGATGCTGGGAGCTTTTAGCTTCCAGCATCGTAAAAATGCAATTTACGTATGAATGAATTTCCGACACCAGCCGAGGCCAGGGCTGCAAAGAAAAAACAAGCCAACACTGATTTTGTCAGGCGCATACTGATTGCGACGGCCATGAAGAAAGGCGGCACCGCCTTCACTTTCAGCCAGAGTGGTTTCAAGACTAAAGAAACAGAAACCAAACTTCTGGCCGAAATCAAAGGCAAAGGCTGGAATTACGACCTTGTACCTGACCATACTGATGGGAACTACTACCTGATTCAGCCCGTGTCGTAACGAGTGCTCAGGTGTTACCGGATTGTTTAACACTTTAAAATGCACGACCATGAATGAGAACAACGCTCTTAGCCAGCTTATGCTGGTTAAAGATTTAAACGACCACCGCAGAATCCAGATCAGCGCCCTGGAAAAGGCCATTAACAGGCTGGAAAAAACCTGCACAGACAAGAAAGCACGCGCTTACTTTTTGACCGCTCTTTTTCTTACCCACATGGCAGAACAACTGGCAAGCAGCATCGGCAGTGAAATCAGCGTAACGGTCGGCGAAATGAAAAGAATGTTGGAGCTGCCCGACAATGAGCAGTGGGAATACCGCATTGCCCGCACACTTGGAACAGTGGAAGGACTCAATGCAGTCGGTTCAATTCTGAGCCGAATAATAGAAAAAACTCAAACCTTTCTTCACAACGCCGCTCTGCTTGAGATGACCGCCGACAAAACACTTTGTTTGCAGGCTCATGTCAAAGGCACACCAGACCACTTGCACGCCATTGCCGAAGAAGCAAACGCTAACTGCGCTCGTTTCAAGAACATGTGGTTGATGGCCAGCCAGCTTACCGCCACCTTGATCACCGAGTCGCAGAAACGCGAAGAAAACAGCGCTTTTACCATCGCTTCAATAAGCTCTTGCGCCTGCGACAGTACCATGGCGTTTCAATTGGCCGGATTGAACAATGTTGCCGGTCAGGCCTTTGATGAGGAGACGTTGGCAATAGCGGTCAAAGACAAAAAGAAAAGCGAAGAGTACAAAACCGCCCAGATTACAGCTTCAGCGGTGGTCAGCGGTCTGATAAGCGCTCTCGTGCAAAAAAACGTGCCCTGGCTTGCCGTCAATTTGAATTAGGCTGGAGAAAATCTCCCGCCTTACCAAGCAAGTCTTGCGTCTGACCTGCGGCGCTGGGCTGAAGTAATTATGCAGATCAACAAATCAAAAAAAAACAACAAACATGCAAGAGCAAAAAACAGGTTTCTTTGCAAACCTCACCGCCGGAAAAATCGTTAAATTAGTAGGCGCTTTTATCGCGCTTATCTTCCTGATTGTAATCACATGCAAACTGGGTGTTTCAGTGCCATCTGGTCACGCAGGCATTTTAGGAAGTTTTGGTGCCGTTGACAAGACTGTATTGGAAGAAGGTTTCCACTTCAAGGCTCCATGGAAAGACGTCACCACTATTTCCGTTCGGTTGACCCCGCACAAGACCTCGAACCACGCAGCATCCAAAGACCTTCAGAAAGTAACGACTGAAGTAACGGTAACCTACTCCCTGGTAAGCAGCTCCACCCCTGGATTATTTCAGAAGATCGGCAACATTGAACAAATTGATGCAGCCATAATCAATCCGGGAGTGCAGGAATCAGTTAAAGCCGTAACCGCGTTATACACAGCAGAAGAACTTATAACCAAGCGCGAACATGCCAAAACGAAAGTTGAAGACCAGATTCGACACTACGTAGATGTAACTTTGAAAGGTAAAAATCTGGGTGGTGCGCTAAGTATCAGCAGCGTAGCCATAACCGACTTCAAATTTTCGGACGAGTTTAACAACTCGATTGAATCTAAAGTGAACCGCAGCCCTGGCGAAGAATCCTAACTTGATTCAATATGAAGCAGTGCATGTCTGGAATGGAGTTTTACCGTCAACTTTGACCGGAGCAGCACCGATGCCTTTCATCAACATCGACAAGGCCAAGCAATAATCTGGATGGAAACAGTGGGGTTGAACGTAAGTACAACCTCACTTTTACTTTACTCAAAAAACAAAAATCATGAACTCACTAGCATCAATTGTCCTGACAATCATTGCCCTCGTAATAGTTTACTTTGTCAGCAAGCCAGTCTTGCGCTTTGTACGTTCGATTATCCCCACAGATCAAGTTAAGCATGCCACAGGCAGACGTATCGCCAGAGCGGCCATCACATCCTTTACCTACAATGCCCTGGCCATGATCGCGTTTGCAATATTTGGCATGCACTGGCGCTTTATGCTGCCGTTCATTATTATCCTGGCGGTGGAATATTTTCGCGACAAAGAATAATTTCCCACGTAAAAAGAGGTTGAATCCAAATCAACCTCTTTTTACTTTTGCATCTTTTTAAACAACCCCAGCTATTAATACATATAGTTGTCGAGGTAACAGTGTAGAGCGACAAGCAAACGAGCAGCATATGGTCTAAATATGAGACAAGAGGTCTTGCCAAAAAGGGGTATCCGGTTTTGAATGCAGTTGCTTAAGACAACAAAAAAAACCGGATGTCCTGATTTTACTATTTAATCGAAAG